>JAYUOS010000026.1:0-59610 GCA_043760725.1 Sphingomonadales bacterium
AACGGCCGGGTGTGGCGACAAGAATATCAACGCCGACAGACAGTTTTTTCTTTTGCGAGAAAATCGGCATGCCGCCGAATACGCATTGGAAGGTCAAGCCCAGATATTTGCCGTAATCACGGAATTTGTCGGCAATCTGCGCGGCCAATTCGCGGGTAGGCGACAGCACCAGCATACGGCAGCTATTGGCTTTGCGCGGTTTGATGTCGGTGGCGAAACGGTGCAGCGACGGCAGCGCAAATGCCGCAGTCTTGCCGGTGCCGGTTTGCGCGATGCCGCACAGATCGCGGCCTTGCAGCAAGGACGGGATCGACTGCATCTGGATCGGGGTGGGGGTATCATATCCCGATTCGGCAAGCGCCTTCAGGATGGGCTGGGCAAGGCCCAGTTCTTCAAAAAATGACATGTTAATCTCACAAATATGCATAATGCAGCTCACGCGACCTTGGGTCAGCGCGCAGCGCAAAAGCGGGTTTAGAGGAAGGCGGTATGCCGACCCCTTGGATGCAACCCCGCGTGAATTGGGAAGCCTCTTGGCTATGCGCATCTCGTGATCGACGGAGCTATTTATCAAGCTCTCACGCTGTCGATACTGCGGCGGTGTTGTCCGCTCGCCTCATACGCTTGATATCCATATGGCTGCATACAGCCTCAAAAGCAAGGAAATACTGCAATGCAGCAATAATCTATAGCTAAGGCACCTAATGCCGCCTGCGTTAACTTTTCATTATCCAATTTCGTTCAGAGATTTGTCCATAGCAATTTTCGCTGGAGGAAAAGCGGTAATGACTGGGCAAAATCAGGGTTTAGTGGATGTAGCAATCATTGGCGCGGGGCCTGCTGGGCTGACTGCCGCCTATTTGCTGACCAAAAAGGGTTACAGCGTTTCGATCATCGAAAAAGACGAACGCTATGTTGGCGGGATCAGCCGCACCGTTGAGGTTGACGGCTACCGCTTCGATATTGGCGGCCACCGCTTTTTCTCAAAATCTAAAGAAGTCGTCGATTTGTGGAACGAAATTCTGCCTGACGATTTCATCCAGCGCCCACGGATGAGCCGCATCTATTATGAAGGCAAATTCTACAGCTATCCGCTGCGCGCGTTTGAGGCTTTGTTCAATCTTGGTATCATCCGTTCGACCTTGTGCATGGCGAGCTATTTGAAGGCGAAGGCTTTCCCAAATACAAACGTCCGCAGCTTTGAAGATTGGACCGTCAACCAGTTTGGGCACAAATTGTATTCGATCTTTTTCAAAACCTATACCGAGAAAGTATGGGGCATGCCCTGCGACGAAATGTCCGCAGATTGGGCGGCGCAACGGATAAAGGGCTTGTCGCTTGGCGCGGCAGTGATCGACGGGCTGAAGCGCAGCCTTGGCCTGAACCGCAAACCCAATGACGGCATGGAGACAAAGACGCTGCTCGAAACCTTCCGCTATCCGCGCCTTGGCCCTGGCATGATGTGGGAAGCAGCGCGCGATGCTGTCGTTGCTAAAGGCAACACCGTCTTGATGGGCCACAGTTTCAAACAATTGGCACAGGATACAGACGGCAATTGGCGAATGACAGCAACAAAAACAGATGGCAGTGAAGCAGTCATCAGCGCCAAGCATGTGATCAGCTCAGCCCCGATGCGCGAGCTATCGGCGCGGATATACCCATTGCCCGCCACAACATTGCAGGCGTCAAATCTGAAATACCGGGATTATCTGACCGTTGTGTTGATGATCAAATCTGATGACCTGTTCCCCGACAATTGGATATATATTCATGACAGCAAAGTGCAGGTCGGTCGCGTCCAAAACTATCGCAGCTGGTCTCCCGAAATGGTCCCCGATCCGTCCATTGCTTGTGTTGGCCTTGAATATTTCTGCTTTGAAAATGATGGCCTTTGGTCATCAAGCGATGAAGACTTGGTCGAGCTCGGTAAAAAAGAAATGGGCATCCTAGGCCTTTGCAAGCCAGAAGACGTAGTCCGCGGAGTCGTTGTCCGTCAGGAAAAAGCGTATCCTGTATATGATGATAGCTATGCCGCGAATGTCGAGGCGATGCGCAGCGAATTGGAAGAGAAATATCCAACTTTGCACATGGTCGGTCGCAACGGCATGCACCGCTATAACAATCAGGATCACGCGATGATGACGGCGATGCTGACCGTTGAAAACATCGATGCTGGAGCCCGGGTTTACAACATCTGGAATGTCAACGAAGACGCCGAATATCACGAAAGCGGCGACGAGGGCGATCAGCAAGCGATTGCTGCCAAAGTTCAAGTCAATGCCGATCAGGCAGCGGCGTTAACGTCCGAACGTGACGTCCCAACCCGGATCGAAAAGCCAGAAACCGATGACCAACGCAAAGCAGCTTGATCGCCGCGATGCCGAACGCAGGTTAGGGGGGCGTCGTGCGAATGACGCCCCTGCTGCGGTTCCTGAATCGGCTTTCGACGTTGCAGCCTGGATCGCCTTTGCTCGCCAGCTGACCTTTATCCGATATGGCGTGGTCAGCGTTGCGGCACTCGCTGTCGATATGGGTATCTTTCTGGCGCTTCTGCAAAGCGGAATGATAAGCGCGCTGGCGGCAGCGATTGGCTATGCTTTCGGTATCTTTGCACATTGGATGCTATCTAGCCGCAAGGTTTTTCAGGACCGCGTCTCGCAGCGCGGCACCCGTGAACGCACGCAGCAAAAGGCCATGTTTGTCGTCTCTGCACTGCTTGGCCTCGTCCTGACAATGGCTATGGTTGGTGCGGGCGAATTTATCGGTATTGATCCGCGCATTGCCAAAGTGTTTGCAATCATCCTGTCGTTCACACTAACCTATTTGCTGCGCAATGTTGTTGTGTTTCGGGGCGGGGCGATCCGGTAATAATGACCAATTTTATTGAACGGTATTACCGGAGCCTGATTTTTGCGCTTTGGCTGATGACCGCGCTTTTTCTGCTGGTTGCTGCGCGCGGGGCCATTGCCGATTGGAAAATGGGCGATCCGGATGACCAGTTGCGGCTGGTGCAAGTGCGCGACTGGATGGCGGGCCAAAGCTGGTGGGACATTACGCAATACCGGATGAATCCTCCGCAGGGTGGGCCGATGCATTGGTCGCGGCTGATTGATTTACCGATATCCGGATTAATTTTGTTTTTCGGGATTTTTGTCCAGCGCGAAACAGCTGAAATGATGGCCTGCGCAGTTCTTCCGTTGCTCACGTTTGGTGCTGTGCTGTGGGTTTATGCAAGACTGGGCCGCCGTTTGTTTGGCGCCGGTGCAGGGCTGCTTGCGACGGCCATGTTGATTACGATCGCTCCGGTAATGAGCCAGCTGGTGCCAATGCGGATCGATCATCACGGCTGGCAGATTGTCCTGTTTTTCACAGCCTTAACGGCGCTGTTTAATCGTGAAAATCCGCGCCGTGCCGGGATCATCCTTGGCCTTTCCTGCGCATTGTGGATGGAGATATCGATCGAGGGTTTGCCCTTTGCCGTCCTGTTGCTCGGTATCCTTGCGCTCCGTTGGATCAGCCCTTGGCCGCGCCATGATTATGCGCATCCCGACATTGCATTTGCTTGGTCCACGCTCGCTATCGCGGGCGGTTCGGCCTTCTTCTACGCCATTACCGATAGTTGGCTGACTCCGCAGCATTGCGATAGCCTGTCACCCTTTCACGTCGCCACGCTGACAGCCGTTGCCTTGGTGGTTGCAGGCGGAATCTATGCTGCAAAGGCAAAATCAATAGACCTTAGCTGGCCATTCAAACTCGCCATTTGCGCGGTTGGTGGAGCTGCAGGGCTTGCCACTTTGTTTGTAATAGCACCGCAATGCGGCGGTGATGCATTCGGCGCGCTTGATCCGCTGGTGCGCGACTATTGGTACAATCGCGTCCCCGAAGGCCTACCACTTTGGCAGATAGCCACCGTATTTTCGATGGATTATTGGGCAGGGCTTGCCGCTGGGTCCATTGCGCTTGTCTATGTGCTGGTTGCAAAGCGGCATGAGTCGATGGCGGACTGTTTGGCGCTTGCCCTATTGTTCGTAGGAACGGCAGTGATTGGGCTGTTTGTCAGCCGGGTCGCGCTTTATGCATTATGCATTGGTAATCTGATGCTCGCACCGTTTTTCCTGGCGATGATGAAACGCGCCGATACTCTATTGGGCCTAGTGAAACGGATGGGGCTGCGTGTGCTGGCCGTCATGCTCCTTCTGCCCGCCGTTCTCGCCAATTATGCAGTCAATTTTGCGTATGATCGGGAAATGGCCGCCGATCCAAAGGCAAAGGCGGAGGATGCTTTGTTTGATAAACTAACACTGCAATGCCAAAAATCGTCTGCCGCCCGTGCGCTGAATGCTTTGCCCAGCGGTTCGCAACTGATGGTTGGACTCGATACGGCTCCCTCGGTTCTGGTCTTTACCGATCATAAAACAGTCGCCACTGGCCATCATCGGAACCAGGCCGCGATGGCAGACGTTATAAAGGCATTTATTGGCAGCGAAGCCGATGCGCGCCGCATCTATAAAGATCGCGGCATTGATTATCTCGTGACATGCGAAGGCAGCTATGAACTGCAAATTTATTACAGCCGCGCCCCGAACGGATTTGGTGCGCAGGTTCGGCGCGGTGCTTTGCCGCGCTGGCTGGTTAAAGATCGCATTATTGGTCCATTTTCGGTGTATCGCGTCGATTGGACACGTGGCTGATGATTGTCCTTCGCCGCCATTGGCCTTTCATTGCGATGTGGCTGCTGGCGTCGGCGTTGCTGGTATGGCTCAGCTGGACTACGGTCTTGACCCGGGCTGGATGGGATCCAGATGATCGGCTGCGGCTGGTGCAGCTGCGCGATTTTCTGGGCGGACAAAGCTGGTTTGATACCACGCAATATCGGATGAATGCTCCTGAAGGCGCACCGATGCATTGGTCACGGTTAATCGAATTGCCGCTCGCTTTGGTGGTGCTGGTGGCGATTCCGTTGCTGGGGGCAGAGCGCGCCGAAATGGCGGCGGGGATCATCGTGCCGCTTTTCTGCCTTGGCGGGGTTGCGTTCCTGTTGGCGCAAGTGGCGGAAAAAATTGCGGGTCGTCCCGCCGCGATTGCGGCTTGTATGCTTGCGCTTATCGCGCCGGCCATGCTGATTCAGCTGCGGCCGATGCGAATTGATCATCATGGCTGGCAGATATTCTGTGCGGTGCTGGGTTTCGCGACCTTATACTGGGTCAATGCGCGCAAAGCCGGGTTGGTTCTCGGCATGGCCCTTGCGGTGTGGGTACACATCTCACTGGAGGGCGCACCGATGACGGCGGCGTTCTTCCTCTATCTGGGTTGGCGCTGGATCGTGGATCGGGTGGAGAGCGGGCGGCTATGCTGGACTCTGTGCAGTTTTGCGCTGGGTTCGCTTGGCCTATTTTTCGGGACGCAATCATTGGGGCTTTCTGCTCAGAATTTTTGCGATACTGTCTCGCCCGCACATATTTGGGCGATCCTGTTAGCCACCGTGATTTTGCTTCCCGCGCTTTATGCGAACCCGCAAAACCGCTTTGTTCGGGGGGGGGTAGCGTTATTTTCAGGCGTGATGGCGCTATCGTTATTATTGTGGCTTATACCGCGATGCAGCACGGGCGCATTTAGCGACCTCGATCCTATCGTCCGCAGCTATTGGTATACTCATATCCTTGAAGGCTTGCCGGTTTGGCGTCAGGAATTGCAGATTGCCGTTACCTTGGTTGCACCATTGCTGGTGGCGATGGTGGCATTTTGGATGTCGTTGCGACTGGTATCAGCGGACAAACGCGGCCACTTGGCCACCGCTGGATTTTTCCTGATCTACGCCAGCCTTTTGTCGTTGATGGTTTTCAGGACCGTCTCGGTCGCTACAGCGTTCACGATTGTGCCCGTCGCAATATGCCTGTCTGCGCTGGTTCAGGCCTATCCGGCTGAGCGTCGTTTGCTGGTGCGCCTGTCTTTTGTTCCGCTGGCTATTGGCTTGTTGGCATCGGGTATGATCACAGGGGCTGTGGTGGCTTCGATCCAAAATCATGCCACAGGTCAAACGACCGAAAAAGAAGACATGAGCACCGAGGCATGCGAAAGCGTAGCCTCACTGGCGTCGTTAAAGCAGCTTAATTCGGCCAAGATCGTCGCCCCGCTGAACATAGGTCCGACGATCTTGATGACGACACCGCACAGCATTCTGGCATCAAACTATCATCGCAACCAACGTGCATTGCGCGACCAGATTGATCTGTTCCGGCTTTCACCCGATAAAGCAAAAACGATTATTGACCGCCGCGCGATAACGCATTTGGTCAGCTGTCCGGGCGAGGCCGAAATGGAACAATATGTCCGACGCGCACCTTATGGGCTATGGGCGCAGATCGACGCAGGTCAAGCGCCCCAATGGCTGGAATATCAGCGGACGATGGGCAAGGGACTGAAAGTCTGGCGCGTGCGTTAAAGATGCATGAAATCGCGGGCAAAGCTTTTCAAATTCGCGCCGCCATCGACGAACAGCAACTGTCCGGTCACATCACGCGCCTTGGCCAGATACAGCACAGCCTCTGCGACATTGGCGGGATCGGGTAGATGGCCCAGCGGCATTTCGGATGCCAGTCGTTTCATCTGCGCATCGTCATAATCATCGGTCGGAATGACTAGTCCCGGCGCGACACCATTGACGCGGGCGCGGTGGCCGAACGCTATTGCCAACGTGCGTACTGACTGCGCCAGCGCCTGTTTGGACAAAGTATAGCTCAATTGGTCACCATTGGGGTTTTGGATTCGCTGATCGACGATGTGGACGATTGCCGGTTGCAGCGCGTCGCCTGCCGCTTCGACAAGGGCTTTGGAAAGCAACAGCGGCGTGAACAGGTTCAGCTGGAAATGCGACGTCAGGCTGGCAGTATCCATACTGTGCCAATCATCCTGACCAAACATCGCAGCATTATTGACCAACAGATCAGGGGGCCGGTCGAAATGGGAGCATACCGAGCCAATCAACGTGCCGGCCTGTTCAGGATCCGACAAATCAGCCGCGAAATGATGCGAGGCGACACCCGATGTTTTAAGCGCTTGCGCCAATATAGGCTCGGGCTGACCAAGGCTATGGCTGCTTAGCGCAAGATCATAGCCGGCGGCGGCCAGCCGCGCGGCGATGGTGCTGCCGAGACGGCGCATCCCGCCAGTGACGAGCGCCAGCTGGCGGCTCATTGCCGATGCCGTGTCATCGTAATGCCAATCGATTCGCCATCCTCGGCAATCGCCAACTTGATGATCTTCACCGTCACCGCCTGGAAGCGCACATCCGATGCGAACAGCCGATCGATGATATGATCGGCAAGCGCCTCAATCAGCGTAAAGTGAACGCCTTCGGGAAATTCAGTCGCCGCCGCTTTGATCTCCATATAGTTTTTGGATGCGGACAAAGGCGTGTCCGGCGCATAATGCGGCGCAATGTCGAGGTCGGCATTGACCGAAATATGCAACGGCTGCGGCAGGTGCGTTTCCTGACTGTAGATGCCGGTCAGGACGTTGACGTGGAGGTCGTGTACTTCGAGAGTGAGTAAGTCGTTCATATCAGTCCTGTTTAGACCATCTGGCGAAGATCGCCGTCGGTAATAAATGTCCGTGCGCTTGTTCGCGAACCGCCAGTTCGCCAAATTCGATTTTGCCGGGCAGGTCAGTAAAATGCGTGGCTAGCAAGTTGCCAAGCGCCATCGCCGACATCCGCACAGCATAAACCGTCAGAAACAAAAAGCGCGAATTTTCATCAAGTAACTTACGGCAATTGGCGATTAGTTCGGGCAAGTCTTCCTCCAACCGCCACACTTCGCCATCGGGTCCGCGACCATATTTGGGCGGGTCGAGCAAAATGCCATCATAGCGCCGTTCGCGCCTGACTTCGCGGGCAACGAACTTGGCGGCATCCTCAACAATCCAGCGGATGGGCCGGTCGGCCATGCCAGAAAGCGCTGCGTTTTCGCGCGCTTGTGCCACCGATTTTTTCGACGCATCAACATGCACCATCTGCGCGCCTGCTGCTGACAGAGCCAAAGTGCCGACTCCGGTATAGCCGAACAGGTTGAGGCAGGTTTTTTGATCGCCCTGCGGCGATGGGGCCGCACCAGCCCTGTCCCCCACCCGGCCACCCGTCAGGATACCGTCGGGGTGGTCGGGTGGGGGAGAGGGCTGGTGCGGTGCTTCCAACAAAGAACGCATCCAGCGCCACACAGGGTCCATGTCTGGAAAGAAGCCCAAATGGCGGAACGGGGTGCATTGGGCGGTGAAGGACACGTCTTCCCAGTGCAGTGGCCAGCCCGTATTTGCCGCCTGATTTTCATAATACCAACGCCCGCCGCCATCTTCGTCGGAGCCGGGAACGAACTCTGCATCGGCTTTCCAGTCATCGGTCGCTGGCGCCCACATGGCTTGCAACTCGGGGCGGATGAAGCGGAACGGGCCGTAGGATTCCAGCTTACGACCATTGCCACTGTCAATCAGCGTATAGTCTTCGCGTGGCTCACTAACCATTGTCAGGAACGCTGGCGTTTGAAATTCAGGAACGAGCGGCATGGCCCAACACGTGATCGCGAACGGAGCCATAGTCACCGGGCAGAACGATAAAGCGTTCCTCCCGGTCGAACAAATTGCCGACACGGGCGGGCAGCGTCGGACGGATGCCCGTTGCCCGTTCAACCGCCTCGCGGAATTTGGCCGGATGCGCAGTGGCCAATGTCACCACTGGGATTTCAGCAGGCAAGCCAGCGGCGCGGGCGGCGTGCAAAGCTATCGCAGTATGGGGGTCAATAATGTGGCCTGTGTGGTCATGCGCCCAACGCATCGCACTGGTCATTTCATCTGCATCGGTGCGCACGCTTGCGAACAGAGCGGCTTTGCGGCGCATGTCGGACGACAGTACCATTTTGCCCATCTGTTCAAACCATTTCATCCGCGCACCAGTGGTCGAACCATCACGGCCCTCCATATCGAACAGCAAGCGTTCAAAATTGCTCGATATCTGGATATCCATCGACGGTGCGGCGGTCGGCGTTACAGTGCTAACTGAATAATCGCCCTTCGACAGCGCACGGTGGAGGATGTCGTTGACATTGGTTGCAACGAGCAACTTTGCAATCGGCAATCCCATTTGCGCGGCGACATAGCCTGCAAAGACATCCCCGAAATTGCCGGTAGGAACGGAAAAGGCAACAGGCCGTTCGGGTGCACCAAGCCGCAAGGCGGCCCAGAAATAATACACCACCTGCGCCATCAGCCGCGCCCAGTTGATCGAATTGACCGCTGACAAGGTCATCGAACCAGTGACTTCGGGATCGCCGAACATGCGTTTGACCATTGCTTGCGCATCGTCAAAACTGCCTTTGATCGCGATGTTGTGGATATTGGGGGCGAGCACCGTTGTCATCTGCCGCCGCTGCACATCCGATATGCGTCCCTCGGGGTGGAGCATGAAAATCTCGATCTGCTCGCGCCCTGCAACGGCGTGGATCGCGGCGGACCCGGTATCGCCAGAGGTTGCACCAACGATGGTCAGCTTGGTGTCAGTGCCGGTCAAAAACCGCTCAAACAACTGCCCCAGCAATTGCAGCGCAACGTCTTTGAACGCCAATGTCGGCCCGTGGAACAGTTCGAGCAACCAATGCTGGCCATCCAATTGCACCAACGGCGTTACGGCGTCGTGAGAAAAGCTGCCATAAGCAGCAGTGCATAATTCTTTCAGCTCGTCTTCGCTAAGCGAGCCAGCAGTGAAAGGAGCCATCACCCGCGCAGCAAGATCGACATAAGACAGATGCCTCATCGCCGCGATCTCGGCAGCTGAAAACTCTGGCCATTTTATTGGAACATACAGCCCGCCATCGCTGGCAAGGCCCGCCAACGTGACCCCGCGAAAATCGAGGTTGGGCGCATTTCCCCTGGTGCTTTGATACTGCATGTCGCCGCAGCCGTTAGCGGGGTGCGACGATTGGCGCAAGCATATGGCGGCAACAGAGAAAAGTAGGGACACTCCCTATTTTCTGGATGGCACGCGATAGAGCGTTACGAGCGGGTGGCGGTAGCGCAATTTGTGCCAGATTCCCTGTGGAATAATCGCGACCATGCCGGTTGCCTCGATAGCTTTGGTGATCAACGGCGGCTGCGGTTCCCAGCTGCCCAATTTTTGCCAGCCCGGTTGCGGCTTGAACACCGGCATCTGGCCTGTCTTCATCATGAAGTTCGCGCCGTCGGCCCATTTGGGATTGTAAAAATACAGCGCGCCAGCAGGCGGCGCTTGCCCCAAAACTTTGGGTTGCGCCTGTTCCCAACGCAGCAGCATATCGGCGCGATACCGCGTCATCGGGTCGGTATAAAAAACCTGCCTCGGTGACGCCCCTGCCAGCTTGGCCAACTGCCACTCGCCAAATAGAGAATCCTTATTTTCGACATAGATCCCCAAAAGGTTTGTGCCCAGCAGGAAGGCCGTAGTCAGGACAATCCCTGCGCGCGCGCGTCCCTGCTGCCATAGCAATGCAAGCGCGACTCCGGTCAGGATACAGGCTGACGCCGCCGTTATCATGAAATAGCGCGGGTTCAGCGGCAACAGCTTTTGCACGGCGCCTGCTGACACAAACCACACTAGGCCCAGTGCAGCGACGATACGCGCAAATCGCTGCAAGCGCAGTGGGATTCTGGGGCTAACGCACAGCCAGCCGCCCAACGGGATGGCGATAAAAAACAGCGCCATAAATTCCTGATTGGCAAGCAGCACTAGTAACGGATCGATCAGCGGATGGACAATCACATTACCCGCAAGATCAACGCCCCGGTCAATGCGGCTGTCATGATGGAGCGCGATGGTAATCCGGTATAACGGGTCGCCGGTCATGATCCACAGATAGGTGACTTCGACAGCCCAGACGGCGATAAAGCCCGCCACGATCCACAGATAATGCCCGCGATGGAAACGATAGCCGATGGCGAAATAGACTGCGTAGAACACAGCGATGAAAATCGCGGTTTCGCGGGTCAGGAAGCCGAGGCCTGCCAACGCTCCGGCAAAAAACAGTCGCTTGGCATCGGGGCCGTCTTCGACACAACGCCAAAATAAATAAACCGAGGCAAAAAGCGCGAACATCTCGATAATATCGACGCTGGCAATGCTCGATTGGATCACCAGCAACGGGCAAGTCACCAATGCAGCCAGCGCGCCAAAGGCCAGCCAGCCGTCTCCCGCCCGCTTTACTACCATCCATGTCAGGATAAGAAATCCGAACATATAAATCAGGCTTGGCAGCACCATTGCAAATTCATTTTCGCCAAATGTCAGGAACGACAATGCGATCGGGATAGTGATCGGATATCGGATCGTGCCATGGCCGCCGACGTATGGAAACTCTTCCAGCCAGCCATAGCCGCCCACCGCATAGGTCCAGTCGTCCGAGGCGATAAACCCAACCCACCCCAAAGCAACGAGCACAGCGAAGGTAACCAGTGCAACCAGTAGCCCCGTTCTGCTTTGCAAAAGCCGGATCACGCTGCCCGGTATACCCATAGTTTCGACCCCATAAACGAAACGACAATCACTACGGCGTCAACGAAAAGCCGGGCACCATACGCATTCAGCCCAAGCCTATCGACCAGCATCCAAAGCAGGGCGCTCGACAGCAGCAGGTTGAACCCCAGCAGCAACGTGTAAGACAAAGCTTGCCGCCTTGTTCCGTCGGCGTGCGCCCCTGCAAAGGTCACATATTTGTGCAGAACAAATCCGACCGCCGCCCCCGCCAGCTTACCCGCGATGTTGGCGGCCAGATGCTGCCCGGGTAGCAACGCCAACAACCCGGCAAACACCGCATAATCGAGCGCCAGCACGAGCAATCCGACCAGCCCGTAGCGCGCAACCTGTCCAGCCAGCCTTGTCATCATGACTGCTGCGGGCGCGCCAAACGACGGTCGTATCCCGGCATGCTTGCCTGCAACGGAATTTTGGGCTCGTTCGCCATATCAAAGCCAAAGAACGATAACAGAAGCTGGAACCCGAGGATAATCGGCAATACTGCCAGCATTACAGTGCCTGTGCTTGCCGGGCTTCCAGAGGATATCGACACATACCAACCCCATGCGCCATATAGGCTGCCAAAGCCAAACAGCAAAATGCCAAATAGCAAATGCGCCGAGGCCAGGCTGAAATCGCGCAGGAAATAGGTGTAAAGGATCCGTTTCAGTAGCTCTTTGATATTTGTGGTCAAAAATTGCCCGAGAATGTCGCGGATTTTCAGATGGCTGGTTTCATCGCCATATACCGCTGTCATCGGCACATCGCGCACCACCGCGCGGATATTGCCCAGATTGATTAACATGTCGCTTTCAAAGAAATAGCGTTCGTTGATATTGGCCAATTCAAGCTGGCGCAGAGCCTCTGCATGGATCGCGGTATAGCCGTTGGTCGGGTCAAACAGGCTCCAATAACCACTCGATAGCTTGGTCAGGAACGACAAGGCGGCGTTGCCGAACAAGCGGATACCGGGCATTTGCCGGACATTCCACACCGAATGAAACCGGTTACCTTTGGCATAATCGGCATGACCCAACAGCACCGGCCTTGCGATGTGGGGGATCAGCGCAGGGTCCATCTGCCCGTCGCCATCAACTTTGACGATCACATCCGCGCCCGCCTCCAATGCAGCGCGATAGCCCGCCATTACCGCTCCGCCGACGCCTTTGTTGTGCGGGTTATAGACGACCTTCAGCCTTGGATCAGCGATGTTGGCTTCGATAAATTGGCCCGAACTATCGGGGCATTTGTCATCAACCGCGATAATCATCGATACTTCCGGCCCGATGCGCGCGATCACATCGATGATGTGGCTGGTCACTTTATAGCATGGAATTACCACCGCGAGCTTTGGCGCAGCGAACGGCAATTCTGCCTGAAAAGGATAAGCAGCGGGCTTCATACCGCCAAAATCACCGGAATTGCGCCCAAACACAAGCAGATTTACCCTTTCCCTTTACCCTTGGTTGGCGGCTTGCAACCAAGCGCTGCGAACGATAGGCATGGAGATATGAAAAACACCCTTACATGTTCGCTAATTGCCCTATCCGTTGCTCTGGCCGCCCCGGCTTTCGCCCGGCCGATGACCGAAACCGATTTGGCAACCATGAAACGTCTATCCGCACCTGCAGTTTCGCCCGATGGCAAACAGATCGCATATGTCGTGCAGGAAACCGACCTAAAGGCTAATAAGCGACGCAGCGATATAGTGGTTCAAGCAGTGGATCAGCCGTCGGCCGGGCAAGCGTTCGGATCCGAACCGGGGTCGAATGAATCCGATCCGGCCTATTCGCCCGATGGCAAATCGCTCTATTTTCTCAGCGACCGTGGCGGCTCTAGCCAAATATACCGGATGGCATTGTCCCAGCTGATGGCTGCTGGACCAGCCGAAAAAGTCAGTGATTTGAAAACGGATATTTCGGGTTTCAAACTGTCCCCCGATGGAAAGAAGATTGCTGTGTGGGGCGATGTTGCCCGCGATTGTGGTAGCTTTGACTGCGAAAAGGACGGCGATACCTCCAAACCCGGCCCCGGCACAGGCCGCGAATATGATGCACTGATGGTGCGCCATTGGGACGCGTGGGAAACGCCGGGCAACTACAGCCGCATTTTCACCTTTGGCATCGGCGCTGATGGAAAGCTTTATGGCAGTGGCCATCCGCTTGATGAACAGATGATCAAGCCGGGCGTTCCGGAAAAGCCGAAACTGGTTGGCGATGCGCCATCCAAACCCATGGGCGGCGGCGAGGAAATTGCTTGGGGTGCCGATAGCGAGCTGGTGTATTATGCTATGCGCTTGGCTGATAAAAACGAAGCCTTGTCGACTAATCTCGACATTTATGTCTCGCATCAAAATTATGACACAGCTGAAAATCAGACGCCGGGCAACAAGGCCACTGACACACTCCCTGCTCCGTCACCCGATGGCAAATATCTTGCTTGGGCGGCGATGGCGCGGCCGGGATATGAGGCGGACCGGCAGGTGCTGATGCTGAAAGATATGACTACCGGAACAGTCAAGCCTTTGACGCAAAAATGGGATCGTTCGGTCGATTCGATCGCTTGGACTCCCGATAGCAAGTCGATGCTGGTCACCGCGCAAGAGGTCCTTGATCATCCGATTTTCAAAATCGATCTGAAAGGCAACGTCACGCGGCTGACAGCGGCAGGGAGCGCTCATGACGTCATCCCGTTACAGAATGGCTCAGTCGTTTATTCGATGAACAGTGTGATTGCGGCCAATGATCTCTATCTGCGCGATGCAAAAGGCACAGTCCGCAAGCTGACTGATGTGAACGCGGGCGTCGAGGCAGAGATTGATGACGTCGTTGTTCAGCGCTTTGACTTTGCAGGCGCAAATGGCGATCAGGTCTGGGGCCAGATCACTAAACCTGTCGGGGTCACTGGCACGCTTCCCGTCGCCTTTATCGTCCATGGCGGACCGCAGGGATCGTTCGGCGATGGCTGGTCGTTCCGGTGGAACCCGCGCGTCATGGCGTCGCAGGGCTATGCGGTGGTCAGCGTCGATTTCCACGGCAGCACTGGCTATGGTCAGGCCTTCACCGACGCCATCAACAAAAACTGGGGCGGCTGGCCGCTGGAGGATTTGCAAAAAGGTCTGGCTGCGGCGGGCAAAGTCGATGCGCAAGTTGATATCGCCAATGCCTGCGCGCTTGGCGGGTCTTATGGTGGCTATATGATGAACTGGATTTCGGGCAATTGGCCCGATGGCTTCAAATGTCTGGTCACCCATGCAGGCATTTTTGATCTGCGCGCCATGGCCTATGAAACTGAGGAATTGTGGTTCGACCAATGGGATAACAAAGGCCCATGGACGACGCGCACCGATGCTGAAAAATGGAACCCGGTCAATTATGTCACCAATTGGAAAACACCAAATCTGGTGATCCACGGAGAGAAAGACTACCGGATCCCCTATTCGCAATCGCTGGCCGCGTTCACCGCGTTGCAGCAACAAGGTGTCGAATCGAAATTGGTGGTGTTCCCCGATGAAAACCACTGGATATTAAAACCGCAAAATTCGATCCAGTGGCACCAGACGGTGTTCGCTTGGCTGGGCAAGCATTTGAAGCGCGGGAATTAAGGCGTTGCTAATGGTGGGTCTGCCACTATCCTGATGTTTAAGGAGTTTGATATGGCGAGCAAGGCCCCCAAAGTACGACCCAGCGATCTTCCGACAAAGATTGTCCACGGCCCCAATGGTCAATCTGTCCGCGTGAAAGTGATCCAATCCGAGAGTGCTACTTTGCCGTATGATTTGCTGGCGGCTTTTCAGTCGAATGTGCGTCGGATAAGGGCGGATCAAAGAAAGCGTGCGCGTGCCGCTGACGACGCCACGGAAGCCTGATAAACCCATATTGTGGATTGTCGCGGGGCCAAACGGCAGCGGCAAAAGTTCGCTCTACAATCGTTCCGATATTGAAGGCTGGGGAGGGTCTGTTTGGATCATCAACCCAGATCTATTGACTGCAAAAATTGTCGAGCAGGAAATGCTAGGGTTGCAGGCTGCTAATTTGGCTGCGGTGCAGCGCATCGAACAATGGCTGAACGCGTCGATTGACGCTTATCAAACGGTTGGTGTTGAAACGGTATTGTCGTCACCAAAATATCAATCGCTGGTTACTAAAGCGAAGATCGCCGGATTTGACGTAAGAATGATCTACGTGGTTTTGAGGTCAGCCGATCTTCAGTTTGATCGAGTTTCCATTCGCGTTTCGGACGGCGGACATGACGTGCCTCGTGATAAGATTGTATCGCGGCGACTGCGATCCTTTGAGCAACTCGCGTGGTTTCTGAAACATGTCGATAGCTGTTTCATCTATGATAACTCTGATGGTATTCCCGACTTGCTAGCCGAACTGACCGGACCAGCCTTGGTGTGTTGGAAGCCGCTGCCATCTGATATGGAGGCTAGTCTTCGCGCTGCGGATATCTCCATTTATAAGCACAATGATACCCGAAAGCCAAAATCCTAAGGCCTCGCCATTCCATTGGGAAAATATCAGAGAGGGAATCTCAATGACCGACATCGCACATAACGTCGCAACCGACATCAGCGCACATTCTGAACAAGGACGCGCGGAACTTTCGCGCAGCTTAAAATCACGCCACGTCTCGATGATCGCGATTGGCGGCATCATCGGCGCAGGGCTGTTTGTCGGGTCATCGACCACTATCAATCAGGCTGGCCCTGCGGCGGTATTCTCGTTTGCCATCGCCGGGTTCATCATCCTTTTGGTCATGCGGATGCTTTCGGAAATGGCGATTGCGGTCGATGGTGTGCAGACTTTTCCGGACTTTGCCCGCGCTGGGCTTGGCCATTTGGCGGGGTTCTTGTCTGGCTGGCTTTATTGGTATTTCTGGGTCGTCGTCGTCGCGATTGAGGCGATTGCGGGCGCACAGATTATTCACGGCTGGTTTCCGGGCATCCCCGAACTTGGCATCGGCATCGCGTTGATGGCCATGCTGACGGCGGTAAACCTGATGTCGGCCCGCGCCTATGGCGAGTTTGAATTCTGGTTTTCCAGCATCAAGGTCGCCGCGATCATTGTCTTCATATTGCTCTGTGCGGCTTGGGCGTTTGGATTTACCTCTGGCAGTGGCGCGACCTTTGGCAATCTGACGGAACATGGGGGGTTCGTTCCCAATGGCTGGGGCGTGGTGCTGGCGGCGGCGACCTCGACGATATTTAGCCTTGTCGGCGCAGAAATAGCGACCATTGCCGCGGCTGAGTCAGAGGAACCCGCCAAAGTCATTAGCCGGATGACGGTATCGGTTACGCTGCGCATCTTGATCTTTTACATCCTCTCAATCCTGTTGATCGTATCGGTCGTGCCGTGGACGCAAATTGTGCCAAAGGTTTCGCCCTTTGCCGCGACGCTTGGCTACATGGGAATTCCGGCGGGCAAGCTGATTATGGAGGCTGTCGTTCTGGTCGCGGTGCTGTCGTGCCTCAACTCGGGCATGTATGTCACCTCGCGCGCACTGTTCGGTCTCGCTAAACATCAGGACGCGCCGCAGTGGCTGGTGCAGGTCAACAAGCGCAAAGTTCCTGCCCGCGCGATCCTGATCGCCAGCCTGTTCAGCTATGGTGCGCTCGCCGCCGATGCGGTGTCGCGCGATGTCGTGTTCAGTTTCCTGATCAATAGCTGCGGCGTGACGATGTTGTTGCTCTATCTGATGACGTCTGCCGCGCAGTTGAAACTCCGGCGCAAATACGAAGCCGAAGACCCTGCGCGGTTGCAAATCAAGATGTGGTTCCATCCCTTTGGCACGTATGTGGCGATGGCAGCGATGCTGGTGATTTTGGTCGCCAAAGGAATGGACCCCGCTGCGTCGAAGGAATTGTGGCTGAGCCTTGTGGTCGCTGGTGGATTTGCCGCTGCGTTTTTTATCTTCAGACGCGGCAAAGCCTAGCCGCCCCAAAAGCTTGCCCAATCGCGCATCGGCTGGCAAAGGCTTGCCGCATGACTATCGACAAAACTTTCGACCCCGCCGCGATTGAGGCGAAATGGTATAAGCATTGGGAAAGCACGAACGCTTTCCGACCAGAACGGCCCGATGCGGAGCCGTTCACGATCATGATTCCGCCGCCCAATGTCACTGGCAGTTTGCACATCGGCCATGCACTTGATCACACCTTGATCGACGTACTCGTCCGCCATGCGCGGTTGCAGGGCAAGGACGCGCTGTTTCTGGTCGGCATGGATCACGCAGGAATTGCCACGCAGATGGTGGTGGAGCGGCAGATGAATGCGGCTGGGCAAAAACGCACCGATTTCTCGCGCGAGGAATTTGTCCAGAAAGTATGGGAATGGAAAGCCGAAAGCGGCGGCAGCATTGTGCATCAGATGCGGCGTCTGGGCAATTCATGTGACTGGAAACATGAACGCTTCACAATGGATGAAGGCTTTTCCAAAGCCGTCATCAAGGTGTTCGTCGACCTGTATAACCAAGGCCTGCTTTACCGCGACAAACGCCTCGTCAATTGGGACCCGCATTTCAAATCGGCGATCTCCGACCTAGAGGTCGAGACGCGCGAAGTGAATGGCCATATGTGGCACTTCAAATATCCGCTCGCAGGCGGCGAAACCTACACATATGTTGAGCGCGATGCTGACCGCAATGTGACGCTCACCGAGGAGCGCGACTATATCGCCATCGCCACCACGCGGCCCGAAACGATGCTGGGCGACGGTGCGGTTGCGGTGCATCCTGATGACGAACGCTATCAGCCCATCATCGGCAAGTTATGCGAAATCCCCGTCGGTCCCAAAGAACATCGCCGCCTGATCCCGATCATCACCGACGAATATCCCGACCCCGATTTTGGCTCTGGCGCGGTGAAGATCACCGGCGCGCATGATCAGAACGACTATGTTGTGGCGCAGCGGAATAATATCCCGATGTACCGTCTGATGGACGAAGTTGCCGCAATGCGGACGGATGGGGCGAGCTATGCAGAGGCCGCAGAGCGCGCCAAAGCGATTGCCGCCGGGCAGACTGCCACGACCGCCGAAGTCGATGCTATGAACCTTGTTCCAGAGGCGTATCGCGGGCTGGATCGTTATGAAGCGCGCAAACGTGTGGTCGCCGATATCGACGCCGACGGGTTGATGATCTGCGTCGAGGCTAAGGCTATCCAGCAACCCTTTGGCGACCGATCGGGCGTTGTCATCGAACCGATGCTGACCGACCAATGGTATGTCGATGCGAAGACCTTGGCGGCTCCCGCGATAGAGGCTGTGCGCAGTGGCGCTATCGATATTGTGCCAAAGTCTTGGGAGAAAACCTACTTCAACTGGATGGAAAATATCCAGCCTTGGTGCGTCTCGCGGCAATTGTGGTGGGGGCATAGGATACCGGCTTGGTTCGACGCAGAAGGTAAGATTTACGTCGCGGAAGACGAAGCTGGTGCGCAGGCTTTGGCCGGTCACGGTGTAGAGCTTTCCCGCGATAACGACGTCCTCGACACGTGGTTCTCCTCAGCGCTTTGGCCGTTTGGCACTTTGGGCTGGCCGGAGGAAACCCCCTCTCCCCTTGCGGGAGAGGAGCGAGACTTAGCGAGGAACGAGCTTAGTCGCAGCGGCGTGGGGGCCTTTGCCGACACAGAAAATACTGGCTCGCAGACGCGAGGCGACCCCTCACCCCAACCCCTCTCCCGCAAGGGGAGAGGGGCTTCAATGCTCCAACGCCATTACCCCAATGACGTGCTCGTCTCGGGCTTTGACATCCTGTTTTTCTGGGATGCGCGCATGGCGATGCAGGGCATTCACTTCATGAAAGAGGTGCCTTGGAAAACGCTCTATCTCCATGGCCTTGTCCGCGCCGCGGATGGCAGCAAGATGTCGAAGTCAAAAGGCAATACTGTCGATCCTTTGGGCCTGATTGACCAATATGGCGCTGACGCGTTGCGGTTTTTTATGGCGGCGATGGAGAGCCAGGGCCGCGACATCAAGATGGATGAAAGCCGCGTCGCCGGGTATCGTAACTTTGCGACTAAGCTATGGAATGCGGCACGCTTTGCGCAATCGAACGGCATCGGCGGATCGCACTCGATTTCCGCCCCCAAAGCCGACCTTGCGGTCAACCGCTGGATCATCGGCGAAGTTGTCGAAACGGTCGAAAAACTCAACAAAGCCTTTGCCGAATTCCGTTTCGACGGGATGGCGGACACCATTTATCACTTCGTCTGGGACCAGTTCTGCGACTGGTATCTGGAATCGATAAAGCCTGTTTTGAAAGCAGAGCAGGCAGTCGAAGAAACGACCGCTGTGGCGGGATGGGTGCTCGATCAGATTTTGGTAATGTTACACCCGTTTATGCCATTTGTTACTGAGGAACTATGGCATTCACTGGGCAAACGAAAGTATGATCTCATACATGCGAAGTGGCCAATTCCAGCTGCGACTGTCGATCAAGAGGCTAAAGAAAAATTCGAACGATTGATGTCGTTTGTTTCTAAAGTCCGTTCAATAAGGACGGAGTACAACATCGCGCCATCCGCAAAAATCACTTACATCAAAGTGGACAATGCAACAGACGAGTTCATCGAACGCAGTGCTGGTTTGATTTTCTCATTGTGCCGCGCTTCGCCGCGAACGCTGACAGTGGTGGATGCTCGGGGAGTTGAGAGTTTTGTAGCAGAGGAGAGCGTTCAGCAGCAGGGCCGTGACAATATGGTGAAGGCAGGCGGCGCACAATTTCAGATTGGCGGGGTTACCTATAGCCTTCAACTCGATGCCGCCATTGACGTTGACGCCGAACGCACCCGCATCACCAAAGCCATCGAAGCTGCAACCAAGGAACGCGACGGACTAGCAGGCCGCCTGAACAACCCCGCCTTTGTCGAAAAGGCCAAGCCCGAAGCCGTCGAAAAAGCTCGCGCCGATCATGCGGAAAAATCGGCCGAGGCGGAACGTCTCAGCGCTGCGCTGGCGCGGTTAGGATAAGCCCCTCCTCTTTAGGGGAGGGGCAAGTGAGACTTAGTGCCGATAGGCGCTTAGTCGCAGCGGGGTGGGGTTTTGAGGCGCAGCACAAAGCTGACAGCCCCCACCCCAACCCCTCCGCTTTAGGGGAGGGGCTTGTGAGCGAAGCGAATTACGCGAAGTTTCGTGAGAGTTAAATTTATCTCGCACGAAGACACGAAGCAACAAAGGGGTTAAGGCTATAAATCCTTGCTAAATGTAACAGATGTTGCTATAATGTTCTGTTGGCCGAATGAAGGATATCTGATGTTGGGGCAGACGGAATTAGAGCAGTATTTCAGGAAGAACAGCTCTATTACGCTTAAACGCTTCAACGATGAAGCTGCACGTCTCAACGCCATAAAGGCGTTCCACGTTATCAACTTGTCCGACATATGCCCATCGGGCATCGCGGCCAGTCGTCCATGAGCCAGCCCTCATCCCAGCGCGATCTGATCAATGGCCCGGTTGCCAAAACCTTGTTGCTGTTTGCGCTGCCTTCGCTTGGCGTAAACATTCTGCAATCGCTGAACAATTCGGTCAACGCGGTGTGGATCGGGCGATTTTTGGGAGAGGAAGCGCTGGCGGCAACGTCGAATGCGGGGATGATTATGTTCCTGATGTTTTCCACGCTATTCGGCTTTTCAATGGCCACAACCATTTTGATCGGTCAGCATATGGGCAGGCGCGATATCGAAAGTGTGCGTCGCGTTATCGGCACATCAATGGGAGTGTTCGCGATTTCAGGGGTAGTGGTGGCGGTGTTCGGCTGGATTTTTGCGCCGCAAATGCTTCACCTGTTGGCAACGCCGGCTACGGCCTATCCGTTGGCGCTGGCGTATTTGCGCGTGATATTCCTGTGCATGCCGACGTCATTCGTCATGATCTTGCTGTCATCGTCACTGCGCGGTGTGGGTGATGCGGTGACGCCGATGTGGAATTCGATATTCAACGTGGTGCTGGATATCATCCTCAATCCCATTTTTATCCTCGGGCTAGGGCCGATCCCGGCGATGGGCGTCGCGGGTTCGGCGCTAGCGACCTTGATCGCCAGCGTGATCAGCGTCCTCATCCTGATCCAGCGCATCTATGCTAAAGACCTGACGATCCGGCTACGCGGGATCGAGCTTGGCTGGCTTCGCCCCAATATGACGTTTTTGAAACCGATTGCCAAAATGGGCCTGCCGATGGGGCTGTCGATGATTATCATGTCTGGCTCGGCTTTGGTGATGATCGGCCTGATTAACCGCGAAGGGGTGAACACCATTGCGGCCTTTGGCGTGATGAACCAGCTGTGGAGTTATGTGCAGATGCCTGCAGTCGCGGTCGGCAGTGCGGTTAGCGCGATGGCGGCGCAGAATATTGGTGCGGGCAAATGGGACCGCGTTGGCAAAATCGCATGGAGTGGGGTGTGCATTAATGTGGCGATGACAGCGACCATCCTGATCGCGATTACCGTGTTTGCCCGGCCTTTGCTTAGCCTGTTTTTGCGCGATGGCAGCCCGGCAATCCCGATCGCGATCCACATCAATCACGTCATCGGCTGGAGCTATTTGTTGATGGGGGTATCGATGGTGGTGACGTTTATCGTGCGCGCCAATGGGGCCGTGATCGGGCCTTTGGTTATCTTGATTATTTCCGGCGTCGGCGTGCGCTTTGCCATCGGTTTCGGGTTGCATCCGCATTACGGGGCCGATGCCATCTGGTGGGCGTTTATCGGGGCCGGCATCGCGTCGTTTGTTTTGTCCTTGGCCTATTATTTTCACGGCGGTTGGCGAAAGCTGAATGTGTTTGGCGCCCGGCCGTTCGATGTGGAGGCAGCGCCAGCGGTCTGAGGGGCCGCACACACGCCTTTATCGCGCCGCAAAAGCGGTCTAGAGTTTGTTTAAAGCCGCCATTCGTGTGGTGTTCAGGGGAAGGCCGTTAGCGCACACCGATGGATGTCTATTTGCCTATCGCCGGATTGTCGGTCAACATTTTGGTCATCATCCTGCTGGGTGGCGCGGTCGGTATGCTGTCGGGCATGTTCGGGGTTGGTGGAGGTTTTCTCACTACGCCTTTGCTGATTTTTTACGGTATCCCGCCGATGGTCGCGGCGGCCTCTGCATCAACACAGGTAACCGGCACCAGCGTTTCCGGCGTGCTTGCCCATATGAAGCGCGGCGGTGTCGATTTCCGCATGGGCGCTGTTTTGGTCGCAGGCGGGCTGTTGGGCACTTTGTTCGGTGCATTGCTGTTTCGGGTGCTAGAGGCTTGGGGCCAGATCGATACCGTCATCAACATCCTGTATGTCGTGATGTTGGGCGGCATTGGCGGTGTGATGATGCGTGAAAGCGTCCAAGCTGTTTTGGCGACGCGCGCAGGCAAACCCCTTCCCGCCAGCAAAAGACGCCACCATCCGCTGGTTGCGAACTTGCCTTGGCGATGGCGCTTTTACCGGTCGGGGCTCTATATCTCGCCGCTGGCACCGTTGATTTTGGGCTTTATCACCGGCATCATGACGATGCTGCTAGGTGTTGGTGGCGGTTTCATCATGGTCCCGGCGATGCTCTATATTTTGGGGATGAGCGCCAATGTCGTCGTTGGCACCTCTTTGTTTCAGATATTATTCGTCACTATGAGCTCAACGATTGTGCATAGCCTGACGACCAAAGCGGTCGATATCGTCCTTGCCGTATTCCTGTTGATCGGGAGCGTCACCGGTGCGCAGATCGGTGCGCGGCTGGCACAACGGATGAAGCCTGAATATCTTCGGCTTTTTCTTGCCAGCATCGTCTTGCTCGTCGCGATCCGCATGGCCCTTGGCCTTGGCTGGCGACCGGACGAAATTTATACGGTGCAGCTGTTATGATCGCCCGGTGGCTCCTGTTCGCTGTGATGCTGGCGATGCCCGGAGCCGCGTTTGCGCAATCGGCTGTGCCAAAGCTTGTGCCCGATGTGTCGCAGCGCGATATCAACATCCAGTCGCGCTTTACAGGGGCAGAGCTTTTGTTGTTCGGCGCAATCATCTATCCGCGCGGCGTGGTACCAGAGGGACAGATCGACGTAGCGGTTGTGCTGCGCGGTCCAACCCGGCCGCTTATACTGCGAGAAAAGCGCCAAGTGGCGGGGATATGGATCAATGCCGAAAGTATCGATTTCCGATCGGCGCCAACCTATTATGCCATCGCTTCGTCAAGCCCGTTGGAAAAGATTATCGACGCCCGCACAGCGGCGATTTACGAATTGGGGCTTAAACGCTTGCAACTGTCACCGACTGGCGAGATCGATGCCAAGGAGCTGCGCCGGTTCAGGTCCGGCCTTGTCGACTTGAACCAGCGTGACGGGCTGTATTTAGAGGCTCCAAACACTGTGAATATTACTGATCAGGTGCTGTACCGTGCACGCCTGACGATCCCATCGAGCGTTCCAGAGGGACGCTATGTCGCCGAAACATTGCTAATCCGCGACGGGCGGGTGATTGTCGCTGATGACGGCGTGACTATCACCATCAGCAAGACCGGCTTTGAACGCTTTGTCACGATATTATCGCAGAAATACTCGCTGATGTACGGAACGCTGGCAGTTGTGATTTCGCTGTTTCTGGGCTGGATCGCTGGGATCATATTCGCCAAGCTCTGATCGGCACTCATCAAATATTTACCTTATTTGACTACGCAGAAATGGTAGATTCAAAGAGGTGTATAGATGACCGACGCAGTGAACGGCCGGGATTTCGGATCATTCCGTCCGCAGGAAACAGCGGATTCAGGAGCGCAGTTGGCGGCTACGGCAAGCGGTGCGGCATCGCCTTCCGGACGGCACGCATCGAATGCCCGTTCGTTGCAGTTCATCGGCACGGTCATCGAGATTGCAGGCTCTGGCTCACAAGTCAGCATGGACGCGGCCCAATTGCACGCGTTGCTGGATCATAGCGACCCCAGTATTGCCACAGCAGGCCAGGTCGGCAGCCAAATTAAAATCCGCGTTGGCAATATTTGGCTCCTCGCCAGCATCCGCACGCAAAAATTGCATCCACGTGATTCGAGCATGATCCTTGCGCAGGTCGATTTTCTGGGCGAAGGCGACGAAGAGCGGCTGACCGGCAAAATTTATAATTTCCGCCGGGGCGTAACTCGCTATCCGGTGCCAGGATCGGATGTGTACGCGGTCTCGAGCGCTGATTTGAAACAGGTCTATGCCGCTGACGGCCGCCCCAATGTTGAAATCGGCACGGTGTTTCCGACCAAGGATATTCGCGGCGCTTTGTATATCGACGCGATGCTGGGCAAGCATTTCGCGTTGCTGGGATCGACCGGCACAGGTAAATCAACCAGCGCTGCTTTGATCCTCCACAAGATTTGCGATGTCGCCCCCGAAGGTCATATCGTGATGATCGACCCGCACGGTGAATATAGCGCGGCGTTCAAGCACAACGGTGCGTTGTTTGACGTCAACAACCTTGCGCTGCCCTATTGGATGATGAACTTTGCCGAGCATTGCGAAGTTTTCGTCACGTCAAAGGGCGATGAAAAGCAGATGGATTGCGATATTCTCGCGCGCTGCTTGCTGCAGGCGCGATCAAAAAACCGCATCGCTGAAAGTGTCGGCAAGCTAACCGTCGATGCACCGATCCCCTATTTGCTGTCTGACCTGACCAACATCATTCAGAATGAAATGGGCAAGCTCGACAAGGCTTCATCAAGCGCGCCGTTCCTCCGGTTGAAGGGCAAAATTGAGGAGATGAAAGCCGACCCGCGCTATAACTTCATGTTCTCCGGCATGTTGGTTGGCGACACGATGGCGGATTTTATCTCAAAGATTTTCCGCTTGCCGAGCAATGGCAAACCGATTTCGATCATCGATGTGTCTGGCGTGCCGTCGGACATTACCGCAACGGTGGTCGCAGTGCTTTCACGCCTCGTGTTTGACTACGCGATCTGGTCCCGGAATGAACCGCAACGCCCGATCTTGCTCGTATGCGAAGAAGCGCATCGCTATATTCCGTCGGATCGCGTCGCGGGTGACAGCGCGGTGCGCACAATTCTCGAACGGATCGCTAAGGAAGGCCGTAAATATGGCGTGTCATTGGGCCTGATTACGCAGCGCCCCTCGGATTTGGCCGAAGGCGTGCTGTCGCAGTGCGGCACGATCATCTCGATGCGCTTGAACAACGACCGCGACCAAGCCTTTGTCCGCGCCGCTATGCCGGAAGGCGCGCGTGGCTTTCTCGATTCGATCCCGGCGCTTCGCAACCGCGAATGCATCATCTGCGGCGAAGGTGTGTCGATCCCGATCCGCGTCGCGCTTGATAATCTTGAGGAAGACAAACGCCCGGCATCCGAAGATCCGTTGTTCTCTGTCCTATGGCAGGAAAATGGCGGCGAAGAGCAGATGCTCGAACGGATTGTGCGCCGGTGGAGAAGCCAGGGGCGTTAAGCTCTAACGCTTTTCAAACGGTGTCAAACCGCGGCCCAACCGGTTCGATCCCAAAGTCGGCTTATCATCGCCCCAGACCGCAACAAAGATCGTGTTGCGATCTACGCCCGGCGCGATGCTGGCGTCATTGCCGCTGATTGCCAATGCATTGCTGCTGTGCACCCGACCCTCGGCGGCGACGGCGATAAAGGCGCTGTAATTTTCCTTATTCTCGCCTTGGACAAAGACGTTGCCGTTAATCATCCCCGATGCACCAGCGGGTAAGTCGATCATATAGTTGGTGGTCTTGCCGCGTGTATCGTCAAAGGCGTTGTTCTGAATAATCGCCCGCGCTGCCCGGCTTTTGACATAATGGCCGCCATTGCCGCGTTCAAATCGGCTGCGTGTGACGGTCAACGAACCATAGTTGCCAACATAGATGCTGTGCGCACAGGACAGGCCGCGGTCGCAGCGGCCAAGCCCCGAAAAGGTTGATTGATCGATGATGATTTCGCCGGTCTGGTCCTCAGCAGTCAAGATGCCCTGTTCGCTGTTGCGAAACACCGACCGCGTGACGTCCAAATTGCCCTTTTCCAAACGGATGCCCGACCCATTGGCATCTGGCACTTTCATGTTTTGAAAGACTATGCCGTCCACGGCGGCGGAGCGTCCGCGCAACACCAATGCCGCTTTGCCTTCACATACGCCGCCGTCGAAGATGGTCTGTCCTGCGACCTGCGCGCGGTAGGATATATTGCCAGCGGTCTGCACCGCGCATTCGGCATAGGTGCCCGGTGCGATCAGGATAGTGCCCTGCCCATCGGCGATAGCCGCGACTGCATCGGTCAACCGAGCATAGCTGCGGCCGGTTTCTGATATCTGGAATGCGCCATTGCCCTGCGCGCTGGCAGTGGTGGTGAGCGTCGTTGTGGCAAAAGCGATGACAAGGAGCAGGCGCATGGATTTACCTCTATGTGTGGCAGACTGTTGTTCGCGGGATAATCTGTGAACCTGTGTAGCGCCAGCCGATTAACCACGGCTTGCTGCGATTGTGCTGGGGCGGGACAGCTTCAAGACTGAATGTTCCGTGCCAAAAATGGCGGTTTTGCCTCCAAGGTCTCACTAAGGACTCACCTTAAACGGGTATTTGGGGGCGAAAGTTCGGCCCGTAAGTTTACACAGTTGACTATGAATGGGTGGAAACTGCCACATTTGTTTTTTGAGGCGCACACTGATCCAGTCAGGATATGGGAGTGGAATGCCAACGATAAGAAAGAGCGATGCGATCCGCCGAGTCGGAACGAATAGCGAACAATCGCAAATGAAATCCTACATTGCAAGGGGGGAATTTGGTTGCTCCGGTGCCTTTCTTGCTCATTTTCCTTATTTCTTCTAACGAATCCACGGCGCTATGGCTCAGTCAAAAGCTGAAACTATTATAGTGTCCCTAGAATTTTATGTCGGTGATTGCCTATATATCTTCCCTCCACGCTGAGACCCAAACAACCCTAGCACGGAAGTATAACAGCGGACTCTTGCCAGTGGCATCCGGCCTCGGAAGGAAGCGAGCTCTTCGTCTCAGATGGAGGCAGGACGCTGTATCCAAAAGTTCAAACCCACTGGATTTGGTCACTACACAGTCGTTCACACGTCCCGAAGCAGGATCAATGCTCAACTTAACCGCCACAGCACCGCTTTAGTTGGCCCGCGTTGATTGAGAAGGGTAATCGTAAGCCGTAAACCAATTTGCTGGAGGCCACTTCGGCTTCGCTTCATCCGCGCAACCAAGATATTGATCCGGCTCGGCGCATAGCGGCTCAATAGAGACTTTTGCTTCCGCCACGACGACGGGTGGAGGTATTACATCACGTGGATCTATAAGTACGACATCGGCGTTTACTGGCTCAAGCCAAAGGCCAAAAACACTGCTCAAGAGTGCGAAAGAAAAAACAGATGTGAAGCGCATAGGACTGTCCGCCCATTGTGATTATGATGCCCCTACAGAGAATACGGGGTGCGGCAACAACAATCAAGCAGGCATCCTGCACCCCTCACTCATTCAAATTCGGCCTTAAGTACTGCCGTGCTTTATCCAACTCCAACCCGCGCCGCGCGGCATAATCCGCGACCTGATCCTCGCCGATCCGCGCGACACCGAAATATTCGGCTTGCGGGTGGCCGAAATAGAAGCCGGACACTGCCGCAGTGGGCAACATTGCAAAGCTTTCGGTCAGCGTAATCCCCGTGCGGTGCGTAGCGTCGAGCAGGTCGAACAGCACCGGTTTCAGGCTGTGGTCGGGGCAGGCGGGATAGCCGGGGGCGGGGCGGATGCCGCGATATTGTTCGCGGATTAGCGCTTCGTTGGTTAGCTGCTCATTGGGGGCATAGCCCCACAATTCCTGTCGCACATGCAGGTGCATGCGTTCGGCAAAGGCTTCGGCCAAGCGGTCGGCCAGTGCCTTCAGCATGATGTCCGAATAATCATCGATATGCGCTTTAAACTCGGCGAGTTTCACGCCAATGCCGTGGCCGGTGGTGACGGCAAAGCCGCCGATCCAGTCGCCGTCGGGCGAAATGAAATCGGCCAGACACATATTGGACTTGCCTTGGCGCTTGGCGATTTGCTGCCGTAGGAATGGCAGGCGGACATGCTCTTCGCTGTCGAGGTGAACAACCACATCATCGCCGTCGCGCGCGCAGGGCCAAAGCCCCGCGACACCGCGTGCGCGCAGCCATTTTTCGTTGACAATCTTATCGAGCATTTCCTGCGCATCGGCGAACAGGTTCGTCGCGCTTTCGCCGACCACTTCGTCGGTCAGTATGCCGGGATAGACGCCATGCAATTCCCATGCGCGAAAGAACGGCGTCCAGTCGATGTAATCGCGAAGGTCGTTCAGGTCCCAATCGTCATAGACATGCACGCCGGGTTTCAGCGGGGCAGCAGGCTTTAGGCTCTCGTCAATTTCAAAGCCATTGGCGCGGGCCTCCTCAAGCGTTGCCAACGGCTTGGCGGTTTTGCCAGCGCGGGCATCGCGGATATGCTGATACTCGACCTTGGTATCGGCTACGAATTTCTTTGCCAGCGTATCGCTGACCAAAGTTGAGGCGACACCGACAGCGCGGCTGGCATCGAGTACGTGGACAGTAGGCCCGGAGTAAGCCGTTTCAATCCGCAAGGCTGTGTGCGTTTTTGACGTCGTGGCACCGCCAATCAATAGCGGCATCGTCATCCCGGCGCGCTCCATTTCCTCGGCCACAGTCACCATTTCATCAAGCGAAGGCGTGATAAGGCCGGACAAACCGATCATATCAACATCGTTTTCGACCGCGGTTTTCAGGATTTCTTGCCACGGCACCATGACGCCAAGGTCGATAATTTCAAAGCCATTGCATTGCAGGACAACACCGACGATGTTCTTGCCGATATCATGGACGTCGCCTTTGACCGTGGCCATGATGATCCGGCCTTTGCCTTTGCTATTCTCGTCCTTTTCCTCCTCGATATACGGGAACAGATGCGCGACCGCTTTCTTCATCACGCGCGCGGATTTGACCACTTGCGGCAGGAACATTTTCCCGCTGCCAAACAGATCGCCGACGACATTCATCCCGTCCATCAACGGGCCTTCGATCACTTCGATCGGGCGTCCGCCGCGTGCTTTGATTTTCAGCCGCGCTTCTTCGGTATCGTCGACAACATGCATGTCGATGCCTTTGACAAGCGCATGTTCGATACGTTTTTCGACGGCCCAGCCGCGCCATTCAGCTGCAGCCTTTTCTTGCGCCGCATCGGTGCCTTTATAGCGTTCGGCAAGCGCGATCAGGCGTTCGGTCTGGCTTTCAAAGGCGCTACCCGCCGCAAGGGGCCGGTTGAGGACAACATCCTCACACGCGTCGCGCAATTCAGGATCGATGGTGTCATAGACATCCAGCTGCCCTGCGTTGACAATCGCCATGTCGAGGCCCGCCGGGATCGCGTGATAGAGAAAGACCGAGTGCATCGCGCGGCGTACAGGTTCGTTGCCACGGAAGGAGAATGACAGGTTGGACAGCCCGCCCGAATAATGCGCATGCGGGCACAAAACGCGCAGTTCTTTTAACGCTTCGATAAAATCGACGCCGTAATTATTATGCTCCTCGATGCCGGTGGCGACGGCGAAGATATTGGGGTCAAAGATAATGTCTTCGGGCGGAAAGCCGATCCCGAGCAGAAGATCATACGCGCGCTTGCAGATTTCGACTTTGCGGGCCTGGGTATCGGCCTGGCCCTTTTCGTCAAAGGCCATCACCACAGCGGCGGCGCCATAAGACATGCACAGACGGGCGTGATGCAAGAACGCCTCTTCGCCTTCTTTCATCGAAATTGAGTTCACAATCGGCTTGCCCGAAACGCATTTCAGCCCAGCCTCGATGATGCTCCATTTGGACGAATCGATCATCACCGGCACCCGGGCGATATCAGGTTCCGCCGCGATCCGTTTCAGGAAAATGGTCATCGCCAGTTCTGAATCGAGCAAGCCTTCGTCCATGTTCACATCGACGATCTGCGCGCCGTTTTCGACTTGCTCACGCGCGACCTCGACAGCGGCTTCATAGTCGCCTGCCATGATCAGCTTTTTGAACTTGGCGCTGCCGGTGACGTTGGTGCGTTCGCCGATGTTAACGAAACGAGCGGTTTTGGTTGTTTGGTTCATTGTTTTTTACTCAAGCCGCAAGGTTAAAGGGCTCAAGCCCCGCGAGCCTTGTATGCACAGGCGCGATTGGCAACGCCCTTGGCGCGCGGTCGGCAACGGCTTTGGCAATCGCACCGATATGTGCAGGCGTGGTGCCGCAACAGCCGCCGACAACATTGACCAGCCCGTCATCGAGCCACTCCTCAATCAGTCTTGCGGTCTGATCGGGCAGCTCGTCATATTCGCCCAGTTCATTGGGAAGCCCCGCATTGGGATAAGCCATGACCAAAGCATCGGCTACTTTCGCCAGTTCTGCCAGATAGGGCCGCAAAAGGTCTGCGCCGAATGAGCAATTCAGCCCGATGGTCATCGGCTTTACATGGCGGATGCTATGCCAGAACCCCAAAACGGTGTGGCCAGACAGGTTCCGCCCCGCCATGTCGGTAATGGTCATTGAAATCATCAAGGGCACGTCGCGGCCAGATGCCGCCGCCGATTCCTGCGCCGCCATCGCCGCACATTTGGCGTTCAGCGTGTCAAAGATCGTCTCGATCAACAGGAAATCGACACCGCCTGCAATCAAGGCATCGCATTGCTCGCGGTAATCGGCTTTCAACGTGTCGAAATCTACCTCACGATAGCCGGGATCGTTGACGTCGGGGGAAAGCGACAGCGTTTTGTTGGTCGGGCCAACGGAGCCCGCGACAAACCGCTTAATGCCATCATTGGCTTCTGCCCGATCCGCGCAATCCCGAGCCAATTGCGCGCTTTCGACGTTGATCCGCTGCACCAGATGTTCGCAACCATAATCCGCCATCGCGACGCGGGTGGAGCTGAATGTGTTGGTCTCAATCAAGTCCGCGCCTGCCGCAAGATAATTGTCGTGGATGCCGCCGATGATATCTGGGCGGGTGATCGAGAGCAGATCGTTATTGCCCTTTTGATCTTTAGCCAAATCAAGGTCGCCGCGATAATCAGCCTCGCCCAATTTATGCTGCTGGATCGCGGTGCCATAGCCGCCGTCGAACACAAGGATGCGTTCGGCGCAACGGGCGGTGAAGGCTTCGCGCGGGGTCATGCCGCTTGCTCCTGCGCTGCGACAACGGGCCGTTTGCCGAGCAGATGGCAGATCGCATAGCTCAATTCCGCACGGTTTAATGTGTAGAAATGAAACTGCCGCACACCGCCTGCATAAAGGCGGCGGCACAATTCAGCGGCGATGGTTGCGGCAACCAGTTGGCGCGCAGGCGGATGGTCATCAAGCCCGATAAACAGATGCGCCATCCAGTCCGGGATTGCCGTTCCGGTCATTTTGCACATCCGTTCAATCGCACCGAAATTGGATACCGGCATAATTCCAGGGACAATCTCCGCGTTGATCCCCGCCGCTGCTGCTGCATCGCGGAACCGGAAGAAGGTTTCGGGTTCAAAAAAGAACTGGGTGATCGCCCGGCTGGCGCCTGCGTCCAGTTTGCGCTTTAGAAAATCAATGTCAGACTTAGCGCTGGTGGCTTGCGGGTGGGTTTCGGGATAGGCGCTGACCGAAATTTCGAACGCATGGCGTTTGCGCAATCCTTCGACCAGTTCGGCGGCGCTGGCATAGCCTTGCGGATGGGGAATAAACGTCCCGTCGGTCCCCGGCGGGTCTCCGCGCAGCGCGACGATATGGCGCACCCCTGCTGTCCAATAGGCGTCGGCGATTTCATCAATTTCAGCGCGGCTGGCATCAACACAGGTCAGATGCGCGGCGGCTGGAATGCAGGTTTCCTTGGCGATCCGCGCCACTGTATTATGCGTGCGTTCGCGCGTTGTGCCGCCTGCTCCATATGTGACCGAGACAAAACGCGGGGCGAGTGGCTCTAATGTTACCACCGAGTCCCAAAGTTGCTCGTCCATCTTCTCGGTTTTGGGCGGAAAGAATTCAAAGCTGATCTCCGCGTCGCCAGATAGTCCGGCAAAAAACGGACTGCCAAGGGCGCGGCGCGATTCGGCCATTTGATCAAGGGAGAGTATCATGATGGATTCCTGAGGTTGGGAGATAACGGAATAGTACGAGCCACAGACGATAGAGCATGCCGTGTGCCGACCCATATTTTCACAACAAGCTTGCCGCCTTCAAGCGTTTCGATGCCCGATAGTGCAAGGCCATTGCCGGTAAATGTCCGTTCGATCATATCATCGGCAAAGCCAAGCCGGGCATGGGCATGGACGCTGCGCAAGTCTTCAAAATCATGGCTAGCGAAATCCACGATCACCAAACGACCGCCTGGGGCGAGCAAGCGTGCTGCCTCGGCTATCACGTAATCGGGGGACTGGGCGTAATGCAACACTTGATGGAACAAGATGGTATCGAAACGGGCGTCATCGAACGGCAAGGCGTTGAAATCGCCAAGGATGATATCGGTATGCGCCTGCACCGCAGCGGCATTGGGCAGCCCAGCAAGCTTCGCGCGGGCCAGACGCAGCATCTCGGCGCTGTTATCGACCGCAACGAACTTATCGGCTTGCGGTGCAAAAATCTCGATCATCCGGCCGGTGCCGGTGCCAACATCAAGGACCCGTCCAATCGGGCGCTGAGCGATCAACGCTTTCAACGCGCCCTCGACTTCGGCCTCAGCAATATGAAGCGAGCGCAGGCTATCCCATTCAGCAGCGTGGCTGGTAAAATAATCGGCGGCCATAGCCGCCCGATCGGCGCGCACTTCATCAAGCCGTTTTATATCGCGCAACACCGGCTTGGAATCATCGGTGCCCGGCAACGCAAAAAGCGGCTCCAGCACCCCGCCGGTCAACATTGGGCCGGGGCGCAGGAACACCCATGCACCCTCGCGCCGCCGTTCGGCGATCCCCGCTTCGTCAAGGATGCGGATATGGCGGGACACGCGAGGCTGGCTTTGCCCCAATATCTGCACAACTTCGCTGACCGACAGCTCCAGCTGCCGGATCAACAAAGCGATTCGCATCCGCGTGGGATCGGCCAAAGCGCGCATTATGTTGAGTAACGGTGTCATCGCCGAATGATATAAAGAATTCTTTATATCCTGTCAATTGGCGCAAATATGACATTTTTATGGCCGACCTTTATCATAATCGGCTTAAGCCTGCGTCGCTTCGGCGCTTTATGCAAAATGCCGATTGCCATAAAAAAACCAAAAAGGTAGAAAATGCGTCGCAAGTCCAACAAGCACATTGCTTGGCAAGCTTGTTTGGTCATTAAAAGTTTTTAGGGGGTTTCCCAAATGAAGAAATTTGCTGTTTCCGTTGTTATCGCTTCTGCAATGGCTCTTGCCGCTTGCTCGGGCGCCGCTAAAGAAGAAGCTGCTGAAGCCGGTGCTGACGCTGCCGAAGCTGGTGCAGATGCTGCCGCTGCTGGTGCAGAAGCTGCTACCGAAGGCGCTGCTGCCGCTGGTGAAGCTGCGAAAGACGGCGCCGCCGCTGCTGGCGCAGCTGTCAAGGACGGCGCTGCTGCCGCGACTGACGCTGCTGCAAAGACTGGCGATAAAGCTGCTGAAGTCGTCAAGGCTGGTGCCGACGCGATGAAGGAAGAAGCTAAGAAGTAATTCTTAACCGCTTTTTCAAGCGATTTTGAAAGAGGCTGCCTTGCGTAAAGCGAGGCAGCCTTTTTCTTTTGCGTTGATGGTCATAAACCGTTAATGCGCCCGTTCCCAGACTCGTCCAACACCCGTTGGCGGTTTGGACAATTGTCGATAAATTAGATTAGGGATTGCCCACATGAAAAAAATTGCTGTTTCTCTTGTTCTCGCTTCTGCGATGGCTCTTGCTGCTTGCTCAGGCGCAGACAAAGCTGGTGAAGAAGCTGCTGAAGCTGGTGCAGAAGCCGCTGAAGCTGGTGCCGAAGCTGCGACTGCTGGTGCAGAAGCTGCTGGCGAAGCTGCTGCCGCAACGACAGAAGCTGCTGCCGCAACAACCGGCGAAGCTGCTAAGGCTGGCGCTGCTGCTGCGACCACCGCAACTGGTGAAGCTGCCGCTAAGGCTGGTGAAGCTGGTGCCGCTGCTGGTGCAAAGGCAACTGAAGTTGTTAAGGCTGGTGCCGACGCAATGAAGGAAGAAGCTAAGAAGTAATTCTTAACCGCTTTTTCAAGCGAATTTGAAAGAGGCTGTCTTGCGTAAAGCGGGGCAGCCTTTTTCTTTGCCCGCACCGCCGCAGTCGCTATAATAATATAATGCGATCCAGCAAAAACTCACTCGTGATCTCGGTGGTGCTGCTGCTGTCGCTCAGCGCTTGCGGCCCAGCGGATAGCGACCCCGGCCCCGGCGGCGTGACCGCAGGAGACGCCAAAGCATTGGATGCAGCAGCAAAAAAGCTGGATGAGCGTGATAAGGTGGCTGACGAAAACGCCGGAAAATAGGCATTAGTCTAGTCGCCTGAAACTACAAATCGCTCAATTCAAAATCGTCGCTCCGTGTCAAGCACGGGGTCACCGATAAATGTAGCGCCGTTATCCCAAGATACTATCGATGCGCCGCTGCAATCGCCCGCGACACCCCTTGCATCATTTCCATTCGTGCAGGGATCGACGAAGTGGTGTCGCCCATCATTACCGCCACAGCATAGCGTTTTCCATCGGGCGCGGTCATGATGCCGATGTCGTTATAGCCGGTTGACACAGACGCCAGTTGCTGGCCTGTCCCGGTTTTATGACCAAAGCGCCAATCGGGCGGAACGCCAGCGCGCAACCGGTTGGGGCCGCTGCTGGTGCGCTCCATCATCGCCATCAACATCCGCGTCGATGCAGGCGATAGCAAGCTGCCTTTGCTCAGTTCGCCCAGCGCCTTCACAATCGCTAAAGGACTTGCCCCATCAACGGGATCGGCTAGATAACGGTCGAGGGCGGCTTTGCGATGGTCGTAGGAAAGCTTGGCCCGTTCGGCTTCAAATCCGTTGCCAATCGAATAAATTTGTTGCCACTCCATCCCGGCAATTCCCGATTGCAGTTTCCGCTCGCCTGGCCCGTAACGGATGTTACCTAGGCCTTTTCGGGCGATAAATTCGCGGACAGCTTCGGGCCCACCAACAGTTCGCAACAGGCTATCATTGGCCGTGCAATCGCTGCTGGTGACCGATTGTTCCAATAACGACACTACCGTTTCGTTGACCTCACCACTGGCCAACACCCGCGCGCGAATCGGTTGATGGAACAATGTCAGATCGTCTCGTGTGATCCGGACCAATTGATCGAGCTTCAATTTGCCGCGGTCAACCTGATCGAGCACAGTCATCGCCACCCACAATTTGGACACGCTTTGTTGCGGGAAAAATTCGTCGCCGCGTTTGGACAAAGACCAATTGCCGTCGACGGCTAGCACTGCAACGCCGGTGCGCCCGGGGAAATTGCGCCATAGCTCGGTAATCTGTGTCTCAAGCGCCTCGGGTGCAGCGGTGGTCACCTTTGACGGCGTCGCAACGGGTGGCGGCGCTGGTTTCGCCACTACAATTGGCTTGGCAATAGGGGTCTGCGGCTTTTCAACTCGCGGCGGCGGTATCGTCGAACAAGCCGCAAGCGCCATCGATAGGATCAGGCCCAAGGCAAAGCGGGGCCGGATGAGTGTAAATTGCATAAACGACATTTGCCACAGCCTGTATGAATTGTAACCGAACGAAGGAATGCTGCGGACATAGCTTTGCGACGAACGATTCGCCAGACACGGTAAAGCGAAGCGATTGAACGCCGGATGGGCATTTGACTTGACCTTATCCGCCTGTCGTTATTGTCTTTTGGCGTAATAGCTGAAAAGATAGAGCGGATTGATGCGTTAAACGACAGGGGACATAATCATGGTTTTAAGGTTTTTGATCAGCATCGCCGCCTGCGCTGGAGCATCGGCCGCAGCACCGGTTTACGGGGATACCGCGCCTACAAAAGGCGTGGTGACAGCGATTATGGCTACAAGCGACAGGGTCGATTTGCTGCCCGGGCAAACGATAATTTTTAAACCTGAAAAAGGCAAAATGACTTTCATACGCTTTGTCGAAGGGGCGATAGAACCGGGAGATGGTGAGCTGAAACTCGAATTTGGCAGCTTTGCCGGACAAACCAGTCTGATCGCCACCAGCAAGACTGAACAGGCGCATAATTATCGCGCCGAGATCATGAAAAAACTGGGTGCTAAAAAGGGCAAGCCAACGTCTGTGTGCACGATCATCGCTGGCGGTAGTGCGTTTGAGTCATGGCCCTATCCCATCCCTGTTTTGCGCGTGATGGATTTCAAAGCCACCGCCGATAACGAAATGGGCTGTCGATAAAACCAAAAGCAGCACTGCCGAAAATGACACGGCCCGGAATTGCTTCCAGGCCGTGCCGACATTCGCCGATTGCAGATGGGTCGCTTGTGCAAGTGGCCGACGAACGCCTGTCCCCTGTTTAACAGCTAAGTCCTAGCAGAATGTAAAATAATGTAATTGGATAAAAACGCCATCGGGCAAATTGTGGGTGGGATGCAAGAATTGTTGCAATCAACCATTTAATCGCGCAGTTAAACTGGTGGAGAGGATAGTCTGATGCATGCGGTTTTACCGAATAAACCAGCCCAGAATGAACTGGCCGATTTTGAATTGCAGTGCGATGCGTGGTTCCGCGATACTGTGGTCGGCGATCCCGGCTTCATGCTGCCTTTGACATTTATGGAGGTATCAACCGACGAACAGTTTGATTTTCTGCGCAGCTGGCAGCGCAAAGTCTATGAGGGCGGCTATCTTGGCATGAGCTGGCCCAAAGTCTATGGCGGCGGCGGAATGCATCCTGATTTTCAACGCGTGGCGACGCGGATCATGCGCAAACATGATGCGCCGATATTGCTGAACGCGATTGGCACAGGCTGGGCGGGGCCGTTGATTTTGGACGTAGGCACCGAGGAACAGCGTCGCCGCTATATCAAGCCCATATTGTCGGCCGAAGAAATCTGGTGTCAGGGTTTTTCCGAACCCGAGAATGGCTCCGACCTTGGCAATGCGCAGTTAAAAGCGGTAAAAGACGGCGATGGCTACTCCGCCACAGGTTCGAAAATCTGGACGTCCTTGGGCGACCGCGCCGATCATATGATCTTGCTGGCTCGGACCGAATCGGACGCCGCGAGCAAATATGCTGGTTTAAGCTTTTTCCTCGCTCCGATGAAGGTTGCTGGTGTTGAAACGCGGCGGATCAAAAAACTCACTGGCGAATATGGCTTCGTCCAATGTTTCTTCGACAATGCCCATATCCCCGCCGACTGCATCATGGGGGACGAAGGACAGGGCTGGTCGATGGCGATGAAGACGCTGGAATATGAACGCGGCACCAAAGTTAATTTGGCGGGCGGATATTACAGTAAAGACATGGACGTAATGGCGATTGTCGATCTGGCGCGGCGGTCGATGCGCGGCGGAAAACCTGTGCTCGACGATCCGGTGATGCGTGATCGGCTGGTGGATTTTCTAATCGATATTCAGGGCATGAACCTTAACAGCCAGCGGCGAAACATCAGCGCGCTTAATCAAGATCGACCGATGGGTCTGGCGTTGATGAACAAGCTGACGCGGACAGAATTGGTGCGCGAACTGACGCAATTTTCGCTGCAATTCCAAGGAACGCGCGCAGGCTATTATGCAGGCGATGCCGAAGCCGTTGATGTCGGCTTCTGGCACCGCAGCTATTTGAACAGTTTCTCCGCCACCATCGGCGGCGGCACTAGCGAGATTCAGAAAAACATCATTGGCGAGCATGTGCTCGGCCTGCCTAAAACACGTTAAAAAGAGGTCCAGAAATGAGCGAAGTATTGACTGTCGTGCAGGACAATGTCCTGATCATCACAATCAACCGGCCCGAAGCGCGCAACGCCGTCAATAGGGCAGTGGCAGAGGGGATTGCCGATGCGATGGAGCGGCTTGACGCAGATAATGCCGTCAACGCCGCGATCTTGACCGGAGCGGGCGGCACATTCTGTTCAGGCATGGACCTGAAAGCGTTTTTGAAAGGCGAATTGCCCTTGGTCAAAGGTAAAGGCTTTGCCGGTTTTGTCGAGGCTCCGCCTGCAAAGCCATTGATCGGTGCGGTGGAGGGCTATGCGCTGGCAGGCGGTATGGAAGTTGCCATTGCTTGCGATTTGCTGGTCGCGAACACCAGTGCACAGTTCGGGATTCCCGAGGTAAAGCGCGGCTTGGTCGCGGCTGGAGGCGGATTGTTGTCGTTGCCGTCGATGATCGGCACACGCATGGCAAAGGAATTGGCATTGACCGGTGATTTTATCACGGCCCAGCGCGCGTACGAGATCGGCTTTGTCAATCGGGTCACCGATGGCGCTGCGCTAGATGCCGCGCTGGAGTTGGCTAGCAAAATTGCCGCGAACGGCCCAATGGCCTTGATCGCCTCCAAACGGATCATCAACGAACGGCCCGATTGGAATTCGGAAAACATGTGGAAGAAACAGGGCGAGATCGGTGCCGCGATCATGGCATCAAAAGATGCCCGCGAAGGCGCCGCAGCCTTTGCCGAAAAACGCAAACCCAACTGGACCGGCAGCTGAGAGGATAATCTGTGACACACCCTAAAATCCACGCCGTAACGCATCCCGAAAAGCCCGCGGTCATTATGGCGGGGTCAGGCCAAACAATCAGCTTTGCCCAGCTTGATGCCAATTCAAACAGGGCCGCGCATTTGTTCCGTTCGCTGGGGCTGGGGCATGGCGATACGATCGCAATCTGCATGGAAAACCGCGCGGAGTTTTTTGACCTGTGCTGGGGCGCACAGCGCAGCGGGCTGGTCTATGTGGCGATCAGCAACCGGCTGACGGCTTCGGAAATCGACTATATCTTGGGCGATAGCGGCGCACAGGTTTTGATAGCCTCGCGGTATCTTGGCGACACGCTTGATCAGCTGCAAAGCCGGATAAAGCGCTACATTGTCGGTGGCGAGAAAGCGGGTTGGTTGGGGCTGGAAGCGGCGGTTGCAGAGATGCCCGATACGCCGGTGGCGGACGAACGCGCAGGCACCGATATGCTCTATAGCTCGGGCACAACCGGACAACCCAAAGGCGTGCGTCTGCCGCTGCCTGCCGACCCCGATGTTGCCGCAGCCAGTCCGCTGGCGATGATCGCAGCGGGGGCGTTTACCTTTAGCGCCGACAGCATCTATTTGTCGCCTGCACCGTTGTATCATGCCGCACCGTTGCGCTGGTGCATGTCGGTCACTCGGCTGGGCGGGACGTTGGTGATCATGGAGAAATTCGATCCTGAGGCGGCTTTGGCGGCCATCGAACAACATGGCATTACCGACAGCCAATGGGTGCCAACGCATTTTGCCCGGATGCTGAAATTGCCCGCAGAGGTGCGCGAAAAATACGATCATTCGACGTTGAAATGCGCGGTCCATGCAGCTGCGCCTTGTCCTGTGCCGATCAAGCAAGCGATGATCGAATGGTGGGGGCCGGTGATCCGTGAGTACTACGCCGGGACCGAAGGCAATGGCTTTACTTTTATCTCAAGTGAAGAATGGCTAGGGCATGTGGGATCGGTGGGCAGGCCGATAAACGCGATCATCCACATCTGCGATGAACAGGGCGAGGAGGTTCCGGTCGGGGAGGAGGGCGTGGTCTATTTTGAAAGTGAATCGCAGTTCAGCTATCACAATGATCCGGTGAAAACCGCCGAAAGCCGCCATCCTCTACATCCCAATTGGTCGATGCTTGGCGATGTCGGTAAAGTCGATGCGGAGGGGTTCCTCTATCTGACTGACCGTAAGAGTTTCATGATTATCTCAGGCGGGGTGAACATCTATCCGCAAGAGATCGAGAACCTGTTGGTTTCGCATCCCAAGGTTGCGGATGCGGCGGTGATTGGTGCGCCGGACGACGATATGGGCGAAAAGGTCGTTGCGGTGGTACAGCCGCTTGACTGGTCAACCGCAGGAGAAGAATTGGCAGACGAGCTGAAAGCCTATCTGCGCCTTAGCCTGTCGGGCGTCAAAATGCCGCGCCAAATCGATTTCCGCGAGGAACTGCCGCGCCATGCGACGGGTAAGCTGTATAAGCGCCTGTTGCGCGACGAATATTGGGCCAAACGCGACAGCAAGATCGTTTAAGAGGAAACCGATATGAACGCACCTGTCGCCAGCGCAGAGACCGCGATCGCGGTGATTGATCCCAAATCCTATGCGGCGTGGGACCCATTGCTGGACCTGTTCGATAGCATCCGCGCCGAAACCCCGGTGCTGCGGATTGAAAGCCCGACCGGCGACCATGAACCGTTCTGGCTGGTCACGCGGCATGATGATGTGATGCGAATCAGCAAGGACAATGCAACGTTCTTGAACGCCCCGCGGCCATCGGTGTTCACCAACAAGGCGGGCGAAGCATTGGCGCGCAGCATCACTGGCGGCTCGCCAAACCTGGTGCAGTCTTTGGTGTCGCTCGATGCCCCCAAACATCCAAAGCTGCGCCGGTTGACGCAGGAATGGTTCATGCCGAAAAACCTGCGGGTGATTGAGGCGGATATCCGCGCGCTGGCCAAACGCACCGTCGATAAACTGGTCGCGGCGGGGCCAGAGGCGGATTTTGTGCCGCTGGTTTCGGCACCCTATCCGTTGCATGTCGTGATGCAAATCCTGGGCGTCCCCGAAGAAGACGAACCGCGCATGTTGTTTTTAACGCAACAGATGTTCGGCGGTCAGGACGAGGAATTGAATAAATCGGGCATCGCCAATCTATCGCCCGAACAGATCACCGAGATCGTGCTGGGTGCGGTTAAGGACTTCACTGCCTATTTCGAATCGCTGGCGGCGAAAAGGCGCGCGAACCCGACCGATGATGTGGCAACGATATTGGCCAATGGCACCATCGACGGCGCACCGCTCGATCCATTGGACCTTGCCGGCTACTACATCATCATCGCGGCGGCAGGGCATGATACCACTTCGGCGAGCACAGCCGGAGCAATGTTGGCACTGGCGCGTGACCCCGAACAATTCGCTAAGGTCAAAGCCGACCGCAGTCTCGTTGGGGGCATTGTCGAGGAGGCGATTCGCTGGACTACGCCGGTTCAGCATTTCATGCGCATGGCCAACGAGGATGCAGAGTTGAGCGGCGTCAAAATCGCCAAGGGTGATTGGCTGATGATGAACTATGTCGCGGCCAATCACGATCCAGCACAGTTCGATAACCCGCGCCAGTTCGATGCGACGCGCGACCATAACCGGCATCTGGCCTTTGGCGCGGGTGCGCATCAATGCCTGGGGCTGCATCTGGCGCGGCTGGAAATGCGGATCCTGTTTGAAGAATTGCTCGACCGGTTGGGCAGCGTTGAGTTGGCGGGCGAACCACGGCGGGCAAGCTCGACCTTTGTCGGTGGGCTGAAGACATTGCCGTTGCGGTTTGGCGCGGTTTAACTCGGAGGCGCAGCACTACAGGCCGGCGAATTTTAGAAATTCGTCGACCCGTGTCAAGCATGGCGGTGACCGAGCGTTTTAGCTTGTAGAGCAGACTTTGCCATAATAGCTTGCTGGTGCTCACAACCTTCGTCGAAGAATATCGGCAGCGAAACCGCCAACACTTGTAAGCAACGGCAAATGCGCCCAGAAAGCTCAATATGGCCAATATCATTGCATTCCTCTTCGGACTCATCGCCCTAATTTTCGCCTTTATCGGCTTCATCCCGTTGTTGGGATTGTTGTTATGGCCGGTGTTGTTGATTGCTGGGATTGGTGCTGCATTTGGCTTTGCGTCGAGCAGCAATAGCGGTCGCAATTTCTGTCTGGTCGTGATTGCTATCTGCGTCGTCCGCTTATGGCTGGGCGGCGGCATTTTCTGACCGAGCCAACGTCTCCTCAAAATCCAATAGAGCCGCTGGACCAGATCGGTCTGGCCTCGGCTGTTGCTGCTTACACGACTTGGGGTTTTCTGCCTGTTTTCTTTAAGCTGCTGGCGGACGTGCCCGCGCCGGAAATCATCGCGCATCGTGTTATCTGGGCGGTCCCGCTGCTGATCCTGATCCTCATTTTTCGGGGGCAGATGAAAGAGTATCGCGATGTGCTTGCAAAATGGGCGCTGTTGCGCTGGATGTTGGCCAGTGCCAGCCTGATCTCGGTAAACTGGCTGGTCTATGTTTGGGCGGTCAACAACGGCCAGATATTGGCGGCAAGTTTCGGCTATTATTTGAACCCGCTGTTGAACATCATGATGGGCACAATTTTTCTAAAAGAACGACTGAACCAGACCCAGATGCTGGCAGTCGGCGTTGCGATTGCGGGTGTGTTGGTGATGGCCGCTGGCGCGTTCGACACTCTGTGGATTAGCATCGCTTTGGCGGCGAGTTTTTGCGCTTATGGCTTAGTCCGGAAAATGGCACCGGTCGGATCGGTGCCGGGGCTGGCGATCGAGACCAGCCTGCTATTGCCGGTGGCGATGGCGGGCGCATTCTGGTTCGCGTGGCAAGGCCCACATGCCGGATGGGGCAGCGACAGCAACACCACATGGCTGCTTGCCGCAGGCGGCGCGGTAACGGCGATCCCGTTGCTGCTTTTTGCAACAGCCGCGCGTCGGCTGAATTATAGCACGATGGGTTTCATCCAATATTTGGCCCCGACAATCCAGTTTTTGTGCGGAGTATTGTTGTATAACGAACCACTGACGGGCGCCCGCATCGTCAGCTTTGGCTTGATCTGGCTGGCACTGACGATTTTTAGCTTTGATGGGCTGCGGCGGATGCGGGCGGGTGCGTCTGAAGGGTAGGTCGTTTATGGCTGTGCCATCCCCTTCTTCGTCTTTGCGCCTTTGCGTGAAAAAATATCAGCGCTTTTCAGCCTTCAAGCTGCCATCCCAGTTCCTCGCCCGCATGAAACGGCACCACTGATGTTCCGGCGCAGTCGATGCTGTCGGGCACAGTGAAGGGCACTTTGCGCAAAGTGACCTTCTCTTCATTCACTGGCAACCGGTAAAACGCAGGTCCATGAAGCGAGGCGAAACCTTCGAATTTGTCGAGCGCATTTTCCTCGTCAAACACCGCCACATAGCTTTCCAGCGCATAAGGCGCATTGAAAATCCCGGCGCAACCGCACGCAGACTCCTTCGCCGAAACCGAATGCGGCGCGCTGTCGGTGCCGAGAAAAAACTTTGGATTGCCTGATGTTGCGGCTGCCCGCAGCGCCAGCCGGTGCACCTCGCGCTTAGCCACGGGCAAGCAATAGGCGTGCGGACGGATACCGCCAGCAAACATTGCGTTGCGGTTGATATGCAAATGCTGAGGCGTAATGGTGGCGGCGACGTTGGGCCCAGCGGCAATGACGAAATCAACCGCGTCTTTGGTGGTGATATGCTCAAACACGATGCGCAATTTCGGGAAGTCGCGGACCAGTCCCTCAAGCGTGCGCTCTATGAAGACCTTCTCACGATCAAAAATGTCGATATCTTGGTCGCTGACTTCGCCGTGGATCAGCAACGGCATATCAATCGCTTGCATCCGTTCGAGCACGCCGTTGATATGGGCGACATCGGTCACGCCATGCGCGCTGCCGGTGGTGGCGTGTGCGGGGTAAAGCTTGGCGGCAGTGAACACGCCTTCGTCAAAGCCGCGCGCGATTTCCTCTGGGCCGAGCGTGTCGGTTAGGTAACACGTGATCAGCGGTTCGAACGCGATGCCCACCGGCGCAGCAGCCAGTATCCGGTCCCGATACGCTCGCGCCGCCTCGACAGTGGTGATCGGCGGCGACAGGTTCGGCATCACAATCGCACGCGCAAATTGGCTTGCAGTATAGGCGACTACGCTCTGCATCATTGCGCCATCGCGCAGGTGAACGTGCCAGTCATCGGGGCGGCGGATGGTCAAACTATCGGTCATGGCTTCCCTTTAGCCATCACCAACCCTATCTGTCACCTATGCCAGAATACTTTCTTAGAGACCGTGCCGTCATTCGTTTGACACCGCTTACAGCGGATGAAGATGTTGGCGCATTTTTGCAGGGATTGGTGACGAATGATGTCATGCAAGATTGGTTAAATTATACAGCTTTGCTAACACCGCAAGGCAAGGTTTTGTTTGATTTCATGGTGGAGCGCGAAGTAGATTTTCCCCCTGAGCCAAGCTTGCTCGGCAAGTTAAGGGATCGCGATTGGCGAAATAAAATACACCGTATCCCCACCGGCGACTATTTGATTGATTGTGAAGCCACGCAGGTCGACTCTCTGATCAGGCGGCTTTCGATTTACAGGCTTCGGCGAAAAATCGACATCAAGACCGACGCAAATTTGGGTATTTGGTGGAATGCCGGTAATTTCCATGATGGATGGCCAGACCCAAGATTGGACAGATTGGGTTATCGGGGAATATGCAAGAACGACCCACGGGTTCCTGACGGAAGTGACAAATTTCGAGAGCGGCGGCTTAGAGAAGGCGTGACTGAGGGCGTTGCCGAACTCGGCAGCGATGCAACGTTGTGGCTAGAGGCTAACGCAGCGGAGCTAAACGGCGTGTCGTTCAATAAGGGCTGTTATGTCGGTCAGGAAAACACTGCGCGGATGAACTGGCGGCAAAAGGTCAACCGGCGGTTGCTGGTGGTTCCGATTGTACAGGCTGACCCCAAAAGGCTGCGCATCGCTTATCCCGATTTGGGCGTTGCCGTGGTGCAGGCGCGGGTGGAGGATGTGCCGCTGGAGGCTTGGCCGATCTGGCTTCGTTCAGCAATCAGCCAGCCTGATGAAGCGAAAGGCGACGCATGATGTTTTTGCTGATCCTTGCCGCCGCACTTTCGACCACCGTCACCACAGACGACCCAGAGCGCGCGGGCGATTACAAATCTCTGCTGTCTTGCGCTGCGTTTCATACCATCGAAGCTACACGGGCTGCGGGCAGCGCCGCTGAGTCACAGCAAGCTGTCGCGTATGATTTTGCCACATCTGCCATCCGCTTTGCACCCGATGGCAAAGTCGAAACGGCGAATGCCGATCTGGAGAGCCTGTTGGCGACATTCCGCGAGAAACTCGACACCGGCGATGTCCGCGAAATGGCGGAGGGTTGGACTTCGTTGGAAAGTGCGTGCCGCCGTCTGTATCCGGTAAGGGACGAGTTGGATAAGGATGAAGCGGTCGAAGCCGAAGCTACTCGCTAGGTTTCGCTCTGCACCAAATCTGCACTACAACACCCCTCGCCCTGCACCGCGCCGACTGCACCTCCTCCACATAGCAAGCCTACTCCTGAGCCATCATGGTAACGGGAGGATCACACATGGAACACATCATCGGGCTGCGTGGGAGTTTTTGGCGCAAGCTGATTTTTGCAGGCGCGCTAGTCATTCTAGCCGACGTCATGCTGTTTGAGGGTGAAGGCGGATCAGTTCTTGGCCTGTTTATGGCGGCATGGGCGGGGCTTAGCTTTGCGGCACACCGGGCGGGGTGGCGTAATTTATGGTCGCTGATCGCCTTTGGTCTCGCCGCCGGCTTTGCGGCTGTCATGACCTATGACCCCAGCTTTTTGGGACTAGTGATGTTTCTCGGCACACTCACCGTGGCAGTGTTGCTGACATGTATACAGGGCGCAGCCGACGGCTGGTATTGGTTCAAACGGCTGTCCTTTCACGCGTTCGGGACATTGTTTGCACCTTTGTTCGATCTCAACCGACTGGCAAAGGCGCGGCGCAGGCCGGGGCAAAAACGTTCGGTCTCACAATGGTTGCCCAACCTTGTTTTGCCGGTGATCGGAAGCGTTTTGTTCCTTGCTTTGTTTGCAATGGCGAACCCGATTATCTCTGGCTTTCTCGACAAAATCCAGATCGGCAATCTGAACCAAAATGATCTTGGCCGCGTCCTTTTCTGGGGCTTTATGTTCGTCGCTGTGTGGTCGACGCTGCGCCCGTTTCAGCCCAAAATCCTGTTCAATCGACTGGCCGAAACCGAGCCGGGGCGGATGGCGGGCGTTACCGTCGCTTCGGTCACATTGTCGCTGATCGTCTTCAACCTGCTATTTGCGCTGCAAAACGGCATGGACCTCATCTACATCTGGGGCGACGTTCGCCTGCCGCAAGAATTCACATTGGCCGAATATGCGCATCGCGGAGCCTATCCGTTGATCATCACCGCGTTGCTTGCCGGGTTGTTCGTACTCCTGACCACACATCCGCGGTCAGACATGGCGGGTAACGCATTGATCCGCGCGCTCATCATCATCTGGGTCGCGCAAAACCTGTTTCTTGTCGCCTCCACTATTGAACGGACGCTGCTGTATATCGACAGCTATTCGCTGACCCAGCTTCGCATTTCGGCTTTGCTGTGGATGGGGCTTGTCGCGATCGGGCTGGTGCTGGTCACATGGCGGATGCTGCGCGGGAACAGTCTGGCTTGGCTGGTAAACGGCAATGCGCTCGCGGCCTTTGCTGTGCTGGCTGCTTGTACTTTAGTTGATCTGGGCGCCACGGCGGCGACATGGAATGTGCGCCATGCCCGCGAAGCGGGCGGCGAGGGCGTGCATCTCGATTTGTGCTATCTGAACCAGCTGGAGGGATCATCGCTGACCGCGCTTGCCCGGCTGGAACAGAAACCAAGGCTAGAGCCTATGTTCCGCCAACGCGCCATACTGGTCCGTCAACAGGTGCAGGCACGCATTGCTTCGCGTCAGGCGAAAAAGGGTGGCTGGGACTGGCGCGACGCGCAAAGGATGGATGCTCTGAAAGGCCAGAACCTAAAAACGCTCACCATCCCGAAAGGCTTTTATGTCGCTTGCGATGGCCGCCTGTTGCCGATTGGCGACCGCTGGGTTGAGGATACAGACTATGCACGTTAATTTTGGACGCGCTGAACTCGTGCCACTCAGTCGTATCATCTTTCGATCATGGGACCGTGGACCGAAAGCGATTGACGAACGCCGGTTGCGCAGGAACAACGTGATCATGACCAAATCCATCCTGATCGCTGATGACGACCCGCATATTCGCGAGCTGCTGGCCTTTGCGCTGGAAAAGGCCGGAATGGAAAGCCGCGCGGTTGAGGATGGCGAAGCAGCGCTTGTGGCAGTGGCGCATCAACGCCCCGATCTGGTCATCCTCGACATCAACATGCCAAAGATGGACGGGTTGGAGGTGTGCCGCAGGTTGCGTGCCGAAAGCGATATCCCGATCCTGTTCTTATCCTCGCGCGATGACGAAATTGACCGAGTTCTAGGGATTGAATTGGGCGCGGATGATTATGTCGTCAAACCGTTCTCACCGCGCGAAGTGGTGGCACGGGTGACAGCGATACTGCGGCGAAGTGCCGGTAAGGTTGCTGCTGCGCCTGAGGATACTATGCGTTCACTTCAGCATAATAGCCTCAACCTTGATCTCGAAGGATGGCGGGCCAATTGGCGCGGCGCTGATGTTGCGCTGACCGTTACTGAATTCGGCATGTTGCGGGCGCTGGCCAGCGCGCCGGGGCGTGTACTGAGCCGGGATATGCTGATCGATCAGCTTCACGGGCCCGGCTTTGCGGTGACCGACCGGACGATCGACAGCCATATCCGCAATCTGCGCGGTAAATTTGCTAAGGCCGGTTGCGATGATTTGATCGAAACGCGGGCAGGGCTTGGTTACAGCATCGGCAGTTGCGGCGGGGCGGGATGATCGCCGCCATCAAGGCAGCCCTCAAACAGCATTGGCCAAGACTGCGGCTGCGCACGATCTTGCTGGGGGTGTTACTATTTGTTGCAGGGCTACCCGGCGTCGGCGCGATTTTCCTGCGCGTTTATGAAAATACTTTGGTGCGCCAGACCGAGGCCGAGTTGGTCGCGCAAGGCGCTACCTTGGTTGCGGTGGCGGGCGGTCGCTTCCCCAAAGCAGAGCCCAAGGCTGATCCAAACATGGGGCAAAGCTGGGGCCGTTCGTCGGAGTATGAGGAAGACCGGCCCAATGATTATTATCTGCCCGAACCGCCCGCGCTGGACCTAAGCAGAGAGGCCATATTGCCCGAACGGCCCGCACCCAGCGTCACTAAACACACCATCGATGCCAAATCCCAAGCTATGGCGGTGCAGCTAGCACCGCTCATCGAACAGACGCAGCGGACGACCTTAGCCTCAATTTTGATGGTCGATTCCAACGGCACCGTGCTGAACGGTCGCTGGAAAGGGCAGAGTTTTGGCAAGCTGCCAGAGGTGAAGGCTGCGCTCGCCGGTCGCAAAGCGATGGTCTTGCGCTATAATGCTGATTACGAACCGCAAAGCATTCTCAGCTGGCTGTCGCGGGCTTCGGCGCTACGCATCCACCATGCCCGGCCGATCATTGTCGATGGACAAGTGCAGGGCGTTTTGCTGCTTTCCCGCTCCAGCCGAGCGTTGTTTAAGGGGCTGTATCAGGATTGGGGAAAAATCACGCTTGGCATAGCGCTGATCTTTGCCACTTTGGTGTTCCTTAGCCTGCTGCTCCACCGTGCGATTGCCAAACCGATCGAGGCGTTAAGTCTGGCGACGCGTCATGTTGCGGTCGGGCAAGGCCAGGTGCCTGATGTGCCGAAAACAGCGGCGATCGAGATACAGGCTTTATACGAAGATTTCGCTGTGATGGCCGAGGCGATCAGCCGCCGGTCGCGATACCTGCGCGATTTTGCCGCAGCGCTCAGTCATGAATTCAAAACGCCTTTGGCGGGAATCCGCGGCGCGATTGAACTTCTGGAAGATCATCATAGCGGCATGAGTGAGGGTGAGCGCAACAAGTTCTTGAATAATATCTCGCAAGATGCAGGGCGTCTGACAGCCTTGGTCGGCCGGTTGATGGATCTCGCCCGCGCCGACATGGCGCAGCCAGAAAACGGGAGTGCAACTGCTCTGGCACCGATCATCGCAAAGGCGACGGATGCACTGCGCAGTCCGGTTTTTGCAGTTGTGACCGAGATCGAAGGTGAGGCAACGGCAGCAATGGACGCTGCGGCACTCGAAAACGTGCTCGTCACATTGTTGGAAAATGCGGCACAGGCGGGGGCCAACGAAGCCCGGATCGCTGTCACGCGCAAAGGCCGCGATGTTCAGTTGCTGCTCTCCGACAACGGCCCCGGCATTACGCCTGCGGACCAAGAGCGCTTGTTTGAACCGTTTTTCACCACTCGCCGCGCGTCAGGCGGAACCGGTCTTGGCCTTGCTATTGCCCGCGCTTTGATTGAAGCGCATCGGGGGCGGCTGGAACTGATCGAGACAGAAAAAGGGGCGGCGTTCAGGATCTTGATCCCGTCTGCCACCCCGATTTAATTGAAGACTGCGTCGGTCAATCCGATGCGAGTGTCACATCAGTCCGGGTCGCTACGCTGCGTCCGCCGCTCTGCGCAATCCGCGCGGCGACTTTTGTGGCGGCGCTTGCTTGCGTCTGTGCCGCACATTTTTTCGTCTCGATATGCTCGCGCGCGCCGCGCGGGCCGTTGCTGCTACAAACGGTGCGGACAGCACGGGTGACGCGACTTTGCAGCTCTGCCTGGTCAGACGGATTGGCAAGATCAAGGTCGCGCACAGTGACTTTCACGGTGCGTTCCTGAGCCAGAACGGGATTTGGCAAAACCAATGTTCCGGCACACAAGGCAAGCGATATCAGAGCTTTACTGTTAAGCATGATGAACGTCCTTTTTCGAAATGGCCGCAGTTATCTGCGGTTCATCGGGGGAGAGGGTGCAAGCCGGCGCTGGAAAACTGGGGAGCCTTCGAAAAACCGGCTTGCCTATTGTGTATGCCTTAGCTGTATTACCTGTGCATGACAGTTTCGACAAAAGTGCGTGACACTCGACCGGTCGACCAACGACGCGACCAAGCGCGCCTGGGCATCGACGAATGTCAAAGAGCGTAACATCGGCTTCGACGAACAGCATTTCAGTAAAAGCTTCGGAGGCAGGCTTTGCCCCTGCGAATCAGATCAATCCGGCAAGCGGACTCGATGGATCGGCATACAGGCGGCGGCCCATACGCCCCGCCAGATAGGCCTCACGCCCGCCTTCGACGGCAAGCCGCATCGCACGCGCCATGCGGATGGGGTCTTTGGCCTCGGCAATCGCGGTGTTCATCAAGATACCGTCGCAGCCCAATTCCATGCCCACAGCCGCATCGGATGCAGTGCCGACTCCAGCATCAACCAGCACAGGGACGCCAGCTCCTTCAACGATCAGCCGGATAGTGACGCGATTCTGAATGCCCAGCCCTGAACCAATCGGTGCGCCTAATGGCATAACGGCAACAGCGCCGGCCTCTTCTAGTTGTTTCGCCGCAATCGGATCATCGACGCAGTAAACCATCGGGAGGAAGCCCTCTTTGGCTAGGGTCTCCGTCGCGCGCAATGTTTCGCGCATATCTGGGTAAAGTGTCTTGGCTTCGCCCAACACTTCTAGTTTTACCAGATCCCAGCCCCCCGCTTCACGCGCCAACCGCAACGTGCGGATTGCGTCTTCGGCAGTGAAACAACCTGCAGTGTTGGGCAGATAGGTGTATTTTTTGGGGTCGATAAAATCGGTCAGCATCGGCGCCTTGGGATCAGACACATTCACGCGGCGCACAGCGACGGTGATGATCTCCGCGCCCGATGCCACCAAAGCGGCGGCGTTTTGTTCAAAATCCTTATACTTCCCCGTCCCGACGATAAGCCGCGAAGTAAAGGTCCGACCGGCGACGGTCCAGCTGTCTGTCTTGCTCATCAGCGGGCCCTAGCCGCCACCGACAAAGTGGACAATCTCAAGAATGTCACCATCAGCAAGCATCACCTTGGCGAGCGTGGAACGCGGCACAATCTCCAAATTGCGTTCCACCGCCACCTTTTTGGGATTAAGTCCGATGTCGCGGACAAGATCAGCCACGCTGCTACCCTCGGCAATCCGTTGCGGTTCGCCGTTCAGTGTGAGGGCGATACGGGTGCGGGTGATCGTCTGCGTCATTTCATCTCGCCTTTTTGAAGTGCCCCATATAGGGTTGCCTCTGCACCCAAAGCAAGTTTCGCGGTGGCATAAAAGTGAGAATAGTTTGACAGATCGCCCCGTAATTTTCGTCCTTAATGGACCCAATCTCAATCTGCTCGGCACACGCGAGCCGGAGATTTACGGAACTGATACGCTGGACGATATCGCCGGAATGCTGGACGATCAGGCGCAGACGCTGGGTTTTGACATTGATTTCCGCCAATCTAACCATGAAGGCCATTTGGTCGATTGGCTGCAAGAGGCGCAGGCTGTGCGCGCGCAGGCGGTTTTGTTGAACGCAGGTGCCTATACGCACACTTCGATCGCGCTGCATGATGCGATCAAATCGATCAGTGTGCCAGTCATCGAGGTGCATTTATCCGACCCGCACAAGCGTGAAGAGTTTCGCCATATCAGCTATGTTGGCATGGCGGCGCATAGCTGCATCGCGGGGCATGGGGCAAAAAGCTATGAACTGGCGCTGGACGTAGCGGCGCGTCTCTGACTATAGCATTGGTAACACGGTCTAACGGAGTAAAGCCATGAACGGCAAAACGGGCGGAATGCAGGTTGATACCAATTTGGTGCGCGAACTGGCAGAGATGCTGAACGACACCGGCCTGTCCGAAATCACCGTCGAGGATGGTGAGCGGAAAATCAAAGTATCTCGGACGATGACCGCAGTCGCTGGTGCTCCTGTTTATGCACCGGCTCCGGTCGCCGCGGCTTTGCCGGTTGCTGCGGCTGCTGCGCCCGCTGTCTCCGCCAATGCGTTGAAATCGCCGATGGTCGGCACAGCCTATTTGTCACCAGAACCAGACGCGCCTGCCTTTGCCAGCGTTGGTGACAAGGTGTCGGCGGGCGATACATTGCTGATTATCGAGGCGATGAAGGTCATGAACCCTATTATTGCTGTGAGCGGCGGTATAGTGAAAGCTGTGCTCGTTGAGAGCGGCCAGCCGGTAGAGTTTGACCAGCCGCTGATGGTTATTGAGTAAGCGCTGACTTATGGGCATCGAAAAAATCCTGATCGCCAATCGCGGCGAAATTGCGCTTCGTATCCACCGTGCGGCGCACGAAATGGGCATAAAAACGGTTGCGGTGCATTCGACAGCAGATGCCGATGCGATGCATGTGCGGCTGGCGGATGAGGCGATTTGCATCGGGCCGCCGTCTGCGACCGACAGCTATCTGAATATCCCAGCGATCATATCGGCGGCGGAAATCAGCCATGCCGATGCGATCCATCCCGGCTATGGCTTCCTGTCCGAAAACGCACAGTTTGCTGAGATCATCGAACGCCACGGCATCGCCTTTATCGGCCCCAAGCCCGAGCATATTCGGACAATGGGCGACAAGGTGATGGCCAAGAAAACGGCAGGTGCGCTTGGCCTGCCTTTGGTTCCGGGGTCAGCTGGCGCTGTGTCCGAAGTCGGTGAAGCGAAACAGATCGCGGCCGAGGTCGGCTATCCGGTTATCATCAAAGCCGCATCGGGGGGTGGCGGGCGCGGCATGAAGGTATGCAACAGCCCCGATGACCTCGAAACCCTGATGCAGCAAGCGGGCAGCGAAGCCAAAGCGGCGTTTGGCGATGCGACCGTTTACATCGAAAAATATCTCGGCAATCCGCGTCATATTGAGTTCCAGATTTTCGGCGACGGAATGGGCAAAGCCATCCATTTGGGCGAGCGCGATTGTTCGCTCCAACGCCGCCACCAAAAAGTTTTGGAAGAAGCACCATCCCCGATTATATCACCCGAAGAACGCGACCGCATGGGCGGCATCGTCTCCAAAGCCATGGCCGACATGAGCTATCGCGGGGCTGGCACCATCGAATTCCTCTGGGAAAATGGTGAGTTCTATTTCATCGAAATGAACACGCGGATTCAGGTCGAACATCCGGTCACCGAAATGATCACCGGATTTGATTTGGTGCGCGAACAAATCCGTATCGCCGAGGGTCGCGAACTTTCGGTAACGCAGGATATGCTCGAATTTCGCGGCCATTCGATCGAATGCCGGATCAACGCCGAAGACGCGCGGACGTTTATCCCGTCGCCGGGCGAAGTGACCTATTACCATGCGGCGGGCGGCATGCATGTCCGCGTCGATAGCGCGCTGTATTCTGGCTATCGTGTCCCGCCTTATTATGATTCGATGGTCGCAAAGCTGATTACTTATGGCCGCACGCGTGAAAGCTGCATGATGCGGATGCGCCGTGCGTTGGAAGAAATGGTAATCGGCGGGATCAAAACCAACATCCCGCTACATCAAGCACTGCTCCGCGATCCCGATGTCATCAACGGCGATTATACGATCAAATGGCTGGAAGAGTGGCTGGCGCGTGAAGCCCAATAGGTAAATTCCGGCCACTTCGCCTATTGTTTGTTGGCCGCATTCAGAAAAGCGACACTATCCGCAACCACTGGATGCCTCCCACGGAACAACGTCCCTAGCGCCAGCACAAGGTCATTGTGGCTCGCGCCTTGCAGTGCTTTCAGCGTGATATCCCCGCCGGCAGCTTTTTGTTTTGCATAAAGACTGTTTGCATTGCGTATGCGGACCACAGTGTCGGCGGTTCCATGGATCAGCAATATCGGCGGTGCATTGGCGCGAACAAAGCTGATCGGTTGCGTCGCCTCTGGCTTTGGATAGCTGCTCATCGCGTCGATGGCGCGTTTGGATGTGAAGGGGTAGAAATCGGCGGCCCCGGCTAGGCTGATTGCGCTGGTCACAGGCTTGTTGCCCAGCCATTGCGGATCAAGCGCCAGCATCAACGCGTTATACGCGCCCGCTGAATGGCCAGCGACACTGACTCGTTCGGGGTCACCGCCATATTTGCCGATATTGTTCTGCACCCATTTGACTGCGGCTGCGCTATCCTCGACAAATCCAGGGAAGCGAACCTGCGGGACTTTACGATAGTCGGGCAAGACAACGATATAGCCTGCCTCGACAAAGGGGCGCGCGGCATAGCTATATTCTGTGCGGGTGCCGTTTGCCCAGCCGCCGCCATAGAAGAAAACTAATACCGGGCGGGGCTTTGCGGCAGGTGCAGCGCTTGACCAGATATCAAGTTTATTGCCCTTGTCATCAAAGCCAAGGCCATCGGCCACTTTGGTCAGATCGGTCCGGCTGGCAACGCGATCAATGCTATCGACAAGCAGGGCTGGCGAATAGAGGAACAGGCCGATGCCAGTTGCCAGAATCAATACGACAATTCCGGCAAGCGAAATGAGAAATAGCTTCAAGATGGTTCCCCGACAAAATTGACCCTTACTCGAGATACGCGACGAGGCGGCGAAAAGCTTCAACATTTTGATCAGCGCTTTTTATCGATAAGCTGGGCGGCTAGGGTGAGGGCATGGAGTCCTTCGGTGCGCCCTAAAGAAATTGATCGCCGTGCCGGATTTGCGGCTTTGCCGCTGCTGGGTTGTGATGCCCGTAACGCAAAGGTTAAGCCAGAAGCCCGTCCTAATCTGGAAGAGCCTCGCCTTCCAGCTGGCCTCATCGAACTCACTGGTCTGGATCCGACGATCCGTTTGGACATCCGCTATGCGACGCCGAACAATTTCACCGGCAGGCAATTCTACAGCCAACCTCGCGCGTTTCTTATGGCTCCCGCTGCAAAGGCATTGCTGAATGCGCACCGTGCGGCGCAGGCCGTCGGATTTGGCCTAACCATCTACGACGCGTATCGGCCATGGCGCGTAACCAAAGCTTTATGGGATGCAACGCCGCCGGGGCCACAGCGCAATTATGTTGCCAATCCCAAACGTGGTTCCAAGCATAACAGGGGGTGTGCGGTCGATTTGACTTTACACCGCCTGACCGATGGAATCGAGGTTGCAATGCCCAGCGGCTATGATGAGTTCACGCGGCGCGCCCATCGCAATTTTATGGCTGCTCCAGCAGAGTCAATTCAGCATCGCGATCTGCTCGAACGGTTAATGCAAGCTGCAGGCTTTCGCGGAGCCTCCAACGAATGGTGGCATTTCGATTTTATCGGCTGGGAAGACTATCCGGTGCTCGATATTGCATTCGATCAGATCGACCTGTCATAGACAACTTGATTACGCAGAGAGCCGTTTTCACGTTGAATCGTGCGGATCCCTCGTTGAGCCGTTGCTGCGCGCAACGCATCTTTGTGATGGCTTGCATGCCGAAAGCACGAATAGACAATTCAAAGAGCAAATAAGAACGTTACATGAACAAGCCTGAAATGTCAAGCATTTGGCGCAAAAAGGCGGTCGTACCGGGGGGCTGGCACGACCGCCAACGCTTTGGGTGCAGTCAAGGCAGGGGGTTGGGATGAACACCGCCGCCTTTGGTTGGACCAGACTGAACCGTTTGCGTTTACCAGAAACTGTTTGTCAAAGCCCGGCATCGTCGCGGGTAAAGCGCTTGCCCAGACGGCGCGCCTCTATCGCGGTGTCGGCAATACGCGTCATTTCATCGAGCTGCGCCCAGCGCGCTTGCCGCCGCGCATTGGGTGTCATTCCCGACATTGCCGATACAATATTGCGGGGATCATTGTCGGTCATCACCATTACCAACGCCAAGAATGATGCCGCAAAGCTCAGCGATGAAAACGTAATTAGCAACATGCCGCCAGTCATAAAACCCCCACTGTTTGTTTCCGCACTTAGTAAGTGTGGTATCGCCAGCGCTGGTTAACTTGACGCGTAACGAAAGGGTTAAGCTTTAATTAGTGACAAATTATTCGGCGGCGATGGCCATTTCGATATGTTGCGGACCACGGATGAGAGTGCCTGGATGAACGCCCAGATATTGACCGTTGCGAAAAGTCACCTGCCCTGATTTGATCGTGCAGACATAGCCATCCGCCTTTTGCAGCAAGCGCTTTCCGCCCGCAGGCAGATCAAATGCCAGCCAAGGCTTGCCCAGTTTCAGCTGTTCCATATCGATGACATTGACGTCGGCCAAATAGCCCGGCGCCAGCACGCCGCGATCATTCAGGCCGTAAAGCCGGGCGGTATCATGGCATTGCCGCTTAATCGCATTCTCCAGCGTAATCCGCTTACCCGCCCGATCGCGCACCCAATGTTGCAACATAAACGTGGGTGAGGCGGCATCGCAAATTGTCCCACAATGCGCGCCGCCATCGGACAGGCTGTTGACGGTATCGCCGCTGATTTGCAGGTCTTCCAAAAAGTTCAGATTGCCGTCGCGATAGTTCAGAATCGGGAAGTAGATGAAGCCTTTGCCGTCATCTTTCATCAGCAAATCATAGGCGTATTCGTTCGGTGAAACGCCAGCAGCCCCCGCGCGTGCCATGATGCTTTCGTCCATTTTCGGCTCGTAATTGAAATCATCATCCATCTCGAACTGCACGGGCCAGCCGGCGGCAACGATACGCAGAAAATCTGCGATGTCGCTTTCAGGGATTTCGCTGTCTTCGGCCAAGAGCCGAGCTTTGAATGCGGGATTAGCCAGGTGAGCATGTTGCTGATCCCATGGCAAAGCTTCGATTTCTGTCCAGGCTGGCTTGAACTTAAAAGGATGCACCGTCCCCTGCCACGCCATGATGATGCCGTTACCGCGCAGCGCGATCTGCGCCACGATGTTGGCACCATTGTCATTTTGCGCGCGCATCTCGCTAATCTGTTCCTCCAGCGGCAATTCCTTGGCGATGGATTGCAGCGCGGCAAAGGTAACCGGCAGACCGGTTTCACGGCTTAGCGCGCCCATCCAGCCAAATTCGTCCCATTCGCGTTTCATGTCGCTGGCCATTTCAAACACGCCATAGCCAACACGCCCCATGGCGCGACCGATTGCGATCAGTTCTTCAGGAGTGGCAGTCGTGCCGGGGACCAGTTCGCCGTCGATCGATTTGTGCAGCACTGTGCGGCTGGTGGAGAAGCCCAACGCGCCTGCCCGAATGCCTTCCTCTACAATGCGCGACATTTCGGCGATGTCATCTGCGGTCGGGATAGCGCCCGGCATCTCGCGGTCGCCCAGCACATAGGCGCGGACTGCGCCGTGGGGGACATGCGTGGCGACATCGACAGTGCGCGGCAATTCTTCGAGGGCGGTCAGGTATTCGGGGAAGGTTTCCCAGTTCCACTTCATCCCCTCGGCCAATGCCGTCCCGGGAATATCCTCTACGCCCTCCATCAGGCTGATCAGCCATTCGTGACGGTCGGGCTTGGCAGGGGCAAAGCCAACGCCGCAATTGCCCATGACAACAGTGGTGACGCCATGCCAGCTCGATGGGGCCATTTCCGGGTCCCACGTCGCTTGGCCATCATAATGGGTGTGGATATCGACAAAGCCGGGGGTGACGATTTTGCCGGTGGCATCAACTTCATCGCGGCCCTGCGCTGTGACGCTGCCGACCGCTGTAATCAGGCCGCCGTCTATGGCGATGTCGCCCGTAAAGCTTGGCTTACCAGTGCCATCGACAATAGTTCCGCCGCGAATAACCAGATCATGCATGTTCCGACTCCTCTGCCCTGTTGCAAAGAAAGCTATCACATTAATCGCGCGATTAAACCCCTATTCGGCGGGTTCGGGGTGCAGGTCCCTGCGCAAGCGTCCGCCTGCCAGTGCTCGCAATTTGGCAAAGAAGCGCGGGATGGGGGCATTGCGTTCCATCCAAGCGGCATATTCGGCATAAGCGGGATCAGCCATCAAATGCTTTTCCTCGGTCCGTGCGCGCCAATAATAGACCGCGCTGACAAGGCCCAGCATCACAGTATTACGCACTGCATCGACGGTGCTGCCGGTCGTGACCAGAAACGGTAAAACTGCCAGCCACCAGAAGCTATTTTTGCTCATATAGGCAGGGTGTTTGGTAAAGGCATAGGGCCCGTGAGTCAGGATGCCGCGATGCGTCAGATTGGAAAACCGCAGCCCGAATGCCATCGTCGCCCAGGCATAAATCCCGGTCAAAACCACAAGGATGGCACCCCAAGCGTAAAGCAACGCATCATGCCCCGCGAGCCAGTAATGCCAGCTGTTATCACCTGACGTGCCAACGGTATAATCGATCAGTTGACCGCTATTGAGAAGGATGAACGGCGGGTAACACGCAAGGGCCGCAACCCATCCGCCAAGATAAGGGTTGGCTGTGCGAATATGTGCATCCAACGGCTTCATCGTCAGCAAATAGCCAACGGTTGCCAATTGCACATCAATCAGAAACATCGAAGTAATCAACAATTGGGTCAGCGAAACTGGTTGCGATATCGCTTTGCTAACGTCGACATTCACGACAAAAGCAAAGCCGCCCGGCACAATCGAGATCATAAACGCAAGGAAAAATCCCTTCACCAGCCACGCGCGCAGATGGTGGAATATCTCGTCCTTGTTCCAGTCAATACGCCCCGCAATCCACGCGCCGAAATGCCAGCTGCCATCGCGGGGATCAACCAGATAGCGGTCAAGCCAGACGACATAAGGAACCGAGGCAACCACCAAAGGTAGCAACGCATATTGGAACATCTGCATCGCAAAAGGAAAGTTCCAGTTCGCTGACTTCCAGTAAAACCGGAACAGAAAATAGGCAGCAGCGATCAACGCCCAGGTCGCCCATAGCCCGGCAATTTTAATCACGCTGGTATCGAGAACATCAGCAACCGGACGGCGCAGCGACCAATCAATTCCGGTCGATTTTCGCAAATGGACCTTGTCTACCAACAGCGACCACAGCACCATCGGCATGCCGACCATGATGATGCAGGACAACGCAGCTAATTCGCCACTGGCACGTTCAGGAATGACATTCACGCCAAAAAACCATGCAAGAAAAGGGGTCAGATGCAATGTGCTGGTTACGGCGCCAAAATTGCGCGCGATCAGCACCCATGCTATCAGCCCGACGACACCGACAATGCCAACGCCACTGCTCACCGCAGAGGGCGGGCGCGGGTCCGATTTGCTCGGCTCGGCGGAATCAGGAGCTGTGTTCATCCTGCCCGGCATAGCCGTAATTGGTTAAAAAAGCGAGTTGGCGCTGAACACCAAAGCTAAAGTATAAAATCCGCCGCGGTCAGTGTTCCGCCATTCAGCCCCTGCAGGATGATCTCCATATCAGCGATGCCGTCACCGTTGATATCTGCCTGTACGACCAGATCTGCGCCAGAGTTGGCATAACGCAGCTGTGCAGCGCCGCTGCCGCTGAACGCTGCAT
>JAYUOS010000027.1:0-17126 GCA_043760725.1 Sphingomonadales bacterium
ATCCCTCGGCTCGGAACCCCGCCGAAAAAAGCGAATGCCCGCGCATGGGCGTCGAACAGCATCTCCTGCCCCTCGCGGGGATAGGCACGCACATACACCGCCCGCGACGCACACAGCCGCATGTGCGCGACCTTCAGCCCCCGGATCGTCGAAGCGATCGCTCGGGGGGTTCAACCCAGATCGCTCAACCGCCAGGCCCTGCTCATGGCGGACCTGCCAATCGACTGGGCGGAGCAGGAGCGGCTGTTCGGCATCGCTGCCTGATCGCAAGACCATCCACCAGAATGACAGTGAAGCCGGGTTCTTCTGGACGGAGAATGCGGCCATTTTTGCGCCACCTACTAGAGGCCGATCCGTGTCTCTGGCTTCAGGCCGGAAATGATGTGAGTCGAAACCCCGCAGAACTGCGCCATTATGCGGGCGCAGGTCGCCCGGAGGCGGAAATCTGTTACCTTGTAAGACTGATTGGTGCGGTCAAGAAGACTCGAACTTCCACGGGCTTTCGCCCACAACGACCTCAACGTTGCGCGTCTACCAATTCCGCCATGGCCGCACACGTCCCGACAGGTAGGAGCGGGCCACTAGCAAAAGGGCATCGGCCGCGCAACAGGCTTTGCGTGTGCAATGTTTGGATGCGGGTTTGTTGCAAAACGGGGCAGTGATGATTGATATCGATTGTGCGGCGAAGGAAAAACGAAAAAAGCTGCCGTTAACCCTGAAGATGACTTGCTACCAAGGGTTAACAAATCGTTAAACCCTTTGATGCTTTGTATCGCTCTTCCCCTGCTTCTGGCCGTAGCAGCGCCGCTGCCTAAGCCTGTCGTTGCACAAGTCCATGTCATTGCCTCGGTGGAGATTGTCGCAGGTGAAGAGGTTCGTTTTGGGGATATTAACAAAACCACCCACAAAACGACGCACCGCCAAAGTCGTGTACGCGACGGCATGCCGATGGTCGAATTTTACTGAAACTGATTGCGCGCTTAGCGGCCCAATATCCAGTTGATCGTGATATTTGATGAGGCCAAAGGCACATCGCGTTTTAACTGGCTGAAATCGACCGTAGCCCCGGGCGCAAGCGAAGCCACGGGCGGTTTCATTTCCCAATTAAAAATCGAACGCCCACTCGCGTCTTTCAACGTGACCAGCATATTAGGGACCGGCAACTTTTCAGCTGTCGGATTCACAATCGACCCGCTGGCGATGAAATAGGGCGAACCATCCGCTGCACGTCCCAACTCCAAATTATCGTGCGTCACGATTTTTAGTTTGGATTCTTTCGCGCCGACGGCAAAGCTGCCCTCTAGCCAGCCTGAATACCACAACGCCCCGCCGGCAACCGCGATGAACGCGGCAAAAGCTATCGCGGCATAGGTCATCATCTTTGCCGGATTGCGCCTTGGCCGGAATGGCGGTTCATGCGCAAACTGGCTGCGTTCTGGCAGATCGTCCGACAATGAAGGCGCGCGTAGGCCGGTTAGCGCCGGTTCTTCTTGATCAACGGATGCAGGCTCCGCACTGGAGGGCAGCGCATCCAATGCCGAAAATCCGGCGTTTGGCGCTTCTTTGTGAACGCTCGTCCAGTCGTCAGGTGCCGAAACCGTTGCTGCAGGTGGTGGTGCCACAGAGGTCGGGACGGGCGAGATCGGGGCGGGCGCAGCTTCGGCGGGAGCGATAGGCTCCAGCCTGGGTGGCGCGACGCTTGATGGCCCTTCTTGGAACCAGCTATGCCGGCAGCTGGCGCAGCGGACCTGACGCCCCGCAGCACCAATCGCGCTATCAGGAACAACATATCGGGTGCGGCAGGAGGGGCATACCAGCAACATAATCGACCGCCATAAACAGCAGCGCTGCGCGCGATGCAACCCTGATACGGGCAAATAGCTGTGGAAGACCCTGAATAGCAGGCGGTTTGTCGCGGTAACTATGCCTTTGCACCCGCGCCACGAATGTGCAAATGCGATGCGCGTATGCAAAGCGTCGCCGAATTTGACAATGTGGGCCTCAGATACGGCACCGGTTCAGAGACTCTGACCGATATCAGCTTCACGCTTTTTCCCGGCAGCTTTTACTTTTTAACCGGGCCATCTGGCGCCGGAAAAACTTCACTCTTGAAACTGCTCTATCTTTCGCTTCGACCCAGCCGTGGCGCGATCCGCATGTTTGGGCATGACACCGTAACGATGACACGCGACCGCTTGCCCGGATTTCGGCGGCGGATCGGCGTTGTCTTTCAGGATTTCCGCCTGGTCCCGCATTTGTCCGCGTTCGACAATATTGCGCTACCTTTGCGCATTGCCGGGATCACCGAGAAAGACTTGCATGACCCGGTGACCGAGATGCTGTCGTGGATCGGCCTGTCCGAACGGGCGGAGGCCCGACCGGCAACGCTATCTGGCGGGGAGCAACAGCGCGTTGCCATCGCCCGTGCGGTGATCGGCCGCCCCGAAATTCTGGTAGCGGACGAGCCAACAGGCAATGTCGATCCCGAAATGGCGGTGCGGCTGTTGCAATTGTTCGCCGCGCTCAACCGGCTGGGCACAACTGTAGTTGTCGCGACCCATGACATCCATCTGCTGCAAGAAATCGAAGGCGCGCAGATGATGCGGCTGGAAAAGGGCCGGTTATCCGACCCCACCGGATCGTTGAAACATCCCGCTCGCCCGTTGATCTTGAAAAACTGATATGGCCGCACCTTTTGCCTTTGCTATCCCTGCGCATGACCGGAAACTGATCCCCGACGGCCGCTTTTCGGGCACGATGTCATGGGTAATGGCGATCATGCTGTTCCTGACATTGCTTGCCGCGGCGGCCGCGATTTCGCTTGGCAATGCCGCCAGCCAAGGCAGCGATACATTGGCGAGCGAAGCGACTGTGCAATTGCTCGATCCCGATCCAGCCGCCCGCGCGGCTCAACAAAAGGCTGTGGCGGAGATGCTGCGCCGAACGCCGGGTGTTGCCGCAGTGACGCCGGTGCCAGAGGCCGAATCGCGCAAGCTAATCGAGCCTTGGCTCGGCGATGCGGCCAATGATGCCGACATTCCGGTGCCTGCCTTGATCGATGTTCGCTTTGACCGACCACCGACGTCCGCCGCGCTTAAACAGATTCAGCAAAATCTCCGCCGCGTGTCACAAACGACCCGGATCGATTCGCATGCGAGCTGGATGGCGCCGTTTGTTGCTTTGATGCAGACATTGTTCTTGCTCGCACTCGGGGTAATGTTGCTGCTGTTGCTCGCCACCGCCGCAACGGTGGTGCTGTCGGTCCGCGGCGCGCTGAATACGCACCGCACTACGATTGAGATCATGCATATGATGGGTTCCACCGACATACAGGCCGCACGGCTTTTCCAGCGGCGCGTGGCGCTCGACGCTTTGTTCGGCGGGATGGTCGGATTGCTGGCCGCTGTTCTTTTGTTGTGGCTTTTGGGAAACCGGTTTGCCGCGCTTGAACCCGGGCTGCTTGCCGATGCAGGGATGCCGTTCTATGGTTGGCTAATCCTGATATTGATCCCCATGGGCGTTGCTGCGCTCGCCATGCTGACTGCGCGGTGGACTGTGCTTTCGGCGCTTAAGAAGGTTATATGATCAAACGCATTCTCGCCTTTTTATTGCTGATTTGGTTGCTCGGCTTTGCTTGGTTCGCTTTGGTTTTGCCGCAGCCCGCTGGATTGGAAAAAACCGATGGCGTCGTGGTGCTGACGGGCGGCGCTGGCCGCATCGATCGCGGACTATTGATTCTGGAAAAGGGCAAAGCCAGGCGGATGCTGATATCCGGCGTCGATCTGGACGTAAAACCGAACGAACTTGCCGCCGAATATAAACGCCCGGAAAAATTGTTCGCTTGTTGCATCGATTTGGGTTTCCGCGCGGTCGACACGCGGTCAAACGGGCTGGAAACCGCGCGTTGGGTCTCGCGGAACAAGATCAAGACGCTGCGGCTGGTTACACATGATTGGCATATGCGCCGGGCAAGGCTGGAGCTGAAGCTGGCGTTGCCGAATGATGTCATTGTTACCGAAGACGCCGTCACGACTAAGCCGACATTCCCAATACTCTTCACCGAATACCACAAATATTGGCTGCGGGGCCTTGCGGCGCTCGTGGGGATTTGAACCGGATGTTCCTGCTCCGCTCGCTGCTGTTCGGGATCGTCTTTTACATTGGCTCGGTAGTTTACGTCGTGGGTGCTTTTATCGGCACCTATACATCGGTTTCGTTTCTCCGTTCCTCGGTGCGCGGGTGGAGCGTGTTCCATCACGCAATGGCGCGCTGGATTTTGGGCATCCGGACCGAAGTCGACGGCGTTTTGCCGTCAGGCGCCGTGCTGTTTGCGATCAAGCATGAAAGCATGTTCGAAACCATCGATATGCCGCGCATGTTTACACTGCCCGCTGTCGTCACAAAAAGCGAGTTGTTCGACATCCCGTGCTGGGGCACTGCTGCCAAAGCGTATGGCATGATCCCCGTTGACCGCGAAGGCGGGGCAAGTGGATTGCGGGAAATGATAAAGCTCGCGCGCGAGATCAAAGCCGCCGACCGGCCGATTGTGATCTTCCCCGAAGGAACGCGCGTGGCGCACGGGGAGAGCCCGCCACTGCAATCCGGGTTTGCTGGACTATATAAATTGCTCGGCCTGCCGGTTGTGCCGATTGCGGTGAACAGCGGAAGACTTACCCCCAAAGGCAAGCCTTATTGGCATAGTGGGACCATGACTTATAAAGTCGGAGAGATCATTCCCGCCGGCCTGCCGCGCGAAGAAGTCGAGGCCAAGGTCCATGCGGCGATTAATGCTTTGAATGCTTAGCGCCAGCGGAGCACAGCCACGACCAGTCTCGCGGTCATAAGCGCGCTGATCGCGATCGCCACGGCACCTGCATAATATGCTTGAGCCGGAACAATCGCGGCCCACGCACCGCAAGCAAAGCGCAGGATAAAGACAGTTAGGTAAGTGAGCAACGGCATCCATGTTCCGGGCAGAGTCACGCGCTTTCCTGCTACCCGCTGGCCCCGTGGTTCGGGAGCAAGATATCCACTGACGGCACCCAGCAGCGCCCCTGCAACCCATGTCGCTATTGCAAGTATGTATCCAAAAGCCGCTCCAAAACTTGCCGCTCCGGACAAGCTCCACGCTAGAAATGCGGCGGGTGCGATCAAAGCTACGACCATGGGAACTGTTCGCGTCCGCAATCGGCGGACGCCGAGCACGATGAGCCCGACAAGAAGGAAATATACCCAGACGGGTGCGCCGCTCAATATCTGCGTCATGACTTCGCCCCCTGTGCCCTCAATCAATGCCGCCGTCCGAAATCGGGCGCATCGTCATCCTGACCCTGTTCGACAATCGACCGCCTTATGTCGCGCGTGCGGTTGAACAAGGTTTCTAGCTCGTCACCTTTGCCATAGCGGATTGCGCGTTGCAGTGCGGTCAGATCCTCTGAAAAGCGCTGAAGCATTTCCAACACGGCGTCCTTGTTATTCAAAAACACATCGCGCCACATCACCGGATCAGAGGCAGCGATACGGGTGAAATCGCGAAAGCCGCCAGCAGAGTATTTGATCACTTCGCTTTGCGTCACTTCGCTTAAGTCATCGGCGGTGCCGACAATTGTATAGGCAATCAAATGCGGCAAATGGCTAGTGATGGCGAGCACAAGGTCGTGGTGCCGCGCGTCCATAATCTCGATATCCGCGCCTAGCCGCTGCCAAAAAGTTTTAAGCGCCTCAACCGCTGCTTCGGGTGCGCTATCGGGCGGGGTTAAGATGCACCAACGGCGCTGAAACAACGTTGCAAAGCCCGCATCGGGGCCGCTTTTTTCTGTGCCCGCCACCGGATGCGCCGGGATGATGACCGCACCCGGCAACGCGTCGGCCAGGGCCTCTGCGACGCTTTGTTTGCAGCTGCCAACGTCACTGATGATCGCGTCGGCTGGCAAATCCGCGCGCATATCCAGCGCGACCGCGCCCATTGCGCCCACTGGCACGCATAGGATTACAAGGCCCGCATCGATGACAGCTGTTCCCGCCGTATCGGCGACATCATCACAAAAGCTTAAAGCCCTTGCCTGGTCACGCACATCGGGGTCGGCATCAAAACCCGTCACCCGCACACCGGGCATATTCGCCTTTACCGCGCGCGCCACCGACGAACCGATCAGGCCAAGGCCAATGATGGAAATGCGCGCGAACGGCAGCATCAGCGGGGCTTTTCCAATATTGCGCGCAATGCAGCCATAGACCCGCGATTTTCATCTTCTGTGCCGATCGTGATCCTCAAGGCATGGCCAAGGCCCTGCCCGGCCAGCCGCCGAACGACATAGCCCGCATCCATCAGCTCCTGATCGGCAAGCTCTGCACTGACCGCGCCTTCAAATAACACCAGCACAAAATTCGCCGCGGACGGAATAGCGCGCAAACCATGGTTGGAAAGCGCAGCGACTTCTGCATTCAGCCAATCGCGCCATTCCTTGTTATGGGCTCGGCTGCGGTCCACAAATTCTTTATCCGCAAGCGCTGCAATGGCAGCGGCTTGCCCGGCGCTAGTCACATTAAACGGGCCGCGAATGCGGTTCAGCGTATCGATCAGATGCGGTTGGCCATAGGCCCAGCCAATCCGTTCCGCAGCTAAGCCATAAATTTTTGAGAAGGTCCGCGTGACCAGAACATTTTCATGCGCCCGCGCCAGATCAAACGCCGATGGGCCATCGTCTTCCATGTATTCGCCATAGGCTTGGTCGAGCACCAGAATCATGTCTTTTGGCAATGCGGCATGCAGCCGGATGATTTCGCTATTGGGTGTTAGCGTACCAGTCGGGTTGTTGGGGTTGGCCAGATAGATCAGCCGTGTTTTGGCCGTGACCAAATTCAATATCGCATCGACATCGGTGCCATAGTCCTTGTCAGGCGCAACAACGACGTCAGCACCGACTTTGCGGGTCGCGATTTCGTAAACGGCAAAACCGTAATTGACGTGAATGATCGCATCGCCAAGCCCGGCATAGCCCATAGCAATCAGGTTGAGCAGTTCGTCTGAACCGGTGCCGCAGACGATCTGGTCGGCCTCCAGATCATACGCTTTGCCCAAGGCCTCTCGCAGCGCAGTCGATGCTGGATCGGGATAGCGCGCCAGAGTATTGCGCGCCTCAACCAGCGCTGCCTCAGCATCGGGGCTGCACCCCAAAGGGTTTTCGTTGGCGGACAATTTAATCAGCAAACGGCCGTCGTCGCTTTTTGCCTTACCGGGCGTATAAGCGTGAATGGCGTTGATCCAGGGTTTAGCGATAGGAGATGTCATGCCGCGCGGCATAGCGGCGGGGCGGTGGCTGCGCAACTGGGGTCTTACTACCTCTCCAGTGGGAGAGGATATGAAGCCTTACCGCTTTAGCGGTTAGGCGAAGTTGGTGAGGGGTTGTGGTTTATCGATAGGGCACAACCCCTCACCCAGCTGCGCCTAACGAGCAAGCTCGCAAGTCTTCGCAACCCTCTCCCACTGGAGAGGGGCGAGCCTCAACAATATCTTGCCTCCCCTCAATTCACTGATATGTCGCAAAACATGAATGACGATGGGCGATTTGGCCTCGACAGGCGGACAAAGCTGCTGGGGCCGGTGAAGCTCGACAGCGGCGCAAGCTTTGCGCCTGTAGAATTCGCTTATGAAACTTACGGCGAACTAAACGCCGAAAAATCAAACGCGATCCTTGTCTGTCACGCGCTGACGATGGATCAATATGTCGCCTCACAGCATCCGGTGACCGGAAAGCCCGGCTGGTGGGTCAACATGGTCGGCAAAGGCAAGCCCGTTGATCTTGATCGATACTGCGTCATCTGCGTCAATGTGTTGGGCAGTTGTATGGGCAGTTCTGGCCCTGCCAGTTTCGATCCCGCCAGCGACGCGCCTTATGGCATGGAATTCCCGGTCATCACCATCGCCGACATGGTGCGCGCACAGGCGATCTTGCTCGACCATTTGGGGATCGAAAAACTCGCCTGTGTTATCGGTGGATCGATGGGGGGGATGCTAGCACTGACCTGGGCGTCATTATACCCAGACCGCGTGCTTTCGGCGATCGTGATCGCCTCGACCGCACGGCACAGCGCGCAGAATATCGCCTTTCACGAGGTTGGGCGGCAAGCGATCATGGCCGATCCCAATTGGCAAAATGGGGCGTATTATGGCTCGGTCGATCAACCCGATGCCGGCCTTGCCGTTGCCCGGATGGCCGCCCACATCACCTATTTATCCGAAGAGGGGCTGACGCAGAAATTCGGACGGCAGTTGCAAGACCGGCCCGATGGAACCAAAGGCGCCAAAACTTTTGGCTTTGACGCTGATTTTCAGGTCGAAAGCTATCTCCGCTATCAAGGATTAAGCTTTGTCGAACGTTTCGACGCCAACAGCTACCTCTATATCACCCGCGCCATGGATTATTATGATCTTGCAGAGGCGCATGACGGCAGCCTCGCCGCTGCCTTCAAAGGCACGAAAACCCGGTTTTGCCTGATCAGTTTCGACACCGACTGGTTGTATCCAACCATCGAGTCCAAACGCGTTGTCCGCGCCTTGAACGCAGCGGGCGCAGCGGCGAGTTTTGTCGAACTCTCCAGCCCGTTTGGCCATGACGCCTTCCTGCTCGACGCGCCCGAAATGAACCGCATCGTTGACGGCTTTTTGAAAGCGGGTGGGCTGTGAACTTTAGCTTCTGTGATGATAAAGCGCGCTTGGATCTCGATACAATCCATAGGTGGCTAGCTTCAAGCTATTGGTCACCAGGCATCGACCGAGCGCTTATCGAGCAAGCCATAAAAGGATCACATTGCCTTGGCGTTTATCGCGACAATCAGCAGTTGGGTTTTGCCCGTACGATCACGGACCATGCGACTTTCGCTTGGATCGCCGATGTCTGGGTGGATGAAAGCGCGCGTGGAATGGGTTTGGGCAGGCGCATGATTGACTGGTTTATCGAGTGTCCCGATTTTGCCGGTGTCCGGCGCTTTGGTCTGGTCACCGCCGACGCACACGGTGTGTATGAAAAGCTTGGTTTTCACGCCCTGTTGCGACCAGACAATTATATGGAGCGGCTTTCACCCGAAGCACTAGCTATGCTGAAAGCAATGCCATGACCAACCTCCGCCCCGACCTGTCCATAATAGCGGAATCCATCCGCGCCGGATCGCGCGTGCTGGATGTTGGTTGCGGCGACGGTGCTTTGATGGCGGCTCTGCGCGATCAAAAGGGTGTCGATGCGCGCGGACTCGAAATTGAGTCGGCCAATGTTTCCGCCGCTGTCGCGCGCGGATTGGCGGTGGTGCAGGGTGATGCTGACACTGATCTTGCCGATTACCCGGATCACGGCTTTGACTATGCGATCCTAAGCCAGACGTTGCAAACGACGCGGCGGCCGGATCTGGTCCTCGATCAATTGCTCCGCATCGGCGGGCAGGCGTTCGTCTCGTTCCCCAATTTTGCGCAGTGGAAAATCCGTTTCGCGCACATGCTGGGGGGACGGATGCCCGTGACCAAACAGCTGCCGCATCGTTGGTATGACACGCCCAACATCCACCACGTTACCATCGCCGATTTCAAAAGCTTTGTCGCCGACCGCGGTTATGCGATCAAAGGCGAATGGTATTTGAGCGGTGAGAAAGAACGCAATGCGCGCGGGGCCAATCTGCTGGCGGAACACGCGGTTTTCTTGCTGGAACGGAGTTAGTTTTTCAGCGTCATCTGGTTGTCGCTGATCGTAACATGTGCAACCCGCGACAGGAAGGATTGGCCGAGCAACGATACACGCAAGCCGTCGGGGATAATCACTGCTGGCACATTTTCGGCCGCGATATCACCTATAGAAAGCCGCTTTATTACTATCGATTTGCCACGTACTTCGCCATTCACGGCGCGCCCGACAACTGTCAATTCCCCGGGGTTGACGTAGTGACCGAGTAGTTCCGCATCACCTTGTGTCAACGCGACAACCGTAGCGCCGGTATCGACGAGGAACCGGACGGACGCGCCATCGGCATTGCCCGGTGCGTAGTAATGGCCGTCCGGCGAGCGGGTCAGCACCATCTCGCCAGTTTTGTTAAAGCCTGAGGGAACATTATTAAACGCAGCGGATGCCGGTTTGGCTTCTGGCTTAACCGCAACAGCTGTGGCCTCCGCCCGCTTTGCCACAGGCTCGTTTGCCGGCATGAACCAGCCAACCAGCACCGCGATCACAAACAAAGGCATCACCTGTTTCCACATATGTGAAGATGCATAGCAGGCGCGGCTTAAGCAGGGGTAAACTCAGCGAAGGCCTTATAAATCTCCTGGCTGGTGCGGCTTCCCGCATTGCGCCAAGTCGGCGCGTCTTTTTTGTTGAGCAGCTTTCCATTGCCACCCACGATCAACACCGTGGGCGTGCCTTTGATCGATTTGATGCCAAAACGGCGGGCAATATCGATGTTGCGGTCTTTATAACCAACATCGACATAAACCAGTTCATAACGCGATACGATCATCGCAGCGAAATGCGGTTGGGACAGCCAGCCAGCCAGTGCCCGGCTATCGTGACACCAATTGGCCCCCATCACGATGACAGCCATGCGATTGCCCGCCTTTGCCCGGGCAAGCGCAGCGTCCACTTCGGCTCGTGCGTTGGCCTTAGCGTCAAAGGGGCTTGCTTCCGGGTTTCCGGCTTCGACCTCCTTGGCCGCGTTGGCCGGAAAAGTGACCGACGCGCCGAGCAACGCCGCAATAACCAAAATTTGCCGGATCATCCCGCAAGCTCCTGCAAGGCTGCACCATCAACCCGGTTTATTGTCCATTCGTCCATCGATTTCGCACCCAATGACTTGTAGAATGTGATTGCAGGTTCGTTCCAATCGAGCACTGACCATTCCAGCCGCGCACAATCGCGCTCCAACGCCAGCGCCGCGAGCCGTTTCAACAACGCCTTACCCAACCCCGACCCGCGCGCCTCTGGCCTGACGAACAGATCCTCCAGATAAATCCCGGGGCGACCTTCAAAGGTCGAGAAATTGTGGAAGAACAGAGCAAAGCCTTGCGGCGTACCGTCGATTTCACCGATCAACACCTCGGCATAGGGGCCGTGACCGTTATTGGCTCCAAACAGCCGCTCCCCCAAAACCGCCTCATCAAAGCGCACCTCATGCGCCAACTTCTCATACTCCGCCAGATCGCGGATAAACTGCGCAATCAATGGGAGGTCAGTAGGGGTGGCAGAGCGGATGGAGAGTGTCATGGGTTAGCGGATCATCCGGATGTCGATGCCGAGCACGGCTTTTGCTTCCGCCATCCGCCGGTCCGATGTTAAAATTGGTAAATCGTCCATGATAGCTTGGGTGATGCAGGCTCGATCGCCTAGAGATAGTCCAAATCCCCTGGTCAATCCACGCAACTTTGCGGCCTCAAGGGCGTGATCGGACCCAAAGGTTCGAATGCAGATCGGGAGTGGCCTCACTATTTCCTCAGCCTGCTCGAAAGTAGAACCTCCGTCGAGCAACGTAGTATAAACTTCGCTGAGATTGACCGTTGAAATATGGGCGTTGTCGATGACCTCAAAAACATAGTCGCCGCCAGGTTCGTTAAAAAGCGCAGCTAGCAGGGCAGATGCATCAAGCACGAAGCTCATTCGCGATCAGCCTCAGCCCATTTTTCTTTCAAATAGGAATCGACCGAAACAGGATGCTTAAGCGCGGATTTCACTTTCTTGCGGATTTCCTGAAGCATAGCGGCGCGTGATTGCACAATCAATTTGGATCCGTCGCGGTCAACATACAATGCGTCGCCATCCTGAAATCCCAGTTCACGTCGCAATTCGGCTGGGATAACCATCTTCCCGCCTTTGATCATTTTGGAGTGATAAGTCATATTACAACCCTTAGGCACTAACTGCTAACATAGGACCTACGCTGCGTCAATAAACCTAACCAGCCTTGCCATGCGCAACATCCATGCTCACGCTCACCCCCGCATCGATCTCCGCCGCTTTGGCCTCGACCAGCTTCACGATGTGCCCAATCATGTCATCATCCTGCACATGATGGTCGGTGACGCCTGATAGATACACCATATGCTTGCCATTGCCGCCGCCGGTAATGCCGATGTCCGTCTCACGCGCTTCACCTGGACCGTTGACAACGCAACCGAGCACCGAGAGCGACATCGGGGTTTTGATATGGCCGAGCGCTTCTTCGAGTTTTTGCACGGTGCGGATCACGTCAAAACCTTGGCGCGCGCAGGATGGGCAGCTGACCACACGGACGCCGCGGGTGCGCAGGCCGAGCGACTTTAGGATTTCATAGCCGACGCGGACTTCTTCTTCGGGTTCCGCTGACAACGAAACGCGTATCGTGTCGCCGATGCCGGCCCATAGCATATTGCCCATGCCGATGGAGGATTTCACCGTGCCGCCGATTAATCCGCCCGCCTCTGTAATCCCCAGATGCAATGGACAATCGACCGCCTCGGCCAGCCCCATATAGGCGGCGACCGCAAGGAAGACGTCGGATGCCTTTACCGCGACCTTAAATTCATGGAAGTCGCGGTCTTGCAGCAGCTTGATATGGTCGAGCGCGGATTCGATCAAAGCCTCTGGACAAGGCTCGCCGTATTTTTCGAGCAGGTCCTTTTCCAACGACCCCGCATTCACGCCAATACGGATCGCGCAACCATTGGCTTTTGCGGCGTTGACGACTTCGTTGACGCGTTCTGCGCTGCCGATATTACCGGGATTGATCCGCAAACACGCCGCGCCTGCGTCCGCCGCCTCCAACGCGCGTTTGTAATGGAAATGGATGTCGGCAACGATTGGCACATGGCTGGCGCGGACAATCTGTTTCAGCGCAGCGGTGCTTTCAACATCGGGGCAGGACACGCGGATGATATCGACGCCTGCATCCTCACAACGGCGGATCTGGTCGATGGTCGCTTTGGCATCGCTGGTGAGCGTGTTGGTCATCGTCTGCACCGAAATCGGCGCATTGCCGCCAACAGGAACGGAACCAACCATGATCTGGCGAGACTGACGACGCGCGATATCGCGCCACGGGCGTATGGAAGACATGACGGTCGATATAGTCAGCAGCGGGCGCGATAGCAATTGCCGCGCAATCGCTTGGCCTTAAAGCTGTATGGTGGCATTGTTGAGGAAGGGCTAGGCGATGCCGGAGTACCGAGATCGAATTGGAAATCCAGACTATGAAATTGCTAGCAAACGCCATCTGCTTGCCGGTTCTTATCAGCCTATGTCCTGTATCTGCGCAAGCTAAGGACGAAAAAGCATGGGCAACCGCAAGCGACATCGGCGTCGCTGGTTTGACCATTGCAGCGCTTGGCGTGCCGATTGCCAAAGCCGATAAGCAAGGCGCGTTTCAAGCATTTGGCTCGATTGGCGCATCGGCGCTGGTAACCACTGGATTAAAGGAAGCCTTCCCCGAACTGCGCCCGGATGGCAGCGACCGGAAAAGCTTTCCATCGGGCCATACCAGCACCGCATTTGCCGCTGCATCAACACTGTTCAACCGGCAAGGGCCAAAGGTCGGCATCCCCGCGATGGTGGTCGCAAGCTTTGTCGGCCTCGCCCGCGTTCAGGCGGATAAGCACCATTGGTATGACGTGGTTGTCGGCGCAGGCATCGGCACAGCGACAGGTTTCCTGATCACCAACCGCCGCAGCGAACGCCAAGCGTTGGTGATGCCATGGGGCGACAGCAAAAGCGCAGGCGTCAGTGTCGCGATGCGGTTTTAGATAAAAACCGCAATCTTTGTGGTTTCGTGGCTTTGTATGAAATAATCCTGTCCTACATACCCGAATTCAGATTAACTGTTCGGATGACAGAGCAACGGCCCGACCACCCCCCTATATACCCTCTACTTGCTGAGATTTCTGCGGGTTTCGGAGGAACCATATGAGCTGGGAAAAAGAGATTAAACATCTGCGGATGCGCGAAGCACTTGCCGAGAAAATGGGCGGCGAGGAGAAGCTTGCGCGGCAGCACGGCCAGGGCAAGCTGGATGCGCGCGACCGCGTGCGACGGCTGGTGGATGCCGGTTCCTTCCGCGAGATTGGTAAAATTGCTGGTAAAGGCAGTTATGACGAAGCGGGCGAACTTTCCGAATTCGCCCCATCAAACTTCATCTTTGGCCGCGCCAATATCGATGGCCGCCCAATAGTCGCCAGCGCCGATGATTTCACGGTCCGGGGCGGGGCCGCCGATGCTGCACTCCATCGCAAATTCGTTCAGTGCGAAAAGATGGCGCACACTTTGGGGCTACCTTTGATCCGGATGATCGATGGAACCGGCGGCGGTGGATCGGTGAAGACGTTGGAGGACACCGGCTACACCTATGTGCCGATGGTGCCCGGATGGGACGACATCGTCAAAAATCTTGAAAGCGTGCCCGTGGTCGCTTTGGCATTGGGGCCGACGGCAGGGCTGGGTGCGGCGCGCACCGTTGCCAGCCATTATTCGATCATGGTCAAGGGGCTGTCGCAGCTGTTCGCCGCAGGGCCTGTGGTTGCTGCGCAAATTGGTGAGGAGCTGAGCAAAGAGGCATTGGGCGGCAGCGATATCCATACCCGCAACGGCGTTGTCGATGAGGAAGTGGCGAGCGAGGACGAAGCCTTTACGGCGGCGCGGCGGTTTTTATCGTATCTGCCGTCGTCGGTTGGCAAACATGCGGCCCGCGCCGCCTGCACCGATCCGGTTGACCGGCGCGAGGAGAAGCTGCTCTCTATCGTCCCACGCGCAGATAAGCAGGTCTATTCAATGCGTAGCGTGCTGGACGCGGTGTTCGATCAAGCTAGCGTATTTGAAATGGGCAAACGCTGGGGCCGCGCGGCGATCACCGCTTTCGCGCGTTTGGATGGCTGGCCAGTTGCCGTCTTGGCGTCGGACCCGACTTTTTTGGGCGGATCATGGGATGCGTTGACGTCGCAAAAGGTGAAGCGTTTTGTCGAGTTGGCGGAATTATTCAAACTGCCCGTCGTTCATCTGGTCGATAATCCTGGCTTTATGGTTGGCCTAGAGGCTGAGCGCACCGGCACGATCCGTTACGGGGTCGAGGCGATGAACGCGGTCTATAAAGCGAGCGTGCCATGGGCGAGTGTCATTATCCGCCGCGCTTATGGAATTGCGGGAAGCGCGATGTCGAACGGCGAGGCGTTCCAGTACCGTTTCGCGTGGCCGAGCGGCGATTGGGGGAGCCTCCCCATCGCAGGCGGGTTGGAGGCGGCGTATAAATCGGAGATTGCAGCAGCAGACGATCCGGCGGCGAAGCTGGCGGAGATCAAGGGACGGCTGCATGCGGTGACCTCACCATTCCGCACAGTGGAGAAATTCAACATCGAGGATATCATCGACCCGCGCGATACGCGGCCGTTGTTGTGCGAGTTTGCGGGGCTAGCTTGGGCGAAGCTGGGGGCTTGAACGCCCTTAGCTATCTTGCCCCTGACCGCCGTTGCGCCATTTCCACCGACCCTGGGTACGCACGGCATAGATCGGCATGGGCGCAAAAGCGACGAGCAGCACCAGCGGCAGCATCAGCATCGGCCTGTCCGCCAGCAAAAACGCAAGCCCGATGATTACCGCCATGTGCGATAAGAGCAGAACCCAGCCCTGCCATTTGAACGGCAAACCAGCGCCATAGCCAAAGCGTTTAGCCCGGAACCAAGGATCTTTATCTATCATCGAATTAGCCATTATATGCCTCTTTTCTCCCTGTCACATGACTGCGTAGCTCTCAAGATAACCGCAGCGGTCGCAGCGCCACGTTTGCACATGGCGAACCGTTTTACCGCGAATTTTGAGCCCACCAAAAAAGACTCGTTCCGGTTGGCCTTCAACCCAGCGGCTGACCACATTCGCGCCATAGGTGGCATCGACAATGAAACCTTCGGCCATCACACCTTCACACTTAGGGCATCGATGCGTCGTCATAATCCTGGCTCCTTCTCATTATTCATAGCCCGAGCCTTCTCTGATCACCGGCCGCCCGCGTTTTGGCTTGTCGCTGACGGCGACCTTCACCCCGCGCCGACCCAGCGCCTCGCGCAGCAGAACTTCGATCTCGGCATTGGAGCTGCGGAAATCAGCCGCCGCTGCGCGCTCGACCGCTGCGAACAAGGCAGGGTCGAGGCGCAACGGAAACGCTTTTTTTACAGGCGCGGCCATATGACTGACTTAGCTATACAGCGTGCCGGTATTCACCACCGGTTGCGTGTCGCGTTCGCCGCACAAAACCACCATCAGGTTCGATACCATCGCCGCTTTGCGTTCATCGTCCAGATCGACAACGCCCTTTGCCGCGAGCAAACCCAGCGCCATTTCGACCATGCCAACCGCACCCTCAACCAAAGTCTGGCGCGCGGCAACCACCGCTTGCGCCTGTTGGCGGCGCAGCATGGCGCCCGCGATTTCGGGGGCATAGGCCAGATGGGTGAAGCCGCATTCATCAACGCTGATCCCCGCAACCTTCAATCGTTCGGTCAGCGCAATGCGCAGCTCGCCGCCAACCTCGTCGTGATTGCCGCGCAAGGTCACTTCCTTATGCTCGATATCGTCATAGGGGTAGCGCGAGCCGATGGCGCGCACCGCCGCCTCGATCTGCGCCATGACGAACGCTTTGTAATCATCGACGTCGAACAAGGCTTGCGCCGTATCGGTGACGCGCCACACGACTTGCGCCGCAATTTCAATCGGGTTGCCGCGCAGATCGTTGACTTTGATCTTGTCCGAAATCAGGTTGTTCGAGCGCAGCGAAATTTTCGCTTTGCCCATCCACGGCCAGACCCAGCGCAGACCTTCGGACCGGTCGGTGCCTTTATACGCGCCAAACAATGTGATCGCCACGCCCTGATTCGGTTGAATCATATAGAATCCGGCAGAAAGCAGGACGAATGCCGAAATAGCCACGATCAGCCCGATAATATCAAAGGCCATCGCTGCATCACCACCGCGAATCACATTCGAAAGCGCCCAACATCCATAAGCAAAGGCTGCAAGCATCAGTAACAGCGCAAGATATCCGCTAAATCCGCCCGATCCGCGCTCGCTGCTCGCATTCAGCGCGCCTTGTTCCATCGTATTCGTCATTATGACCTCCTGTTTAATATGATATCATATTTA
>JAYUOS010000028.1:0-16950 GCA_043760725.1 Sphingomonadales bacterium
TCGGTTTTCCACATCATAAACATAAATGTTCGCACCATCGCCCGTCAGGTTGCCGTTGGCATCATAGCTGAATGTTGCAGGTCCTGCACTGGTATATTGGTTTAGCCCGTTCACCGCATAATCGCGGCTGACATTATACGCGCCGGTCCACGCATAGGCGTCGTTGCTGGTGCTGCGCTGCGTCACTTGGGATGCGGGGTTATAGGCATCAAGGCCATAGGTGACGTCGTTTGTTGTGCCTGTGACGTCGTGTGCGATGCTCGCCAAGCGGCCTGCGCTGTCGGGTGTGAAGGTCGAGACCTGCGCAAACCGCCCCGTCTGGTTGCTGCGCATCCCGCGATTGTTATACGCATAGGTTAGCATATTGATGTTGCTGGCAAGCGGGCCTTCATACAGCGTGTTCATCCTGTTCAAGCCGTCATAGCTATAAGCAGTAACATTGCCGTCCATCCATGTCAGGCTGGTGCGGTTGCCATTCGCATTGCGAGCGTAGGAAAGCGTTCGTGTCACGCCGTCCATAGTGAGCGTTGAACTCACTGTCCGGCCAAAGCCGTCATAGGCGGTAGCAACGCCTTCACCAGTCGCGCTGTCGAAGCGCGCATACAGTTGAAGCCCGCGCAGGTCGTAGCCGTAATAGACGTCGCGTTTGTGCGTTGCGGCCAGCGTCGTTCGCACATCGGTGGCGTCAACATCTTTCAGGGTCGGGCGATTGAGGTTGTCGTAACTGTAGGCCAGCACCGTGCCGTCGCGCTTGACAAGCTTGGCGCGGTTGCCATTGCGATCATAGGAGTATTTCTCGCAATCGTCGCTGGCGTTGCGCGTATTGACCGGGCCGGTTATGCCGCCCACTTCTGCTATCGTGCCGATGTTGCAGCTTGCCGAGACCGCGCCGTTGGTCTTGCCAGGCATCCGCCATGCAACCAATCGGTCATGGCCATCATAAGCATAGGTCGCAAGGTTGCCATTGGCATCCTTCACCGTCGCCTGCTTGCCGTTATTGGTATAGGTGTAGGTGACATAATCCTGTTGCAGCGCGGTGCCGAACGCCTTTTTGACCACAAGCAACTGGCTGGCGACATCATAGACATTTTTGGTAATGCGGTCCCCGCCAAAGCTACCCGCTGTGCCAAGCGTGCAGGCATTGCTACCAGCGGCGGGGATGGCGGACAGATTCATCCGCGTTGCTGCGCAATCGGGGCGTCCTGCTGCGTCATAGGTGTATTGCGCGGCGGAAACGATTGCGCCGGTCGATGCTTTGCCAATATCCTGTATCTTGCGGTCGAGCGTATCATAGACGGTCTCTGCGCTGGACAGGACGGTAAAGTCTGCGCCCCATGCTGACGGGGCAATGCTCTCTGGCTTCGAAACCGCAAGCTCGCCTGTCTCCACCTTGGTCACGCGGCCTGATGCGTCATAAGTGGTGCGCGATGCCGCAAATTTTAGCGGACCTGTGCCGTCTGGATCGGGCGCGATGCTTCCGGTGGGCCGGTTCGCGGCGTCATAACGCATGGCCGATGTGTAAGCCGATGGGGCAGCTTGCGCAAAGGCGAGCGAAGGCGAAAGCATCAAAGTGCCAAGCGCGATGGCTCGGATCGAAGTGCGTAGCGTGAGAGCAGTGCGGATCATGGGCAGGTGCTCCCTGTTCCCATCGGCTGCGTTTCAGATATTTTGCGGCCCTGCGGATCATAAGTGAAGCAGGTGCGGAGGATTTCCAAAGCGCCGCTTGTTCCGGTAGCGGTGACAGTCATACCGCGCAGCAACAGATAGTTGGGTCCGCTATCAGGGCCATAGTCGTAATCGGTAATGACCTCGTCGTTCGCGCCGCCTGCACAGGCATTACCCACCGTTGCAGTGGTCTTACAGGTGCGTTCTTTCGATTTCAGCATGATCCCCGAAAGTGAGCGCACAAAGGTTCCGCTGCCATTATTATACCACGCAAAGCGCTGGACATATTCGATGCGGCGGGTTGGGCGAATGCCGCTGGGGTCAGCGGGCTTGGTTTCCTTGGTCAGTGCGCCAAAGCTGGTCCATTCGTAATCTGTGATATTGCTCTTGGCGTCCTTAACGGTTAGCGGACGGTAGCAATATGCAAACGCATTATCCGGGCAAAGTGGATCAGTTGTGAAGGTTGCTTCCTCGATGATGTCGGGAAGGCCAGAGCCGGTTTTGGCCTTGACGGTCTTTTTTGTGATGTGACCCATAATCGGAGCGTAGACAATCTCAACCGCGTTGCCTTCGGGCATTTGCACACGGGTAACTCGTCCAAAAGTGTCGTTTGTATAAAGCGTGGTGCGGTTCAGAGCATCCTGCTCCTTGGTGATCGCCGCGTTTGGAGCATTGGCCTTGCGCCCCTCGGTGATCCATATTTTGCGAAAATAGCTTGCAGGTCCGGTGATCGTAACCGTGCGACCCACCACGTAGGGATTATTAGTGATGCTATTATTTGCCGCGTGCGAATAGGCATAGTTCCACGTCTGCGTTCCGTCCTTTACAACGGACGACAAAAGCGGGCCGCGTTCGTCCGAGACGGCTGTCGACGCGACAATCTGGTTCGACGTATTTGTCGGGGGGCGGTAGCTTCCGGCAGGAACACTGCCGCTGGAGCCGAGGCTATTTACAAATGCACCAAACCAAACAGCTCCTGCCATATCGCTTGCACCGCCCGCCGGATAGGTGACGCTGGCAAGGGGTGTTGTAAACTCTCCCTCGCGGTAAATCGCCGCCGCAGAGGGAAGCGCCCAGCCCACATTGAGTGGATCGTTGCTGGCATAAGTAACCCGCAACTGGAAGCCTCGGTTGGACTTTACCTTTGTGGGGCGCAGATTTCGGGTTGCTGTCGAAACGACATTAACGTCATATTCAAAATCGAGAACAATTCCTTCGGGATATGTGATCTTTGACGCCCAATACGCAAAAGTGTTGCTGCCTTGCCCAGGCTGTGTTCCGCCCGTAATGACCTGCGACGCTGTTTGATTGTAACGAATTTGCTTACCGGTCCCGCCTTGCGTGAAAACGAACAAGCCGGGCGAACCAAGTGTAAGCCCCGGACCACCAACCAGCGCGCCATGCCGCCCTGATTTGGATGCACAGGTATCAGCAGGACACTCAAATCGCTCCGATGTGCCCTCGCCAATCCGCAAATCAGCATTGGTTTGAGGCTCTCCGGCAAGGCCAATGGTGCGCGAACCAGAGAGATAGTTCACGATGTCCTGAATACGCGTGATCGATAGTTCCGGCGCAACAGGAACCGACAGCGGCGGCACCGGAAAAGTCATCTTGCCTGACAGCAGGTCTACGCCATTAACGTCAGTTACGGATTTGATCGGTTCAAACCCAGCGGGACGTTCTTGCGCGTAGGCGTTTGAGGCTGTTGTTAGAAGTGCAAGAAAGGCAATGCGCCTAATAGCCCGCTGCGACTTCATCCCATACTCCTTAGCTGCCGAAATCTGTGCCACTGGACTTGCCCCCATCATCATTGTGAACATTGCGCAAAAGTCCCTGTTGTGATAATAGTGAGATTGCCGGTTGCGGTCGCGTTCAGCGAGTCTTTGACCGAATATGTTGCTGCTGTGCTTTGTGCGAAAGTTGCCCCCGTAACCTGTATTGTGCTTGCGGATAAAACTGTCGCCGATGCAGTATCAAGCGGCGGCAAAGTTACCGATAGCACTGTCAGCGGCAAATTACCTTCAGGGTCAGTATCATTTGCGGTCACATTTACCGTGGTCGTAGCATTGCACATAACAGAGACCGAATCCGCATTTGCGACTGGTGGCAAGTTACCCGATGGTGGCGGTGGTGGTGGTGGCGGAGGTGTTCCGCCACCCGATACGCCACTGGTTGTTTGATTAGACCGATTGCCTGCCGGATCATACGCGGTCGTAGTTTGTGAGGCTGTTGCCGGACCACCTGATTTACTGCTGGAAATCAAACGTCCCAATTCATCATATTGATGGGTAACGGTTTCAGAAGCTTGCGCTGGTGCTGGCAGCACATAGATAATTGCTGCAAGACCGGCTGAAAACCCAATTTTCTTCGATTGCACACAATGCCGCATAGACCCTATCCTTTCAGGACTGGTGATTTTCTATGGACCCTGTTTTTTTTATTAAAATACAACCTAATGATTCGATTGAAGCTGTCAATCTTGAATAAGCGCCAAGCAGAATCAGTTCCATTTGACTGACAAGTTCCCGTTCACTGCCCCAGTGGAATGCAGTGTATGTTATATTTAAAAGTGGGGTGAGTGCGCCCTACTGACTATCAGGCATTAGGCTTGCGCCCTTTGGGGTAAAATTGAGCTGGGTATCGGCGGTCAGGGTTCGGGGCCGATATGACAGCTTTATAAAGGACAACGGCATTCTCAAGGACACCCTTTTGAAAGCGTTTATCGCCTTCGGAAAGGGCAATTGTCTCTGTATTGAGTGGTGTGTCACCACCTGTGACCAACCCCATCCTTTTTAGGTGGTCTATTCGTTCATCCGCACCATAGGAGTAACCCCCCACATCTAAGAGCATCGAAAAGACATTTGACCATTGAATTGCAACGCTCTTTCCCGAAATTGCAATCTTCGGTGAAGCCAATTTCATGATTTCGCGGAATTGGGCCTCATTTTGCAAATGGGCCATATTCTGTAAGGCTTTTACGACTTCGGTGAACTTTTCGGTGGCTTTGTCGGACTGGATGTCGATTTGGAGATTTTGTAGCCTTTCGCTGACATTGATCCGCTCGTTCAAAAGGACATTTCTACGTGTCTCATAGGCAGTCCGATTAATTACGCCGTCGATCATTGAGTCGGTCAATCGGCCGTCACGAGCTTCAATTTGGGCCAGTTGTAGCTCAAGCTCGGCCTTTATGGATTGCGTTGCCCCGATACGCTCCTTTTGAGCTTGCTCGAACACTTCTAAGAGGAAAGTCTCCAACAGTTGTGGTAACGGTAAGTATGACAGAGCTAAGTTAAGCTCAGCGGTTATATAATTCTCGTTGATGCAAACGCCTTTGCATACACCGCTTCGGCATCGGTAATAGGCATATCCTGCCTGCATCTCGGCGGTCATTCGGCTGCCACAACCGTTGCAATTTACTAAGCTGCGATAACGATATTCTTTCCCGCCCCAAACTCTTGTGGCTGACACTAATCTGCCAGCGGCGCGATCTCGGCATGAATCGTATAGGGTTTTCGAGACTATGGGCTGGTGTTTCCCTTGATAAAGCTGACCCTTGATTTCCATCGCGCCATAATAAAACGGATTGCGCAGCATCTTTCCAAGACTGCCGGTGTAAAAAGGGCGATTGCTTTGATTGCAAAGACCACGTTTTGTCATCTCGCTCCGTAGGCCATGTAGGCCATATTTCCCCGACGCGTAGAGTTCAAAGGCTTGGCGAACGAGCGGCCCTTGCACCGGGTCGATTGTTTTGAGTTGTGCCTTACCATTATTTTGATAGCCGACCGGGGCGGCAAAGGGATAGATTCCTTGCTTAATTCGGCCATAGAGCCCTTTTTTCACCTCATCGCGTAGATTACGGATGAAGTCAGCGGCAACCACTGCCTGTATGTCAGCCGAGAGCCTGCCGCCGCGTGTCTGCATATCCATAGCTTCATGCGCGAAGTGAACATCAGTGCCAGAGTCCATGAGTGAAGCTAAATCACTCCAATCCCGTAAGTTTCTGGCGCTTCTGTCTACTTTATGAATAATGATGCCGTGCGCATGTCCGCGCTTTAGCCTTGCCATCATAGCCTTAAAAAGCGGCCTGCCTTGTTTGGCTGCGGTGACTTGTTCTTCAAACCACTCGCTGATGTGAAGGTTATGTTTCTGCGCGTAGTGTTCAATCGCGTCCTTTTGCTCTGTCAGCGATGATCCCTTCTCGCCCTGTTTAACTGTCGATACGCGAATATACGCGAAATATGTTCTCATAGATTTTGATGTGATTGTGGCGCGAAATTAGCCCCATCGCGCGACTCCGATTCTACCATATTCGGTTCAAAAGAGTCGAATCTCTCGTTGGCTTCAAAGGTCGCGTATAGGGCATCAAAGAGCGCCCAAAACTCATGGGTAAGTGCCAGCTTTTCTTCAAAGCTGGCATCGGGAATATATGCCTCAACGATTGGGGCGATGTAGGTTTCTCTGTCCATACCGCCATTATGGCAAATAGCTTTCCGTCTGCCACGAAGGCAAACTGTCACAATTTCCATTTTAAGTTGTTATCTTAAGTGAAGAGTTTTGAACCTTGGGGCATAACCCCTACTCGCTTCGCTTCCTTAAAGGTCGGACATTGTGCCGCCTGATACCAAGATGCGAAGTCATATTTTCATCAAAGCGCATCTGCAATTTGCATATGCGCTTTTCCGTTGTCCTCGTCACTAGCTGTGACATACCGCCTTCCTGACGTCACACCTCATATCTGCGACACTGTAACGTGCGAAGTCGCTAATGGCTTCGCCTAAGTCATGTATGAACAACCCATATACATCAACGCTCCGTCAGTTAAGACGGAGCGCCGGACTCACACAAGACGATGTAGCACGTATCCTTGGAACAGGCGGACGCAGCTATGTCGCAATGTTAGAATCAGGGGATAGAATCCCCCATGTGCGGGATACGGTATTACTCTCGATGCTTTTTGGCACCGAAAACGACACTTTGTTCCCACAGCTATATTCAATCACACGCGAGACCTTCTCGTCAAATTGCCGGGCTGTGATTGAGGAAGCGATTAAGGATGGTGAAGCACCAAACTCGGATCGGATGCGATACCTGCGGGATTCTCTGACCTCTGTCGAATTAGAACAGAATGTCGCCCCTGAAACTATATGATCGGGGGAAGTTCAAGCCGGATACTTACAATATATCCAATTACGAGGGGCTTTGCGTATTGTGTCCTCAACGGCCCCGGTGATCTCTTTGATTGGGGCATCCGGCACGTCAAAGCGGGTGAGAAAAACAAGGAGTGCCTGTCCGCAATTGAACATCTAATAGTGCGCTTTGATCCCCACTGTATCGTTACCGAAGATTGGACAGATACAAGCAGTCGCCGGTCGGCAAGGGTCAAGCACTTATACCGCGATGTCGAGAAACTGGCGGATCGAGCTAACCTCGATTGTTACGCCTACCCGTGGCTGATGGTGTTCAAGGTCTTTGCTGACGCTAAGCCGCATACCCGTCATGATATTGCGATTGTGCTTGCTGATGTATTTCCAGCGCTCAAGCGCCGCTTGCCTCCAAAGCGTAAAGCGTGGCTACCAACAGACCCGCGCCAAGCACTGTTTGATGCGGCGGCGCTTGGTATCGCGCATTATGCCGTTAACGGTTAGCAAAGCGCCCCTAAGGGGCGCTTTGCTATTTATTACTTAATGGGGAGTTGCGGCTCGTCGCGTAGCGTATTCAATGCTTCACGATAGCTTTCCGCGAATTGCTTGAACGCCCTATGGCCTAGCATATCAACAATATCTCTGTCTGTCCGTCGGCATTTACCGGCATCGGTTTTCAGAAACTCGACCGCTGAATTGAATGCATCAAGAATACGAGCTGCCTCACCATTTTGCCTCTGCTCGACAGATTCCAACTCATCGCGGATGCGGGTAAAAAGCAGCATCACCGAAATGGGAATATTGTAGTATTTGGCGAGCGCATTGAGGTGCTGGAAAGTTATCGCAACCTCATCTCTTACGACCCTGCGGAAGCTGTTAGCGGGAATCGGGCGATCATAGGCACGGCGGTCACTGCTTTGTGTGGCTTGGCCGAGTTCCGTGCTTGCCCTGTCGCAGTCATGGTCAAACTCATGAGCAATAGTATCAAAAATCAGGCGTCTAATGGTTTGTGAGTTTTTGCGATCTTTGGGCGCAATATCGAGAAAGCCTGTGTCGATACGATTTGGTCGTCTTTTCTTTTCAGCCATGAATTCCTCCCCCAAATCGCGGTGCGATTACTGCATCATGATGCAAAAAGGAATCACGTTAACTATTGGTTTGCAACGCTTCCGCGTTCTGGTGCAATTATTGGGCTTTTTCTAAAAATCACGATTCGCAGAAAAAGCTGAGTCCAGATTGGATACCGGCCAGCTGACCCGCTGGCGTCGTCGCACAAGACCTCGCACATGGGAAGCGCGGGGATGGAACAAACCCGGCAAACTTGCCTCGGGCAGTTCCATAAAGAAAGGCTCCGGCCCGTCGTGCAGGAACACGACAAACCGGAGCCCGGATGCCAAGGATCGGATAACAGCCGATGCGAGGCAAAGCGCGAGACACTGCATTACGCATCATGGAGTCAAGACCATGCGCAACATCGTATCCCACGGAATAATTGTAACATTTATAGGAAAAATTGCCGAATACAGCAACTTGGCGCGCGAGACGGCTCATCGGCTTCATGTAGAATGGCTTCTGCCAGAATGGGTCAATGATTACCCCCTTGTGCTGAATATCGCGTTTGCAATAGTCTGCTTGCCCATCGTTTCGCACGCGATACCCGTGATTGCAAGGCTGGTCATCGCGTTGTGCACAGGAATTTTGAAGCTCCATGCGGCAATTGGCACATTCTGGCTAACACTATGCAAGCGGGTTGAACAAAAGTTGCTGGATTGGCTGAAAGCGGGTCTTTGGAAAATTCTGACAAAGATCGAAGACCTGACTGCTCGCATCAAAGATGATCGACAAGACCAAGACTAGAGCGTGCTGACGCTCTTTTATGCTGCACATCGCAAGCACTTATGATGGTGCATCTTTGGACAGCTGTGTATCGTGATCGGGATCACGCATGACGTCAGTATCAGCCTGTTAGCGAATGTCTGGAAAACATAAACAGGAGAGAAATTGCGTGGAACTACTGCTGTCTAAATCACAAAAATCTGGAATGCTATCAAGCACCATCACCTTCATTCTGAATATCAAAACACGGCTGACTGACGATGAACAAGCCTTGGTCAAGAAATACAAAATGGGTAAAGAGGTGGTCTATGAAAAGCTGCCGGTCGGTGCGGCTATCGGCAATATGGGGAGCATAGCAGGTGCGCTTACAGCTATCACCGCCAAAGCACTCAAACTGGTATTCACGGTCGATGATCTAGTCAAAGGCCGCACAATTGAGTGTAAAGACATTCTCGACATGATTGCTGCCGAACAGCAAATCAGAGACGCCGCAGATGGCTTCTGGGGAATCTTACAAGCCTCCAAAGATTTTGAAGGTGAGGAAGTGGTTACATACCCGCGCCCTGACTGATGGCGTGGTTTGCCTCAAAGGATGAAAAAGAAACCGCTCGGCTTTTAGCGCAAGCCAAGCGGTTGAAGGCCGCGTCAAGATTCCAGTCACGTGCTGATGTGCGTGATTGGATCATCGACCTGTTGGTTGAGGTATGCTTTGAGACCGACCTCTGCCTGTCGGCGCTGGTCGCGCAACCGCTTGGGAATATCGTCTGGCGCTTGCTCGACCGCGAAGCCTTCCAGTTTGATGATGACAAGATCGACGGGCAGGCCGACACGCTCAAGGAAGGCGTAAAGTTACGAACGAAGCTCCGCGCTGTTGTCACCGTCCTTGCCCGTGAGGATCACTATCTCACCCTCTGGCGTCATGCCATGAAGGCGCTCTTGATCGGCATTGTCGAAACCTTACCAGTTAATGCCCTGACCGACCCTGAGCCGGACGGCACTGTTCCTGATACGCCAGTGCTGCACCCTAGCACCCCGCTCTATGAAATGGTCGATGATTTCCCTCATATTCTGACCTCGATCATCGGGACGTTGTGTGCTGCCGACTTGCAGGAAGCTGGACTGTTCAAATCATTCGGAATGTCGGTTGATCGGAGGCTTTGTTTAGCTTCGGGCATACCTTGGAAAGAACGATTGTCGAGCAAACGAAAAGTGCTGCTCCCGATTGAGCGGCCCGACATGCCGCTGGCGCAGCTCAACAGTCTCTACACCGACGAAACCCTGTTTGAAGGCTTCTTCGCCCTTCCGGTTCCAATCCCAATTCCAGCAGAAATTCGGTTTGAGCATACGCATATTGTCGGTGGCACTGGACATGGCAAAACCCAGCTCCTCCAATACCTCATCATGGATGATCTGCACCGTGCACTGGATTCCGACCTCTCACTGGTGGTCATTGACCCTGACGGGACGCTCATCAAAACCATATCGCAGACTGACTATTTTGGAGAGTATCTGCTCGGTAATCGGGCAATTTTCATTGACCCGACTGACGTGGATCATCCGGTGGGCCTCAACCTGTTTGATGTCTCGCACCTTGAAGGTGCTGACGCCCGCACCCGCGAAACCATCGAGAACAACACCATCGAGCTATTCGAGTATTTCTTTGATGCCCTGCTTGGTTCGGAACTAACCGGCAAGCAAACCACCCTGTTTCGCTATCTCGGCCTGCTCCTCATGCAGATACCGGGCGGCAACATTCACACCCTACGCGAGCTGATGGAGGATGGACGGCAATACAAACCGTATATGGAAAATCTGGAAGGCTCGGCTCGGACGTTTTTCGCAGAGCGGTTCTTCGCCAAGGATTTGCAAGCCACTAAAACTCAGGTGTTGTCGCGCTTATGGGGCGTTCTCTCCAACCGCTCCCTTGACCGAATTTTCTCAGCGAAGCGCAACTCGATCAATTTTGATGCCGCGCTTCAGTCTGGCAAAATCATCTTCATTCATACCAGTAAGGAATATTTGGGCGAGGAAGGTTCGCACATATTCGCTCGCCTGATGGTGGCGCTCTTGGGCCAAGCCTTGATCCGCCGGGCTGCCGTCAAACCAGATGAACGCAATCCAACCTACATATATATCGACGAAGCCGAAGGTGTGGTCGATCAAACCCTTGTGCGGCTGTTAGCTCAAGCGCGAAAATACAAAGGGGCGATCACCATCGCTCATCAGCATCTCGATCAACTGACGGCAGCTAGCAGGGCTGGGATTTTGGCCAACACTTCGATCAAGCTGGCTGGTGGCGTTTCGGCCAAGGACGCCTCAGCGCTTGCCCCAGAGCTACGCTGCAAACCGGATTTCATCCTGTCGCAAAAGAAGGAAGCTCAGGCTTCGCATTTTGCACTGTTCGCTAAAAACGTCACGCCCCAAGGCATGACCTTTGAAGTGCCGCTTGGATATGCTGAACGCTGCGACCGATTGAGTGCGGACGATTACGAAAATTTGCTGACAAGCTCGCGGGAAGAATATGGGCAATCAGATGCTGACCTCATGCCGCCGATTGCGAACGATTGTGAGCCGCCACCGATACAACCGGAAATATCTGCTCCGCCTCTGGCCCCGCAAGTTGATCCTATCACTCCGGCTCAAACTGAATCCGCGCCCATGCTTACTTACCGTAAAGAAGGCGGCGGCGGTGTGCGTCACCAAGCAATCTGTCAGACTGTAAAGGAGCTAGGTGAAGCGGCTGGGTTCCGTGTTTCGATTGAGGAAACCATACTTGATGGAGAAGGACGGATTGATGCAATTCTTCGTCAAGGTGCAAGAGCCATTGCATTTGAGGTCAGTGTCACGACGTCGAAAGAACATGAGCTATTGAACGTGCAAAAGTGTCTTCGGGCAGGGTTCAACGAGGTTGTCATGGTTGCAAACTTGCCGCGCCACCTCGTTGCGCTTGAGCGGTTTATAGGAAGCGCGCTCGGTGAAACTGAAAACGGCAAGGTGCGCTATGTGCTAGTGGACGATATCGCCGAAATGTTTGCCGGTCACTCGTCTGCGCTAGAGACAGAAAAAATTGTGAAGGGCTGGCGGGTAAAATCGACCATCAACAAAAACGCGGTAGCCCGCTACCTTGGCTCTTGGACTCAATTGCCTTGATCGGCCTGGGTGTCCGATTGGTGATAGCCGCTGACTTTGCACCGCCTTAATGCTTGATGCAGGCAAAATTTTCGATACCGCTCTATCGGCTAAAGACTCTACCGGAATAACTAAATTCATGATATAATTGTATTTAGATTAAGATCATTGTTATCTGCTAGCGCTTGACTTTGCATTTGAGGGAATATATATCTCCCTCAAGTAAGCAGAGGAAGGTAGACTATGTCACGTCCATCCACATTTGAGCAAACGGCTCGCAGGCATCGCCTAACAGGTCAGGACTACCTGACTTCGTTGGTTGCTGCCCCTAACGGTCAATGGGAGATTGTAGCAAGCAAGTTGGATCATAACAGCAAATTGGAAATCGAGGAACGCACTGTTGGTAACACGCCTCATCCTTCGATATCAGGAATTATAGCAGAGCTTCAAAATCGCTACGATAGTCAATATCAGGACGTACGCGGTAAAGAAGCAGAGCAGGTGGCATTAACCATTCGCCATTTGTCCTGTATTCTTCATATTGGAGCACCGCGCATTCTTAATTGCCTTGCGGATGACGACACCGCGCAGAAAATAGCCGAGCAAATCGAAAGCTCTTGCGAGCGCGTTCGTTCAGGCCTTGGCCTAGCAACCGAGATTTCGCAAATTGGTCAATCGATCCAGAGCTTAGGGTGCGGGCGCGTTATTCGCGCCGCTTAATTTGATGGAAACTCAATAACTGCCCGTCAACCGGAGTGCCTAGCGCGCTCCGGTTGACGACGGCATTTCTGAACAAGTGAATTATAATTAGTAAATGAAAGGACTTTAACAATGTCAGTCGTTATCCCATTGTTTGACGAAGCGCAGGCTTCTAAATCCCGCAGCGTTATAGCAAATGCCCGCCGCGAATATGGCCTGTCGCTGTCGCAAGGCGCGCGGGCGCTAAATGTATCACCGGCGACGCTGGAACGTATGGAAGCTTCCTCTGCACACGCAATCGACGAAGACGATGTGCGGCGTAAGTTTGAGGTTTTCATCGTCACGTCTGGAGATGATGCTGGCAAAAATCTGCTTTTTCGCACCTATCCATTACGCGTCGCCCGTGAGTTATTGAAGTTGCCAATTCCTAAGATGGCTGCACGTTACGGCTATGCCCCATCCACATGGAAAAAAATTGAAGCTAATGCGCGTTTGATTGACACAGATAAATTGCGTCAAATCGAACACGATGTTCGTGACGAATTTGCCCAGACATGCGCGCTATCACTCTGATCGCATTTGCATTCAAAAGCAAAAATACATAAGCCGGGTCAATCAAATTGACCCGGCATTTTTATATCAAGCTATGTTCCTAAGCGGCCTGCGTAGCTGGTCACGATCTATCATAGTGCTGCGTTCAATGTGTTGCTCGGTTAATTTATTAGAATCCATTCGCGTAGGCCTCAACTTGGTATCCCACTGTAGCTCTATGCCCTCTCGTTCTCTAACGCGTTCTAACGTCTCTTTAACATCGCATATATTCGTAACACGAACCCCAATCGGCAATCCCATGCCGTATCGCAAATAACCCACTTAACCATCCGATTAAAAAGCTAGCGTGGGGTGGGGGAGCGGTCAACTGATTGCGCAGATTGCGGCTTCCATGTCGGCTGCGGCTTTGTCGTAAACGCGAGTGCGCAAGCCATCGATCAACGGCGCTGCGGTGCGGCTGGGGTGTCCGCCGTCAAAAGGCGGGGCAGGATCGTATTCCAGCGCGAGCTGGATGGTGCGCGCTACATCTTCACCTTGTGCCAGGGCGATCAGCTCAAGCGCGAAATCTATGCCAGAGGTTACGCCGCCAGCCGTCACCAGATTACCGTCGCGGACGACGCGCGCCGCCTCGTGTGTAGCGCCGAACAACGGCAGCAATTGTGTGTAAGCCCAGTGCGTTGTCGCGCGCTTGCCTTGCAACAATCCGGCGGCGCCGAGAATGAATGCGCCTGTGCAGACGCTAGTGATCCAAGTCGCGCCTTTGGCTTGGGTGCGCACAAAATCGACAATCGCTGTATCCGCAATCGCCTCGCGAACACCATGCCCACCCGGAACACAGATGATATCAGCTTGCGGGCAATCCGCAAAGCTGGCGGTGGGCAAAATGGAGAAACCACAATCGGTCGTGACAGCCTTGCCATCCTTTGACACGACGTGCGTCGTTGCGCCGGGTAATCGAGATAGAAACTGAACCGGTCCCGAAAAATCCAGTTGCGTGACATTGTCGAAAAGCACGAAAACGATGTTCATTGGGATCAAACCAACTCAATCGCCAACGCCGTTGCTTCACCCCCGCCGATGCATAGGCTGGCAATGCCTTTGGTCTTGCCATGCGTTTTCAGCGCCCCGATCAACGTAGTGATGATCCGCGCGCCCGATGCGCCTATGGGATGGCCAAGAGCCGTCGCGCCGCCGTGGACGTTGACCTTGTCATGCGGGATACCGAGGTCGTGCATTGCGAACATGGCGACACAGGCAAAGGCTTCGTTTACTTCGAACAGGTCAACATCGGCAATCTCCCAACCCGCCTTGGCAAGGCATTTGGTGATCGCGCCGACGGGGGCCGTTGTGAAATCCTTTGGCGCTTGTGCGTGCGCCGCATAGGCGACGATGCGCGCAACGGGCTTCTGGTCATTCGCCGCTGCGGTTGATGCTCGCGAAAGGACCAATGCCGCTGCCCCATCCGAAATCGACGAAGAGGTCGCAGCGGTTATTGTGCCATCCTTGGCAAAGGCGGGTTTCAGCGACGGGATTTTGTCTGGGCGGCCTTTGCCGGGCGCTTCATCAGTATCAACGACAGTTTCACCGGCACGGCTTACGACAGTGACAGGAACGATTTCAGCTTTGAATGCGCCGGATGCGATAGCGGCTTGCGCACGGCGTAGCGATTCAATCGAATACGCGTCCTGCGCCTCGCGGGTCAGTTGATACTCATTGGCGGTGTCTTGCGCGAATGTTCCCATTGCACGTCCGGGTTCATAGGCGTCTTCTAAGCCATCGAGGAACATATGGTCATAGGCGGTGTCATGGCCGATGCGTGCGCCGCTGCGGTGTTTTTTGAGCAAATAGGGCGCGTTAGTCATGCTTTCCATCCCGCCTGCGATCACATAATCGACGGAGCCGGATGCAATCGCTTCGGCGCCCATGATGACGGTCTGCATGCCGCTGCCGCAGACTTTGTTGACTGTAGTCGCTTGGACCGACGAAGGCAGGCCCGCCTTGATCGCTGCCTGACGGGCAGGGGCTTGGCCGAGGCCCGCTGGCAATACACAGCCCATATAGATCCGCTCAATCGCGTTACCCGAAACGCCCGCGCGTTGAACCGCCGCCTTAACAGCCGTTGCTCCCAAATCCGTTGCGGCAACATCGGACAGTGCTCCTTGCATACTACCCATCGGGGTGCGCGCGTAGGACAGGATGACGACGGGATCGGTGGCGGACATGGATGTATTCCTTTGGACTCGGTGTGCGTAACGGTTTCGTCCTAATCCTGTGTGCAGCGCAACACAATGCGCTGCTGCGTTGCATTCGGTGCGGGAGGTGTTAATTGGTTAGTTAAATCGAGGAGAGATTTGATGACCGCCGACCTGCAATCCATCCTGCAAAAGCAAAAAGCCGCCTTTACCGCCGCGATGCCCGAAGGGATGTCAGTCCGCCGCGACCGGATCGACCGCGCGATTGCGTTGTTGATCGACTATAAGGACGAGTTCGCCCGCGCGGTGTCGGCTGATTTCGGCCATCGCAGCACCGAGCAGACTTTGATGACCGACATCATGCCCTCGGTCAGTGCGATGAAACACGCGAAAAAGCACTTTGAGAGCTGGGCACGCGGCGAAAAGCGTAAGCCGACTTTTCCGTTAGGGCTGATCGGCGCAAAGGCAGAGGTCCGCTATCAACCCAAAGGCGTGGTCGGCGTTGTTGCTCCGTGGAACTTCCCAATTGGCATGGTGATGGTGCCAATGGCGGGCATTCTTGCTGCGGGCAATCGCGCGATGGTGAAGCCATCAGAATATACCGAACGGGTCGCAGAAGTGTTTGCAAAAGCTGTGCCCTTGTATTTCGCCGAAGATGAGATCGCCGTGATTACCGGTGGTGTCGAGGTTGCGACCGAATTTTCCAAGCTTGCCTTCGACCACATGATTTTCACCGGTGCGACCAGCGTCGGCAAACACATCATGCGGGCGGCGGCGGAAAATCTGGTGCCGGTGACCTTGGAATTGGGCGGCAAATCGCCAACGATCATTGGACGCAGCGCGGATAAGACCAAAGCTGGGCAACGCATCGCTCTGGGCAAAATGATGAATGCCGGACAAATCTGCCTCGCGCCCGATTATCTGCTCGTTGCCAAAGAACAGGAGCATGACATGATCGAAAGCGTCAAAGCCGGTGTGTCTGCGATGTATCCGACTTTGTTGAACAACGATGATTACACCTCGGTAGTCAACGGCCGTAATTACGACCGGTTGCAGGGCTATCTTCAGGATGCCCGCGACAAAGGTGCGGAACTGATCGAGGTCAATCCGGGAAATGAAGATTTCAGCGGGTCAAATGGTCACAAAATGCCGCTGACGATCGTCCGCAATGTGACCGAGGATATGAAAGTCATGCAGGATGAAATCTTTGGCCCGATCCTGCCGATGATGACCTATGCCAGCATCGACGAAGCCATTGATTACGTAAACGACCATGATCGTCCATTGGGGCTTTATTATTTCGGCGCTGACAAATCCGAGGAAGACAAGGTCTTGTCGCGCACGGTTTCTGGGGGCGTCACGGTCAACGATGTGTTGTTCCACAATGCAATGGAGGATCTGCCGTTCGGCGGCGTCGGGCCATCGGGGATGGGCAATTACCACGGCGCCGATGGTTTCAAAACATTCAGCCACATGCGCGCGGTCTATCGCCAGCCAGGGATGGATGTTGCCGGGCTAGCAGGCTTCAAGCCGCCTTATGGCAAAGCGACGGCAAAAACGCTGGCGAAGGAATTGACGAAGTAGAATAAAAAAAGCGGGACGGCTCGTTAGAGGACCGTCCCGCTAATTTCCTACATCACAAAATAAAATCCGCCGCGGTCAGTGTTCCGCCATTCAGCCCCTGCAGGATGATCTCCATATCAGCGATGCCGTCACCGTTGATATCTGCCTGTACG
>JAYUOS010000029.1:0-57582 GCA_043760725.1 Sphingomonadales bacterium
GATGCCGACGTCAGAGGTCTGGAATGTCATACCCAGCGTGTACGAGAAATAGACAAAATCCCAATAATCCGGCGATTTGGTTTTGGGAAACTCCACCCCACCGCGGTCGCCACTAGTGTTGCTGCGGTCGTAGAACAGATGCGCGTAATGGATCGCGTAAATCAAGTTAGAGAAGCACCATGCGATGAATAATGTCGCGATGATCAGAATGATGGCCGTCCGATCAGGTGCCGTGTTTTGCGTCAGTTCGGCGGCGACCGCAGTTAGGATTGTCACCATAATGACGGCGGTCAGCGCCAGCAATAATATCCGATCTGCATCAATCGGGCCTGCCTGTTTGCGAATCCCCGCCGCGTCCAATCGGAATAACGGAGGCAAAGTTGCGGCATAGCCCAAAGCGGCAACATCAAAGCCCGCCATGATGGCCTGATACCAAGGCAGCCATAGGCCAAAGCCCAAGGCCGACAGGCACAGCAACAGGAACAGCCCATAGCGCCACGGCATGAAGCTGGACGGAGGTGCCTTAGCCGCCATTATTTTCCGCGTTGCGCGAGCAACCGCAAACGCAGCGCGTTCAGCTTGATAAAGCCCGCGGCATCCTTTTGGTCATAGGCTCCGGCGTCGTCCTCGAACGTCACGACCTTTTCCGAATATAGGCTGTTGGACGATTTGCGGCCAACGACCGATGCCATCCCCTTATACAGCTTTAACCGCACAGTGCCCGACACGTTGGCCTGGCTATGGTCAATCGCGGCTTGCAACATCTCGCGTTCGGGTGAGAACCAGAAACCGTTGTAAATCATCTCGGCATATTTGGGCATCAGTTCATCTTTCAGATGCGCTGCGCCGCGATCCAAAGTGATGCTTTCGATGCCGCGATGCGCGCGCGCATAGATTTCACCGCCCGGGGTTTCATACATGCCGCGCGACTTCATGCCGACAAAGCGGTTTTCGACCAGATCGAGGCGGCCAATGCCATGCTTACGCCCCAGATCATTCAGCGCCGCCAACAGCGTTGCAGGCGACATCGCATCGCCGTTCAAGGCAACGCCGTCGCCGCGTTCAAAATCGATGGTGATATATTCGGGGGTATCGGGCGCATCTTCCGGATTGACGGTGCGCGAATAGACATAGTCCGGGGTTTCATCCCACGGGTCTTCCAAGCATTTGCCCTCTGACGATGTGTGCAACAGGTTCGCGTCAGTCGAAAACGGGCTTTCCCCGCGCTTATCTTTTGGCACAGGAATTTGGTGTTCCTCGGCCCATTCGATCAACCGCGTGCGGCTGGTCAAATCCCATTCGCGCCACGGGGCGATGACTTTGATATCGGGGTTTAATGCATAGGCCGACAGTTCAAATCGCACCTGGTCATTGCCTTTGCCCGTCGCGCCATGTGCAATCGCATCCGCGCCCGTTTCGGCGGCAATCTCGATCAGGCGTTTGGAAATCAATGGCCGCGCAATCGACGTACCGAGCAGATAATCCCCCTCATACCGCGCATTCGCACGCATCATCGGGAAGACAAAGTCGCGGACAAATTCTTCGCGCAGATCGTCGATATAGATGTGATGATCGGGCACACCCATCAACACTGCCTTGGCCCGCGCCGGCTCCAGCTCTTCGCCCTGGCCCAGATCGGCGGTAAAGGTCACGACCTCACACCCATATTCGACCTGCAACCATTTCAGGATAACGCTGGTATCGAGCCCGCCTGAATATGCGAGCACAACTTTTTTGATCGAATCTGTTTTGGAAGAGTTTGGCATGGGAAAACCTCTGAATTACTTGCTGCGAGCGCGGCTAGCAGCGGGAGGGCGGAGGTGCAAGCATTGGGGCCAGTTAAGGCTGCTAAAGCGTCAAAAGCGACGCTATAGTATGTATATAAAAAAACGTAATTAGGCTTGTCCCGTATTTCTGTGCAGATGCCCCATAAAGGCTTTTTGGATCAACGATGAGAAAGAGCAAGAGCGGAACATATAGCAGACAAACGTCATTTTGTCAAAATTGTCAGGCACGCCAAGGGGTGTTTTTTGTATTGCGTAACTTGACACCACGCACAGTTCGCGCTACCCGAAAACATGATCATCCGCAGCATATTGCACAAAGGACTTCGCCGATTGATCGAGGATGGAGTCGCCTCGGGCGTTCCCGCAGGCAGTGCTGCAAAGATCGAGGCGATGGTTACCTTTCTCTCACTCGCGCCCGATGTGGAAGCTGTACGGAAACTGCAAGCGTGGAAAGCACATCAGTTGACGGGAGACCGAAAGGGCGTGTGGAGTTTCAGCGTGACGAGAAACTGGCGGCTGACGTTTGAAGTGAGCGCCGACGGGGAAATCGAGAATTTGAATTTTGAAGACTATCATTAAGCAATTGGCATTGAGCATTAGGAATTAAGGACAAGGCAATGACGCATAATCAAGGCATCACCGTGAAAAACCCCAGCCACCCCGGCGCGTTTGTGCGGCTGTGCGTGTTGGAGCCGTTGGAATTGAACGTCACTCAGACGGCAGCAAAACTTGGCGTAACCCGCGCGGCGCTGTCCAATTTTCTCAACGCCAACGCCTCGCTCTCCCCCGAAATGGCAATCCGACTGGATAAGGCCTTTGGCGTGGATATGGAGGTGCTGATGAAAATGCAGAACGCCTTTGACATCGCACAAGCGCGGAAGCGGTGGGATGAAGTTGAGATTGCAGCGGCGGCTTGAGGGGAATAATCATAATCGAGAACTGATGATGACTGAAATTTTTCGCAAAAACAGGGTTCGCAATATGCCGCCGGTGCATCCCGGCGTGATCTTGCGTGACGAGATATTGCCCGCGCTCAATATCAGCGTATCGACAGCCGCGCGCGAGCTTGGCGTGTCACGCCAGACGCTGCACCGCATCATGGCGGGGCAACTTGGCGTCAGCACCGAAACGACGCTGCGTCTTGGTCGTTGGTGCGGCAACGGCGCAGGCATCTGGGCACGGATGCAGCAAAGCTATGACCTGTGGTTTTTGGAGCAAAAGCTTACGACGGAGCTAGAGGCGATATCGAGCAGGTTGGCGGCTTGAAGGTTTTTGCTGTGTTGAAAACAATTTCGTCGTTAAACGCCGAAAAAATATTCTATAATGACCTTTTTTCACGACAAAACCTGTGGGGCGCGAAAATGCGAATTTCAATTTCTACTATCATTTCAAGCGTCGTGCTGCTTGTCGGCATCGTATTTCAAAAAGATGGGCTTTGGTTGCCGTGTAGCGTTGTTGTCTGTTCGATTATCTACACCATAAGCTCACCGTGGGTGCTTTCTGGCAAGCGGGGTAGCAATGAGTTGCTTAGCGAAGGCTTGCGACTTTTTCTCAATCTGATTGGATTTTACGCGACCGCTGGGCAATTTGTTTGCTTGTTTTGGCTGGTAAAGTGGTTTCTCTTGTAAAAACTTATTCACATAGATTCTCGACCGCGATCTAGGGTTTGCCTCAAAGCCCTAACAAACTCCGGATTTTGGCCTGAACTTCGGTCAACACCTCCGCCTTGACCCGCCCCTTTTTCGTGGCTTGTCGTGCGCGCCAATCGATGCTTTTGACTTGGTCTGCCAATACCGCGCTGGATGGGCTTCGGCTAATCACCACTTCAAATGGATAGCCTTTGATCTGCGACGTCATCGGGCAACAAATCATCATCCCGCGTTTTTCATTATAGCGCAGTGGCGACAGGACGAGGGCGGGGCGGTGTCCAGCCTGTTCATGCCCTGCTTGCGGATCAAATTGCAGCCAGACGATATCGCCGATGTCAGGCACCCAGGCAGCCATCACCAAATTTCGTTGCCGACGGGTGCGCCAAAATCCATGTCATCAGGAAAGTTATCGGGGGTCATTTGCGCCAGAAGCGCGTCAAGATCGTAAACCGGGGTTGATACCGGTTCGATAAGGATGCGTCCCTGATCCTCGCGGATATCAACCAGCTGATCGATATGCAGCGAAGCCGCCGCCATGATCGACGCCGGAATCCGCACCGAGGCGCTGTTGCCCCATTTTTTTACCTGCAAACGCATAACATTCTCCGATGCTGGAGAGATAACAGATACGCGTTATGTGTCAACAATAGTATATACACTGCTCAAATTTGTCTTCACACTTCTGTCGCAAAAACCCAACTCTTGCCATCCCTATTTGTTCAATATATGTTCCAATTCGACTCGGGGTGTGAGCCAGCTTTCCATTAGAGATTTCCACAAGGGAGTCGTGCGTGCTGCATCAGCGGTCTATTCTTGAAACGCTTTCCCCCCTAGCACGGGACGCGATGGCGACCGCTCCCGATATTCTTGACCCCGCAGACGTTTTGCACCGCGTATTCGGCTTTCCCGAATTTCGCGGGGTGCAGCGTGATGTGATTGACCGGGTGTTGGCGGGGCAGCGCACTCTCGCGGTGATGCCAACCGGCGCGGGCAAGTCTTTGTGTTATCAGTTGCCGTCGTTGCTGCTTGGCGGGACTACGATTGTTGTCTCTCCCCTTATCGCGTTGATGCATGATCAGATGCGCAGCGCCAATGCGGCGGGCATTCGGGCGGCGACGTTGACCTCTGCCGATAGCAACCGTGCCGAGACCATCGAACGCTTCCGCGATGGCAATCTCGACCTGCTCTATATCGCGCCAGAACGCGCCAGCACCGCCGATTTTCGCGGGCTGTTGCGCGAGGCGCGGATCGCGTTGTTTGCGATAGACGAAGCGCATTGTGTGTCCGAATGGGGGCATGATTTCCGCCCCGATTATCGTCTGTTGCGTCCATTGATGGACGATTTTCCCGATGTCCCCCGTCTCGCGCTGACCGCCACCGCCGATGCGCACACCCGCGCCGATATTGGTGAGCAATTGGGGATAGCGACGGACGGCATGATCGTGTCGGGCTTTGACCGGCCCAATATCCGTTACGCTGTGACCAACGCCGCCAACAAAGGCTCCGCAATTGTATCGGCGATTCGCGGTTGGAACGGCGCAGGGATTGTCTATGCCACCACCCGTGACCGCACCGAGAAACTGGCGGCGTTGATTACCAAAACCGGACGGACAACGCGGTTTTACCATGCCGGAATGGAGCCGCAGGCCCGGATGAAGGCGCAGGCCGATTTTGTCGCGTCCGAAGATATGATCATGGTCGCCACCGTGGCGTTCGGCATGGGGATTGATAAGCCCGATGTGCGTTTTGTCGCGCATGCGGGCATCCCCAAATCGATTGAAGCCTATTATCAAGAAAGCGGACGTGCGGGGCGTGATGGTGATCCTGCCGTGGCGCATCTTTTTTGGTCGCCGGGCGATTTTTCGCTTGCCCGCGAACGGTTGAAAGAACAGCCAGAGGCGCGGCAGCCGGCTGACAAGGCGCGCATTGATGCGCTGTCGGCGCTCACCGAAACGGCGGGATGCCGCCGCGCGGTTTTGCTGAAACATTTTGGCGAGGACCCGCCCGAAAACTGCGGCAATTGCGACAATTGCCTTGATGCGCCGATGGTGTTGGATGCGACTGAATTGGCGCAGAAACTGCTCTCTGCGGCGTATCGCACGGGGCAAAGTTTTGGCGTTGGTCATTTGGAAAAGGTGCTTACTGGCGGTAAGGACGAGCGGATATTATCACGCGGGCATGACCAGCTTTCGGTCTTTGGCATTGTGGCCGGAGACGAGGTGCGGTTGATTAAACCTGTGGCGCGGGCGTTGCAGGCGCAGGGGCATTTGACCGCGAATGAACATGGCGGCTTGCGGTTGGCGGGGGCGGCGCGGGCGTTGATGAAGGGCGAGGCGCGGCTACAAATCGTTGTCCCGCCCAAAACGCGCAAAGACAAACGCGGCGGTGAACTTAATCCTGCGAACAATCCGCTGTTTGAAGCTTTGCGTGCCAAGCGCCGCGAGCTGGCGATTCAGGCCAATGTGCCGCCTTATGTCATATTCCACGACGCGACCTTGCGCGAATTGGCAGAGCGGCGGCCACAGTCCTTGTCAGAAATAGCCCTGATCAGCGGCATCGGCGCGCGCAAGCTTGAAGCCTATGGCGCAGCGTTTCTGTCTGTAATACAGGATACAGCGGAAAGGTGAGGCCGATGATGCGCTGGATGACAATATGGGCAGCGTTGCTGTTGTTGGCGACAACACCATTAGCGGCAAAGCCAAAGCCGTGGAAAGACAATTACGGCGACGAGCGCAGCGCGGCTATTCCAAAGAAGGTCCGCAAGTTCGTGATCGACGCACAGGCCTGTGCGCATTTTTCCGGCGAAGAAGGCTATGATGCCGAGCGCGCGGCTTTTCTTGCCGAAATGGTCAAAAAGACCTGCACGAACATTGAGGATCGCCGCGAAAAACTGTTGACCAAATATCGCGGTAATGCAGAGATAGAAGCTATTATCGCTGAAGTGTGGGAGCCATTTGCATGAGCATCGTAAAGCTGACCAATGGTGTCTTTGTCGCCCCGCAGATTTCGGTGGACGCGATCTCCGATGCATTGGCGCTGAGCGTGACGTTGGTCATCAACAACCGGCCCGAGGATGAAAGCGACGATCAGACGCCGGGGGCGGAGATCGAGGCCGCGGCACGCGCAGCGGGGATGGACTATGTCGCAATACCGGTGACGCATTCTGGGTTCAGCGAGCCGCAGGTAAACGCGATGGCGGATGCGCTTGAGGGTGCTAAAGGCGGCGTGCTGGCTTATTGCCGGTCTGGCACACGCTCGACCTTGCTTTGGGCGCTGGCTGAGGCTTCGGTGGGTGGCGATCCCGATGCGCTGACCAACATGGCGGCAAAGGCGGGTTACGACGTTGGCCCGATCCGCCCGTTGATGGATATGTTGAAGGCAAAGGCTTGATGTGGTTTGAGCTAGCCAAATTGGGTGGCTCGATTGCGGCGATCTTGCTGATCGCCTGGACTGCGAAGGGCATGGGGTTGGGCGGCGATATCCGGATTCGTGATGAGGGCCATGCCCGCCGCTTGGCCGAAGAAGCCATTTGCGGCTTTGAACCCGTTGACATAGTCCTAGACCGTGCCGGCATAGGTGCGTTGATGAAGGATGCGTCTGGCCGCCATCTCCTCATCCGCCGCCATGGCGCGCAATTTGCGGGGCGCTTGCTTGACGGACACAGCGATTCGCGGCTGGACCAGAATTTTCTGACTATTGGCACCGGTGAAAAGGCCTTTGGTAAAGTGACGCTCAATCTTGGCGCAGAAGCGCAATACTGGGCTGCTGGTCTGCGGCATATGGCGGTTTGAACATGCCTCAACTTTTCAACCCGGTGGATTATGCCGTCCCGGCCTTTGTCGTGCTGGTGCTCATCGAAATGTGGTGGGCGAAACGCAATGCGCCCGAGAAATATGAACCACGCGACACGCTGACCTCGTTGGCACTAGGCACGGGCAGCACCGTTGCGGGGCTATTGTTCGGCGGCATGGCAGCTGCGGTCGCTTTATGGGGCTATCAATTTCGCATCTTTACCATTCCTTGGACATGGTGGGCGTGGATTGCGTGCTTTGTTTTAGATGACTTTTTCTATTATGCGTTCCACCGCTCGGCACACCGGGTGCGCTGGTTTTGGGCGGCGCATGTCAACCATCATAGCAGCCAACATTATAATCTATCGACGGCATTGCGACAAACCTGGACCGGCTTTTTCGCGCTATCCTTTTTGTTCCGCATGCCATTGGTGTTTGCAGGTTTCCATCCGGCAATGATCCTGTTTGTCGGGGCGATCAACCTGATCTACCAATTCTGGATCCATACCGAAGCGATCGGCACACTGCCCCGCTGGTTCGAATATGTGATGAACACGCCCTCGCACCACCGCGTCCACCACGCCACCAACCCGCAGTATCTCGATAGCAACTATGCGGGCGTTTTTATCGTTTGGGATCGGATGTTTGGCAGTTTTGTGCAAGAAACCGGCGGAGAGCGCATCCGTTACGGCATCGTCAAACAACTCGGCAGCTTCAACCTCTTGCACAGCGTTTTCCATGAATGGATCGGCATTGCCCAAGACGTCTGGGCAGCGCCTTGGAATGCGAAACTCGGCTACATCTGGCGTCCCCCCGGTTGGAGCCATGACAATAGCCGCGACACCAGCGAAACCATCCGCGCGCGTTGGCTGGCGCAACGGAGGTCGTCCGCCCAAGAAAATGCCGTCCAACCCGCCGAATAGCGATTGCAAAATTTAATCGCCTGATTAAACCCTCATCCTATGAGGAGTAATCATGGACGAATTTGATATCATCGTGATTGGTGGCGGGTCGGCGGGCAGTGCGGCAGCGGGGCGTTTGTCAGAGGGCGGAAAATTCTCGGTGTGCCTGATTGAGGCGGGCGGGAACAACAACCGTATCCGCGTAAAGACCCCGGGCTTTATGCCTTTTATCCCGAAATCGTCCAACTATCGCTATGACACTGTCCCGCAAAAGGGGCTGAATGGCCGGATCGGATATCAGCCACGCGGGCGCGGGCTTGGCGGGTCAAGCGCGATCAACGCGATGGTCTATATTCGCGGCGCCGCCTATGATTACGACAATTGGGCCGCGCTTGGTTGTGATGGCTGGGGCTATGATGATGTTCTGCCCTATTTCAAAAAATCTGAAGGCAACGAGCGCGGCGCCGATGATTTCCACGGCGGCGATGGCCCGTTGAATGTGATGGACCAACACTGGCCACAAGCGGGTAGCCTTGCCTTCGTCGATGCGGCATCCGAATTACAAATGCCCCGCAACAGTGATTTTAACGGCGCAGCGCAAGAGGGCTTTGGCTTGTATCAAGTCACGCAAAAGGCGGGCGAACGCTGGTCGGCTTCGCGGGCCTATGTCGAGCCAGCGGTCGCGGCGGGCCGATTGGCGACGATCACCGGTGCATTGACCGAAAAGATCATCGTCGAAAATGGCCGTGCCACAGGTATTGTGATCCGGCAGAGCTTTGGACGCAAACGCACGATCAAAGCGCGCGCGGCTGTGATACTTTCGGCGGGTGCATTTGGTTCCCCGCAAATCCTTCAGCTGTCGGGCATTGGTCCCGCAGATCACCTGCGGGGGCTGGGCATCAATGTGGTGCAGGATAAGCCCGCCGTGGGGGAGGATTTGCAAGACCATATCGACTATGTATCGAGCTTTGAAACCGGTTCTATGGACTTCCTCGGCGATTCGATGGCGGGTAATTGGGCGATGGTAAAAGCGATCGTCGAACACAGGTTTAAACGCACAGGCGTGATGACGACCTGCATTGCTGAAGCCGGCGGCTTTTGGAAAACCGATCCTTCGCTGCCCGCACCCGATGTTCAATATCATTTTGTTCCTGCGCTTCTGGAGGATCATGGCCGTGCAAAAGTCAGCGGCCATGGTTACAGCTGCCACGCTTGTGTGTTGCGCCCTTATAGCAGGGGGAGTGTGCGGCTTGGTTCAGCCGATGCTGCGAACGCGCCGTTGATCGATCCGGGTTTTTTAACTGACGGCCGCGATATGGAAACTCTGAAAGCTGGCGTCCGCCTAATGCACCGGATTTTTGATGCGCCCGCGCTTGCGGCTTATGCTGGCAAAGACCGATTTGCTACGCCATTGGATGATGACGCCGCGCTGGAAACGCTGATCCGCAGCCGCGCCGATACCGTCTATCATCCGGTCGGCACCTGCCGTATGGGGCCCAATGCCGATGATGTCGTTGATATGCGGCTTAAATATCGCGGGCTGGACGGGTTGTATGTCGCAGATGCCAGCATCATGCCGCGTCTGGTATCGGGTAACACCAATGCGCCGTCGATGATGATTGGGGAGCGAGCCGCAGATTTTGTGCGGGCCGATTTGGCTGCCTAGACCGATCACATGTGCACGCGGTGATCGTTTCTCACTTTTTTACCGCCCCTGCCGGCCATGCTCGTCGAAGCGTTTGCCTGTTGGAACCTCTATTTGTGGCGGCGCTGTGCGCTGTGCCAAGGCCTGGTCGAGCTGGAACACAAACGCCAAAATCGCTGCGACCGCGATGTAAAGATCTTCGCTGATCGTGCGGCCTGCGCGTGAGGTGAAGTAAATCGCGCGGGTCAGTTGCGGATATTCCAGCGTCGGTATGCCGCGTTCTTTGGCCAATGCCTTTATCGCCTGCGCGACCTCGCCGCGCCCGCGCGCCGCAACAATGGGCGCCAGATCAATTCCGGGGCGATAGCGCAGGGCGATGGCAAAATGGGTCGGGTTTGTAAGGATAACCGCAGCTTCGTTCACCGCTTTATGCGCCGAATTGCTGAGCATTTCATGCTGGCGCGCGCGCCGTGCAGCCTTCATTTCGGGCGAGCCTTCGCTTTGTCGCATCTCATCCTTCATTTCCTGATCGGTCATCATCAAACGTTTTCGCCGTTGCAGAAACTGCGCGGGAACGTCGATACCAGCGATAATGAGCAACCCCAACGACAGTGCGAAGAATGCCCCGGCGACCGCCTGCCCGGCGCGTGCGACCCCGATTTTGATATCGACCGCTGCCAGCCCCATGATCGCGGGCAGTTCGCGCTGCATCACCCAATAGCCAATGCCGCTAAGCACCAGCACTTTGGCCACGGCTTTGCCCAGCTCAGTCGCACCTTGTGCGCCAAACATCCGTTTCAATCCTGAAACCGGGTTAATCCGGCTGCCCTTGAACGCGATCGCGTTTGACCGCCAGCCAAGGCCACCGATCAGCGCGGGGGTGGCAACCGCAGTGAACAGTGTGACCGCGAGCAGACTAGCAAAAGGCAAGCCAATCCCGGCCAGTATATGGCCCGCATTTTCCATCGGCGCAAAATTGCGATGATCGTCGGCAGACAATTCTAGGCCCTGTTTGACCAGTTGCAGATGGGCCTGGAAAAACCGGCCGCCGCAAAGATATAGCCAGCCCGCCGCGGTCGCCATCATCGTCGCGCTGGCCAGCTCCTTTGACACCATGACATCGCCGTTACGGGCGGCATCGGCTTTGCGCTTTTCGGTCGGCTGATGCTTTTTTTGGTCGCTTTCGGGATTATCAGCCATATCTCATCGCCGGATAATCGCGTTAGCATTGTCGATACTTTGCCGCATTGCCGCGGTAATGGTTTCGGCCATGATCGGCGTGGCGATAGCCAGCAGAACCACGCCAGCAAGCAACGTCGCAGGTAGGCCTACGGCGAATAAATTCAGCGTCGGGGCCGACCGCGCAATAACGCCCATCATGATCTGGACGATGATCAGCGCGCAACCGACCGGCAAAGCGATCGACAACCCCGCTGCAAATAATAGCACGCCGAAATTGGCAATCTCTGCGATGATTTCAAATGACAGCCACGCATTGCCGGGCGGCAACGCGGTATAGCTTTCAACGATAATGGCGATCAGCGCCAAATGGCCATCGGTCGCTAGCAGCAAGAACGTCGCTAGCATTGATAGATACTGGCCGATGGCGGGGCTCATTTGCCCATTGGCCGGATCGGCACTCGCGGCAAAGGCGATCCCCATCGCGTTGCTGATCGCTTCGCCAGCTAGCAATGCCGAGGCAAAACCGATTTGTAAGGCAAAGCCGATGGCAAGGCCGACAATCACCTCGGCGACAATCAACAGCAATCCGGCCAACGAGATGATGCCCTCTGCCGGAACGGCCATGCCAGATGCGCTGGCCGCTGGAACACCGACAGCAAGCGCCAGCACCAGCCGCAATTGGACCGGAACATTGCTGCCGCCAAAAATCGGCGCGGCCAGAAAGGCCGCACCGGGGCGGATCATCGCGAGCATCCATAGCTGCAGCGTCGCTTCTGCATTGACCAGATTGAAACCCTCCACCTGCAATCACCGTGAAAGCGTCGGAATTTGCGTAAAAATCTCTCGGGTGAAATCGGTCAGCAACATCATGATGCTGCTGCCAAACAAGGCGAGGCAGAATGCGACGAGGATCAGTTTGGGCACAAAGCTTAGCGTCGCTTCGTTGATCGATGTCGCCGCCTGGACCATACCGAGCAACACGCCAGCAACCAATGCGGGGATCAATATGGGCGCCGCCCCCAAGGCGAGCACCCACAATGCCTGTTGCGCGATGCCGATGAAATATCCGGATTCCATATCATCCTCCTCCGAACGACGAGGCGAGCGACCCCATCGTCAACGCCCAACCATCGACCAGTACGAACAGCAGCAGCTTAAACGGCATCGAGATTATCGTTGGCGACAGCATCATCATACCAAGCGCCATCAACGACGAAGCCACGATCAGATCGACGATCAGGAACGGCAGGAAAATCAGAAAGCCGATTTGAAACGCAGTTTTCAGCTCGCTGGTGACAAATGCGGGGAGCAGTATGGAGAACGGGACATCGGCTGGCGTCGCAATTTTGGGCGCTTTGGCAATCCCGGCGAACAAAGCAATATCGGCCTCGCGCGTTTGCTTCATCATAAAGCCGTGGAGCGAAGTGGCGGAAACTTTTACGGCCTCCTCCAGACTGATCTGCTCGTTGCCATAGGGCTCAATCGCGGTGCGGTTAATGTCCGAAATCACCGGCTGCATGACAAACAGCGACAGGAACAAGCTAAGCCCCACCAGCACCTGATTGGGCGGGGTTTGTTGCAGGCCCAAGGCATGGCGCAGGATCGACAGGACAATGATGATCCGCGTGAAGCTGGTCATCATGAGGATCAGCGATGGCAACACCGTGAGCAACCCCATCAGTAGCAGGATTTGCAGCGACAGTGACAGCGGGCGGCCATCGCCCGCGATCTGCCCGACGACGCGGTCTAGCCCGCCTGATAGGGCGGTCTGGGCGAATGCGGTGCTGGGGCTGGATAGCGTCAGCAGCAACGCCGATACGAGCAACAGGAACATCCTTTTAGCGTTCATTGACATCGAACTCGCCCTCCCCTTCATCGGCAACCAGAGTGATGGCGTTGCGCGAAACCGCGATCAGTAAGCGACGCCCGCCGAATTCGACGACAGCCAGCTTTCCGCCTGTTCCCATTGGCAACACATCGACCATGCGCGCAGCGCGGGCAGCTTGCGGCGCCAATGGCAGGCCCAATTGCACCCTCCGCCATAGCCATAATGAACCCCAGGCAAGGCCGCCAACCAATGGCACAAGCAGCAGCAAGCGGAGCAGATACTCAAAGATCATTGCCGCCGCTCCAATCCGGTAAGCCCACGCTCTGGCGCGACGATGTCGATCACGCGGATGCCATAACGGCCATCGACGGCGACCACTTCGCCCTTGGCAACCAACGTGCCATTGGCGAAGATGTCGAGCAGATCGTTTGCTTGCCGATCCAGTTCGATCACGCTGCCATCGTTCAGGCTAAGCAGTTCGGCCAATGTCAGCGACGCCGAGCCCACCTCCACCGAGATGCGCAGCGATACGCCGGACAACAGGTCGAAATTCTGCTCGGCGCGGTCGCCTTGTTGAACTGGTCGCGTTTGCTGTGCTTCGGTCATGTCACTCATGCCAGATGTCCTTGTTGCATATTCTCGATTTTGATCGCGGCCCGGCCACTCGCTTCGCCGACACTGCCTTGCGCAAAATGCCGTCCGCCGACCGTGACCGGCACATGCTGTGGCAGCAGCAACGGGATGATATCGCCGGGTTGAAGAGCCATCAGCTTTGTCACGCTAATCTGGGGTCGGGCAAAAATGGTCCGAACCGGCAGGCGGATGGAAAGCGCCGCTGCGTTCACACGCGCGCTCCATTCGGGGTCGGGCTTAGCCTGCACGGTTTCGTCGCTTGGTCCAGCTTCGGCGCGCAAAGCACCCAGCTGATAGACGCAAGCGATCTTCCCAGTTGGAAAATCCTGCACCAAAACTGCTTCGTTCGCGGTGCAACACGGCTTCGCTTCGCTAGACAAAGCTATCGCGCTCAGCACAGGCCGCGACCCTGTCCATGCTGCCGCCAGCATGGACAAAAATTGCCCCGCCAGACGCTCGGCAAAACGAAGTTCAGCAGCGGTCAGCGCACCACGCGCGTTGGCTTGCACTCCACTGCCGCCATAGAATAAATCAACGAGCGCCAAAAGCACCGGCTGCGGAACCGCGATCAGCACCGACAGCTTTTTTTGCAACCGAAACTGGAACAGCATGTCCGCACCGCGCATCGCCTGCCAATGGCCGAACGGCATCACATGCGATGTCGGCGGCTCCATGCTGACGTCGGCAAACTCAAACGTCGCCAGATAGTCTTTCAGCGTGCGCGCAAATTGTAGCCCGACGCGGTCTAACGCGGGAAACGATTCCTCGGTCTGCGGTTGGCGCAACAGCGACATCGGTTGGTGGGCGGCGGCGGCGCTCACTGGATCACCAAATTGGAAAAATAGACGCTGTCGATGCCGCCGAAACCCTCTTTGTCGCGCAGCACCGTGTTGATCGATTTGGTCAGTTGTGTCTGTAGCGCTAGCTTACCCTCCGCAGTGGATAGCACAATCGGGTCCTGTTCCGACAAGACCATCAGCACCGCAGAACGGATCGGCACAGTCTGCCGCTTGATATTATTGATGATCGTGCCGTCATAATAGGTCGCAAGACTGATGCCGATCTGCACCAAGCCCGAACCATCGGCAAGATTGGCGGTGAAGCTCTGTTCGAGCGGATAATAAGTAATTTCGTATTTTTTCGGATCGACTTTGAGGCGGTCATTGGGGACAGCGACGGTTCCGGTTTTCAGCGGAACGTCTTTATCATCGCCGCCCTCGGCCGCCTCTGCAGGTTCGCTGCCGCGTTCGACCAGCTTGGGATTGTTGTTGTCGGCTTCCTTTTCGTGGTCCGACATCGGTGCAAGAAAATATGCTCCAGCCCCGGCACTGCCACCCAACAGGAAAAGCGCGCCAACGCCAATCATCAGCTTTTTCTTCATTCCGCCTTTGGGGGTTGGCTCTTCGGCTTTTTCTTTACTCATGGCTTTGACTTTCGTTGGTTATGCGAACCGGCCGTTTTGCGGTTCGCTTGCATCGGCTTGTTCTGAAGATTTGGTTGCAGGCCGATCAAATTCGGCGATTGTATCAGCGCGTGTGGAATGGTCATTTTGTTGAGCAAAAGACGACTGCCCCGACCCTGTATTGACCTCGCTACCCGCAACGCGCACGCCTTGGGCCTTAAGTTCCTCAACCAGCCGCGATTGCGCTTGGCTGATGATGCGCGCAGCTTCTTCGGTTTGTGTGCTAAAGTTCAGCTGCAATCCGCCGTCGTTGGCGGCAATTTTGACATCGAGCTGGCCAAGCTGTGCGGGGATCAGGCGGAACGAAAGGTTGCGGTTGTGATCTTGCACCGCAGCGATGTCGCCCGCGAGTTGGTCAAGCCACAAGCTGCCTCGTGCAACATCAAGCGCACGTTCGGCGACCCTGAAACTGGCATCGGTGAGCGGGCGAACAGAGGTGTCGGCGAGGCGGCCGGTTATGATCGCCTGAAAGCTACCGCCGGAAACAGAAGTGCTCTCAACCAGCGTGGAGGCCAAAGGCCTAACCAAGTCAGTGATGGCGGTTACGCCAGCCTCGTTTACTGGCAACGGAGCATCTTGCGTCGGGTGCTGCCAAGCACGGGCAATATTCTGGCGCACGCTGATCGCTTGAACTGACGCAGCTTGGGTGTGCACACCGATGTCAACGTCCGGCTCCATCACGGGAGGGCCGCCTTTTGGTACTATGACTTTCGGGGGTTGATCGGCTTTCATTATGATAGGGGAAGCTGGCAGCGCAGCGGGCGCAACAGTGCTGGCAAACAAGGCGGGCAATTGCATTGGAGTCGGAACGAATACAGAAGCCGGAATGGCCATTCCCTCGCATTCGGGTTGGGCTTGTTGGGCCTCGTCACTTTCGACTTCGAGAACGCGAACTTCGTCGCTTGCAGTTGCTGGTGATACGACAGAGATTGGAATCGGCGCTGGGTCACTAAAAAATGCGGTAAGCAATGGGCGAATGGCAGCTTCGATATCCACTTCCGGCACAGCAATGATCGCGGTCTCATTGTTCTGAGACACTTGAGGCGAACTGATGGGTTCAACTGGCGCGACAGGGATGGCAGGCGCTTCAGGAACCGGTCCCGACGACACCGACAGCAGCGCTTGAAAGTCCGCAGCTTGTGCAAATGGGCGGAATGGCTCTGAAGACATTGCCGGCACTAAAGGACATGCAAAAACCGGGGTCATGACCTTGCCTCCCGCCCGTGTCGTGACATCGATGCCGAAACACGCCGCGCCGGACGATTGGCATCGGCACGCCGCTCACTCTCGTGGAGTTCGTCTTCGACGCTGCGTTGCAGCAGCCGGATCGCGCTTTCTTCGCGCGCCCATGCGGCACCGCGTTTGATGTCCATGGCGGACTGGTGGTTGAATGCTGCCATCATTGGCACGGCCAAATCAGCGCGCGCCATTTCAAGCCGTGATGCCATTTCGCCAAGCGACTTTAGCACCTGTCCATCGACAACGCCGGTTCCGGCACCGGCTTGCGTGCGCAACGCATCAATCCGGTCGGCGATGTGTCTCAGCGTTTGCAAACGCCTGTCCGCGTCAACGGCCCGTTGCTGTGCAATACGGTGTTCAACCGCGCGAACGCGCAGCACACGTTGGTAGCGAGAGGCGGTGGCTGTCATTGCCCGAACGCCCCCAGCAACGCCGCGCGCGATGCTGCAAAATCGACTTTGGCGTCCGCCGCTTGTCCGATGAATCCAAGCACCTCATCACGGCGCGCAACGGCCTGATCAAGCACAGCATCATTCCCGGGCGCATAAGCCCCCATCAACAAAAGGTCGCGGTTTTCTTCGTAGGTTGACCAAAGCTGACGAAACTTTGCCGCCGCCTGCATGTGTTCACTATCGACGACATCAACCATCGTCCGCGACAACGATTTCGCAATGTCGATCGCGGGGAACAGTCCTTTTTCCGACAGCGTCCGCGACAGGATGATATGTCCGTCAACAATTGCGCGTGCGGCATCGACGATGGGGTCGTCCACATCCCCGCCATCAGCCAGCACCGTGTAAAGTGCGGTGATCGAGCCGCCACTTTCACGGTCAACGCCTGCGCGTTCAACAAGCCGAGGGATCAGGCCGAGTGCTGACGGCGGATAGCCTTTCATCGTTGGCGGTTCGCCCAGCGATAATCCGATTTCACGTTGCGCATGGGCAACGCGGGTCAGGCTGTCGATTAACAACAAGACGCGTTTGCCTTGGCTGCGGAAATACTCGGCAATGGCCGACGCGCGCATCGCGGCACGCAGGCGCAGCAAAGGCGGATGGTCGGCGGGTACTGCAACGACTACCGATTTGGCGCGGACATGCGGCGGTAATTTGGTTTCGACAAAATCGCTGACTTCGCGGGCGCGTTCACCGACCAGTCCGACGACGATGACGTCGCAGCCGGACCCCGCCAGCATCTGCCCCATCAGCACTGATTTGCCGACCCCCGATCCTGCAATAATCGCCACCCTTTGCCCCTCGCCAACGGTCAGTAAAGCATTGATTGCTCTGACGCCCACATCGAGCGGGCGGGTAACACGACCTCGTTTTAGGGGATTGGACTGGCTGCCAGTCAGCGGCCAATGAATGCGGCTGGCGATTGGTGAGCCACCATCCAGCGGCGCGCCATGCGCGTCAATAATGCGACCCAGCAAGGCAGGGCTGCAGGCGACATTACCGCCGCCACTAAGTGCGACAACACGCGCGCCTGTCATCAACGAAGCGTTTTGTTCAAACGGCATAATCAAACTGCGGTCGCCGTGAAAGCCCACGATTTCGCCACCAATAAATTTGTGATCGCTGGTTGCGACGCGAACATTGGTGCCAACCGGCATGGGGAAGCCCGCAACCTCCAGCATCAGCCCTTCGTGCGCGGCAAGTGCCCCGACGCGGCGTGGTGCGGTGCTGGTACAATCAAGGCTGTTTAGCAACGCACTGGCGGATTGGAGCAAGCGACCGTTCATGCCGCCTCCTCCAATGATAGCGCGACACGCAGTGCGTCTAGATAGTTGCTGCGGCCATGTTCCACCCAGCCTGTGCTGCAATCGATACGGATTGATCCGCGTCCGGCTTCGGGGTCCGCCATCACAGGCAGCGGGAATGTGGCTGTGTCGATTAGTGCGACATCATCGGGGTGTAGCCACGCTGTCCGAGCGCTATCGCATTCGGATAGGATATCAGCAGACTTTTGCGCGTGTTCACGCAGCCAGCCTGCGTCAACTGGAGCGGTCTTGATAATCTGGCGGACTAGCCGGAAAACAGTCTCTCCGATCAGCTGCGCCAGCTCTTCGCTTGGCTCAGCCTGCAGGCTGTCTGCTGCATTCAACAGCGCGCGAAGGTACAGCCTTTCCTTGGCAAAGGCTGTGGCGGCAAGTTCCTGCCCGTCGGCGAGGCCAAGCGCGTAGGGATCATCGGTGAATTTTGGCGGGGCGCTTGTGCTTGTCGAAGCGGCGTATTCGCGGTGTATTGGCCGAAAGCCGGATTGCACATGCCGGGCATCGCTGATCGACAGGATTTGGACGCTATGTTCAGACATAGTCGTCACCTTTGCCGCTCATCATGATCGTACCTTCGGCCGCCAGCTGGCGCGCAATAGCTATGATCACGCGCTGCGCATCCTCGACATCGGTGCGCTTGACCATCTCCATTTCTGCCATTTCGTCGCGGATCGTTTGCGCGGCGCGCGCAGACATAGTGGCCAGGAAGCGGTCGGTAGTGGCGCCGTCTGCCCCCTTTAACGCCAAGGACAATGCGTTGGCATCAACCGAACGCAACACCGTTCCCAAATTCTTGGCATCCAGATCGTTCAGATTTTCAAAGACGAACATTTCTTCTTCGATCGCTTCGGCAAGTCCGCGATCTTTTTTTCGGACCGACCGGAGCACGCGTTCACCCAATGCTTTGGGAAGACTATTGACGATTTTTGCCGCGTCGGTTTTTCCGCCAAGCTTCATTCCGGCCTGCCCGGTTTCGGCGTTCGCAGTCTGAACGAGCATCGCCTCCAAATCCGCAATCGCAGCCGCCGGAACATAGGTCAGCCGTGCGGCGCGATAAACCAGTTCAGCCTGCAATGTTTCATCAAGACCGGTCAGTGCCTCCGCTGCAATATCCGGATTCAGCACCGTCAGAATGATCGCGCCGACTTGTGGGATTTCCTCAACCAGCAAGCGCCGAACCGTTGCAACATCCATCCAGCGTAGTGTTTCCAGCGCAACCGCGCTCCCTTGCGGCGCAATGGAGGCCAACAGATTATCGGCGCGGACATTGCCCAAAGCATCGTTCATGACGTTGCGGATGCGGTCTTCGGTTCCGACCGACAGCGACGAAACTGACCGGCTCCCGATGACAAAACGGTCAAGCGCAAATTCGATATCCGCCTCGCTCGCCTCGGCAACATTGAACATAGCTTTACCGAGCAGACGCACTTCGTCGGGTTCAAAGTGCTTTAGCATCGTTGCCGCTTCATTATCTTCCAACAGCATCACCAAAATCGCTGCGGCCATATCGCCGGACATGCCGGGCGCGATTAGCGTTTCGTTTAGCTCAGCTTCCACTTGTGTTCTCCTGCATCAACTGGCGCACTACCTGTGCCGCACGTGCTGAATCCTGCCGCACAAAGGCGCGGACCAGATTGGCTCTGGCATCGTAGCTTGGCGCGGCTTCGATCATCTCGAGCGTGACGGTGCGGGCGGAACTTGTCGCCAAGGCGGCGTGATCGCCGGTCGCAGAGAACGACAGCAATTGTGCCTCCAGCTCGCTATTGGCGAGCTCTCGTGCTGCCGCGCGTTTTTTCATCGCCTTGATAAACGGACGGCCGATCAACACGAACGCTAGCAAGGCCGCGAGCAGCGCACCCCCGTGACGCACCAACGGCCAGAACCACGGCGCGTCCCAAACTGCGACGACAGGCGTCGCGATTTCAACAAACGGACGCTGGCTGATTGCGACCAAGTCGCCGCGCTCGGCATTAAAGCCGACCGCGCCTTTGACCAGGTTTTCGATCTTGGCGAGCTCAGTCGCGTTGATTGCTTTTGCACCCTTCGCCTGCCGTAGCGCCACAGCGACCGAGACGCGATTCAGGCGGCCTTGCGGTTGATGCGTGACTGATATCTCGCGGCCGTTATCGAACGTGCGCGTAAAGTTTTCGGCGACTTCGCCTTGGCCAGATTGCGCCGGCACCTGCTGCGTGCCGCCGGGTGTATTGGCGATCTGGGCATTGGCGGGAGGCTGGTTCGACAGAGCGCCCGGTATGCCGATTGCGGCATCGGCACTCTGGCTTGAGCTGGATTTATTGCCTTGTTCGCTTCGAAGGGCGCGGTCCGCGGCGGGATAGGTTTCGCGTGTCGCCTGACTTTCGGTCATGTCGACTTCGGTATTGACCTCGACCGAGAAATTGCCTTGCCCGATCATCGGCCCAAGCAATGTGGTCAGCGACTGACGGTACCGCTGCTCGATCTGCATTTGCAGTTGGAATGCGCGGTTGTCAGAACCGCCCGCATCGCCTGCCGATAGCAATGCACCTTGCTGATCGATCACAGAAACCTGCTCAGCAGCAAGGCCCGGAACCGATGAGGCGACAAGGTGCTGGATCGCCTGCACCTGCGCCCCCGATAATGACCGGCCATCCTGGATCGTCAGCATCACCGATGCCGCCGCTGGTTTGTTATCACGCACAAAGACGCTGGGTTCCGCCATCGCCAGATGGACGCGCGCCGAACGCACCGCGTTGATCGCCTCTATCGTGCGGGCAAGATCCGCCTCGCGAGCGGCGCGCAATGTTTCGCCCTCAACCGCGCGACTTGATCCCATAGGCAGCGACGCGATCAGACTGTCACCCGATGGCAATGCTTTGGGCAGGCCTTGCCCCGCCAGCAACATCCGGGCGGCGTATAGCTTATCGGCATCGACCGACAGGGCGCCGCTGCCCTGATCCAGCGTGAAATTGATGCCCGATGTTTGCAACGCTTCGGCAACCGCCGCTTTGTCCGCCTCGGCAAGGCCGGAAAACAAAGGTGTCTGCGGTGGCGTCTGAAAAGTAAAGTAAGCAAGCGCCGCGATGCCGATCGCGCTCCCCAATGCCAAAGCTGGCAAAGCGCGGACAACGGCAGGCTGCCGGACAAAATCTTGCACGATTGCAAAGCGCGGCGGTGCGGCTGGCACCAACGAATTGCGAGAGGCATGGCTAGTTTCACGCGAAAGGATCTGCTGTCCTGCCACCGATTACACCGGCATGTTCATGATGTCGCGATACGCAGACAACAACTTGTTGCGCACCTGCACTGTGGCTTCAAAGCCTAGGGACGCCTTTTGCCGTTCTACCATAACAGAGACGATGTCGTGGGTATCACCGCGTTCATAGGCGGCGGATATGTCGGTCGCCTTTGTCTGCTGTGCATTCACCGCCTGCAACGCGTCGTTCATAGTTTTGCCAAAGGATGCAGGCGCGCTGTTGCTGGTCGCGTCACCAGCTGTAACCTCTTTGCCAGCCGCGCGTTGCAGCGCGGAGTTCTGGCTCAATATGGTCGACCGCATCTGTAAAAGGCGGCTTTGATCGATCCCGGTCATTACGCATTGCTCATCTGGCTAGGCGAACGCAATTGCCCGCATGCAACAGAGAGCAACGCTTGTGCCAGATCAATAATATATATATAATACAAATACATAGGTTAATTGTCCTAAATCAAATCCACGCAATGACAGAATACTGACAGCGGGATTTAAGGTTTTTGGCAGCCCGTCGTTACAGCTTTCGTGGCCGCTCTGTTCGCAAAGGCAGCCAGCACGGCAATTCGCCAGAGAAAGGAATGAACATGACAGTAATCAACACCAACGTAAGCGCGCTACGCGCCCAGAACAGTTCACGCGTTGCCAACAACATGCTCGGCACCGCAATGGAGCGCCTGTCGAGCGGCAAACGCATCAACAGCGCCAAAGACGATGCCGCAGGCCTCGCCATTGCCACTCGCATGGACGCTAAGGTCCGCGGCCTCAACCAAGCCATCCGCAACAGCAATGACGGCATTTCGCTTGCGCAGACAGCTGAAGGCGCGCTCGGTGAGGTTTCCAACATCCTTGTAAGAATGCGTGAATTGTCGGTGCAGGCCGCTAACGGCACGACCGCCACATCTGACCGTACCGCGATCCAGACCGAAGTAACCGCGTTGCTTGGTCAGATTGGTGACATTGCAGGTCGCACCGATTTTAATGGCACCAACCTGTTCAACGCCGCAGGCACGTTCAATATCCAGACGGGTGTCGACACAGGCCAAACCGTCGCAATCACCTTTGCCAGCATGAATGCAACGGGCCTTGCGGTGAACGCCGTGGATATGTCGACCGTTGCCGGTGCATCGTCCGCGATGGCAGCGATCAGTACAGCGATTGATACCGTGGCGACGCAGCGCGCCGGCCTTGGTGCGGCGCAAAACCGGCTTGATGCGACTGTCAATAATCTGACGTCCACTGCCACCAATTTGACAGACGCGAAGTCACGCATCGAAGATGCAGACTTTTCGGCGGAATCGACCAAGCTAGCGGCGGCGCAAATCTTGTCGCAGGCATCGACCGCGATGCTGGCGCAGGCAAACCAAAGCCAACAGGGCGTTATGAACCTGCTCCGCTAATCGGGTTGAACTCGGTCTTGTGACTGGTCGCGCAAGGCCCAAAGGAAAAGCCCCGATTTGCACCGGGGCTTTTCTCGTTTCTTTTTGTATTTAACAGCACGTCAATATGTGACGATTTTCACCTTCTGGCCAGACTTTAGCGTCGATGCACTGGTCATGCCGTTTAATGCCAAAAACCGGTCGGACTGATAATTTTTATACGCCATCCGCCCAGATAGGGACGCGACGGTATCTGACTTGCCAACCGTCACCACACGCAACTTGCGCGGCTTGATAGCGTCCGCCTCTTTCTGGCTGATCCGCGTCACGCTTTGATACATCGCTGTAAACGGTGTTGCGGTATTTGGCGAAATTGTGACGAAATGAAACGCCTGACTGCCAGAAAATTCATAGGCATAGACGGTCAGCCGCACGACGCCACTTTGCGTCGTCACATCAGCCGTGGAAGTGAATGCCGGAATGCCGTTGACTGTCGTCTCACTTATCGCGCTGGCGGTAATAGGCTGATCCTTCCCGACAACAGCCAGAAATGCAGCATCGATATAAGCTTTCTTGTCGCCGGAATAGGCCTGCGTTGTGAACAACGCTTGCCCGCCGCTGCCGCTGATCGACACCGCTTGCGCGCCGTTGGACATGCCAAATCCCGTTGGAACTGAAAATTTCAACTTGAGGTCGGGATGAATGAAATCCTGCCCGTCAATCACACCTTGCTTGGGATCATCGTCATAAAGCATCCCGTCGATTGCTTTCAGATGCCCTTCGGCGTTGCGGAACGTTGCTGCCGGATATTTTGTCGCATTGGTTGCGGCGCGCACAACGCGTTTAGCTGGATCGGGGTGGGTGCTCGCCCATTCTGGCACGGGCCCACCCAGATGACCCGCAGCTTTACCCTCGACCGCTGTTTGCAAAGCCAATGAACGTAGCATGTCAGACAGCGCTGACGGATCATATCCAGCTTTGCTAAGATATTGGATACCCAAATCGTCAGCTTCTTCCTCTTGCCCGCGCGAAAACGGCAGAGCAATGAGCCGCTGGGTTAGCATCATAGAGTTATCGCGAGCGATACCTCCGATAGCGCCAGCCAGTCCGCCATTATCGCCGAGCACCGTGCCAAGTATCGTTCCGCCAACACCTAAAATGCTCGCCAATCTTGAGTTGTTTGCCCGCTTCTTGCTGTGGCGCGCGGCTGTGTGCCCCACTTCATGCCCTAGCACGCCGGCCATTTCCGCCTCGCTGTTGCAAAGTGCCGCCAACTGACGGGTGATGTAAACATAGCCGCCCTCAATGGCGAAAGCGTTGTTCACCGGCGAGTTCAAAAAGGTTACGGTAAAGTCGTTTTCAGAATTCGAAAGGCCAGATTGCAGTGCGATTTTCTTGCCAACCTTTACGACATAGGCGGTTTGCGGGCTTTGGTAATCATCGCCGAATTCTTTTATAATTTCAGGATGATATTTAGCCCCTGCTGCCTTTTCCTTTTCAGTGAAAGGCTTTGGAACTTTAACCGCCTTGGCCTTGTCCGCGGCAATCACAGGTGTGGCAACATATCCTGTTACCATCAGGAATGACGCCCCAAGTACCAGCAAAGCTTTGTTACGCATGATTTTCAACTCCTTCGAATCTCACGGAGACTACCATGGTTCGCCGAAAGCGCGCGTAAAATTATCTGTTGAAACGGGTAAAGCGAGCGGCATCGTCGGCTAATGGCGGATGCGCGTCAAAACTGCCCCATTTTCAGAAACTTTGCATGGCGTTGCCGCCGCAAATCGCCCCGGCTTAGCTTGACCAGTCCTTGCAGCGATTGCTCAATCGCCGCGCCCAGATTGGCGATGGCGAGAATGGGGTCACGGTGCGCGCCGCCGATGGGTTCGGGCACAATGCTGTCTATGACACCCAATGTCTTGAGGTCAGACGCCGTCATCTTCATCGCCTGCGCGGCATCGGATGCGCGGTCGTTGGTGCGCCAAAGGATCGAGGCGCAGCCTTCGGGTGAAATCACCGAATACACTGCATGCTCAAACATCAGGATATGGTCCGCCGCCGCCAGCGCCACTGCCCCGCCCGATCCGCCTTCGCCAACGATGCACGCGATCATCGGAACACCCAGCTGGAGACATTTTTCGGTGGAGCGCGCAATCGCCTCTGCTTGCCCGCGTTCTTCCGCCTGCACACCTGGAAACGCCCCCGAGGTATCAACCAACGTCACCACTGGCAGGCCGAACCGGTCGGCAAGGTCCATCAGGCGAATGGCTTTGCGATAGCCCTCGGGCTTTCCCATGCCAAAATTGTGGCGCAGCCGACTTTCGGTGTCATCCCCCTTTTCATGGCCGATCACCATCACGCGGCGATCGCCCAATCGGGCAAGACCACCCAGGATCGCCTGATCGTCACCAAAGGCACGATCACCTGCAAGCGGCAGAAAATCGTCAAACAGCCCAGCAACGTAATTTTTGAAGTGCGGTCGTTCTGGATGCCGGGCAACCTGTGTTTTCTGCCACGGCGTCAACTTGGCATAGGTGTCCTGCAACAGCTTATCGGCCTTTGCTGTCAGCTTGCCCAGTTCTGCCGATACGTTCACGTCGCTTTCGCCAGCAGCCTCTTCAAGCTCGCATATACGAGCTTCCAGCAGCGCGACAGGTTTTTCAAAATCCAGATAAACAGTCATCGCGCGGCGATAGAGCGTGGCAGCCAGTCGGTCAATGTAACAGGGCGCGTTAGCGAGACAGCGTACGCTTTGCCAGCGGGTGGCGCTGGTTCACCAACTCGACCAACCGGCTGCTATCGACATGCGTATATATTTGCGTTGTTGCGATATCGGCATGGCCAAGCATCGCTTGCAACGCACGCAGGTTTGCCCCGCCTGCAAGCAAATGCGTGGCAAAGGCGTGGCGCAGCACATGCGGGCTGACTCTAGTAGGGTCGATGCCCGATTCCGCAGCCAGTTCGCGGATAATCTGAAACAGGCGGATGCGGCTGATATGGACATCGCCTTTGCCCGCCGCACGTGCAGCGCGCGATGGGAAGAGGTAACGCGATTCTCGCGGTACGAACGCATGCCAGACACCGACGGCCTGACGCGCGCGGTCCGAAATCGGCACCAGCCGTTCCTTGTCGCCTTTACCGGTCAGGATAATGAATGGTTGATCGCGCATGATCGATGCGCGGGGCAGAGCAACGAGTTCCGACGCGCGCAAACCCGACCCGTAAAGCAGCTCGACCAATGCAGACAGTCGGTAATCAAGCGGCGAAGGCTTAGTTTTTGACAGCCGTGTCTCAATCGATTTGAACAAAGCCTCAACCTCTTTCTGGTCAAGGATTTTAGGCAGCCCGCGCATTTGAACAGGGCGCGGTAGCGCGGCAGACGGGTTGTCTTTGCGAAAGCCCTCTTGTTCTAAAAAGCTGAAAAAACCTCGCAGTGCCGCTGCTTTGCGCGCGACTGAGCTATTGGCAAGCGTTGCCCAGCCCGCGGCCAATGTCTCCAGCGATTCCTTTGTCGCCGCGATAAGGGCACCTGCAAGCGCGTCGGAAGCTTGCGCCAAGTCGCTGCTATAGGCGAGCGCAGTGTTTCGCGCGACGCCGCGTTCTGCGACCATCATTTCCATATAGCGTTCGATCAGGGCGCCGTCGGTATCGGCGGCAAAGGCTGGAACGCCGTCTGAGTTCACGCGATCATCCAAAGCTCACCGCTTCTGCCGCGATCATCCGCGCCTCTGCGTCAAGCCCGACGGCCTTTAGCGCGCTGACCATGTGATAGATGTGATGCGCAGGGATTTTGCTCCAATCGGGCGCTTGCAGGCCAGCGGCTGCAAGCAACGCAACGGTTCCGCTTTCGCCGCGCGCAGCGGCTGCATTGATCGCGCGGCTCCAACTGGTCTCACGCGTCACATTGGCGTTAATATCAGCCGCAAAACTGGTAAGCGTGTCCTGTGAAACGCGGCCAAGCCCCGCTAATCCGGCTACCAAAAGCGCCGATTTGTGATAATTTTCACTGTCGTCGTTCCCCTGAAAATCATCAAGCGCGCTGGTGCTGACCATGTTGCTCCATTCGGGTGATCCTGCTGCCAACATACCCCAACCAAGCGATCCCTGATCAACCAGACTGAGCCACCGTGCCGCCTGACTATCAAACCCACCGCTTAGCATCGATACGATCAGCCTGTCCGCATCGCCAGCATTGCCGGAATTAGGAGCGATCAACGCTGCGGCACGTGCAGTCAGAACGAACATCCCGCGCCGCTGTGTTTCAGTGGTAGCGCCGTCCCACAAGCTTTGCATCGCGGAGACTTTTTCACTGTCGCTGCTGCCGACAAAAGCCGCACGGACATTGTTCGCACGCGTGCCGATATCAGCGGCGATGTCCTGATCTTCGGCTGCAAGCCCGTAAATGTCGACCATGGCTCGGTTCGACAGCACGCCCAACGCCGCAGCACCCGATGCCGTGGCAACCCGCGTTTTGACCGAAATCATCGGCAACTGCACACGCCAGCCATCAACCTGCTTGCCCATTCCAGCGTAGAGCGCTTCGGGCGGTTCGATCCCGGTTGCCTGCGACATCCCGTGCCGCCAATTGGTCATCGTCGTGACCTTGTCCCACTCTATCTTGACAGTGCGGCGGCCATTGGTGCCAGCGCCCACCGCCTTTTCAGTCAAAAGATAATCGATACCTTTGACCCAACCTTTGTTGCGGACCTGATTGAGCAACGATGTCGCGCGAGCCTGTTCGCCTGCGAGTGACGCGCAAATCGACAGCGCGGTTTTCCATTCGGGAGAATCGGTTTTCTGGCTGCCCGCATCGGCGATTGGGCACATGCCCGACAGGTCGGCATTGGCAAGGAAGATCGGCATCGACACTTCCAGCAAACGCTTTGAATAGACGCCCGAATCAACCTGTTGCACCAATTGCCGCGCAACCACAGCATCGCCCATCCGCAAGATAAGCGCCGCACGTTCAGCAACCCAATCTGCTCCGCTGACATCGACAGGGGTATTGGTGCGGCTGGCAAGGGCGCGACGGGCCATAATCATGCCCCAGCGCGATGCCAAAGGCCCCTTTGTATTGCGCGCGGCATTGATCAAAAATTCGCCTTTAACTGCGCCGAATGCGGTCAGCGGGAAACCGCCACTGGCCTCTGACATGATGCCGACCTGTTTCAGCGAGCGCCGCGCCGTTGGTGGCACATCGTAGCGGATTTCGGTTTCTTCGGTCTCGTCGCCTTCGGGTTTGGGTTCGCCCGACGCCTTTGCAGGCCCTGTTTGCGACCCTTCTGGTGAAGTCGTGTTTCCACTTTTTGATCCGGCTGGTGTGCCGGTGGCTGACTTTGCCGGTGGGCCCTTAGTTGAGGGCGGCGGCGGAGGAGGTGGGTCGCCAAAACCCGGCGGCAGCAGCGATTCTGGCCCCTGCTGACCTAAAACGGGTAAAGCAGCACCAACGACCAGTACCCCGGCACTCACGAAAATCAGCGATGACAGTTGCCGCAGACGCATATTCTTCCTTTATTGTCGCGGTCTCGGCACCTGGTCTTTTACAACCGGCACAGCGATAGGCGACTCGACCCAATTTTGTGGCTGCTCGCTACCCAGCCATTCAAAGAAAAATAGCAGTGCAATGGCCAGCAAAGCAAGTGCCACAAAATAAGACACACGCCGACGCCAACGATGCTGCTGCACTATTCCTCCCCGAATCTGCAAATGTGCAAACCACTTCCCGACTTCGCCTAGCCGATATATAGGCCGCATCGCAATGACTTCGGCAGCACACCCTTTTCACCACCATCCGGCACATCCCGTCAGGCTAGACCGGCCGGTTGTGCTGGTCGGGATGATGGGCGTCGGCAAATCGACTGTTGGCCGGATGCTTGCGTCGGAATTGCATGTCGATTTTGCCGACACCGATGATGAAATAGAGCGGGCGGCGGATCTATCAATCAGCGAAATATTCGAACGATTTGGCGAAGAGTATTTCCGCGATGGAGAGCGGCGCGTGATCGCCCGGCTGATCGACGGCGGCCCAAAAGTAATCGCAACTGGCGGTGGAGCCTTTATCCATGAAGCGACCCGTGCGTTGATCATGGAAAAATGCCATTCGGTATGGATTGATGCCGATCTTGACGTTTTGATCACGAGGGTATCCCGCCGCAACCATCGGCCGTTGCTGGTTGGAAAAGATCCTCGGATCGTCATGACCGAGCTGTTTGCAAAACGCGGTCCCATTTACGCCCTTGCCGACGTTAAAGTCTGCAGCGATGCAGCCCCCCATAACAAAACTGTCGATCAGATCATGAAAGCCCTGGAATCATGCAGCAAATAGCCGTTGAATTGGGTGATCACAGCTATGACGTCTTGATCGAAAGCGGGTTGCTGGGTCGGGTGGGTTCCATGATTTCTGCACATGCGCGTGGCGGTCGGATGCTGGTTGTCACCGACAGCAATGTGGCGGCACAGGTCGCGCCCGATTTTTTGGCTGGACTGAATGCGGCGGGCATAGAGGCGATTGTCCATGTTTTGCCTGCCGGCGAAGCATCGAAAAGTTGGGGGCAGCTTACGCAATTGGTCGATTGGTTGCTTGCCAACGATGTCGAGCGTAGCGATCATATCATAGCGCTCGGCGGCGGCGTCGTCGGTGACATTACTGGATTTGCCGCGCACATCGTTAAGCGCGGCTGCAACTTTATCCAGGTGCCAACAACGTTGCTAGCGCAAGTGGACAGCAGTGTTGGCGGGAAGACCGCGATTAATACAGCGGCGGGCAAGAATCTGGTAGGAGCATTTCATCAACCATCGGTGGTTTTGATCGACCCGGATGTGTTGCAAAGCCTGCCAAGGCGCGAATTGGCGGCGGGTTTCGCCGAGATTGTCAAATACGGCCTGATTGATGATCTGGACTTTTTCGATTATTGCGACACCAATGTCGAAGCTTTTTTTGCAGGCGCTGTTGTGGTCCAAACCTATGCGATCGCGCATTCGGTAAAGTCAAAAGCGCGCATTGTCGCAGCGGACGAGCGCGAACTAACGGGGACCCGTGCTTTGCTGAACCTTGGCCACACGTTCGGGCACGCGCTGGAGGCTGATACTGGCTATTCCGACAGGCTGTTGCACGGCGAAGCAGTGGCGGCAGGCATGGCGCTCGCGTTTCGTTACTCTGTGCGGCGCGGGCATTGCTCGGCGGATGATGCGATGCGCGCTGCGTTGGTACTCCACAAAGCTGGCCTGCCGACGACTTTGGCTGAGGCAGGCGTTAAAGCTGGCGGAGCCGAACTGGTCGAGCATATGCTGCACGACAAGAAGAAAGCCGGCGGAACGTTGCCATTTTTGCTCGCGAACGGGATCGGAAAATCCTTTTTGGCTAAGGATGTCGATCTCGTTGACGTGGCTGCATTCCTAGACGGCGAAAAGTAGGGACTGTCCCTACTTTTTAACCCTCATCTAATATCCGATCATCCGAACCGGCTCCACCAAAGCTGTGCTGTGCGCCCGCATGCATGTCGCCGCTTTGGAATTGCGCTTTTAACCGCGTGCGGTCGCGGCGACGGAATTCTTCGACTGCTTCGCCTGCCTCGGCCTTTTCGACACCCAGTGCCAGCAAAGCCTGTTCGGCCATCGTGACCGATGATTCGAATACCTCTCTGGTGATATGAAGACCGGTGTCGGGCATGAGTTCCAACGCCTGTCGCCGATCATAAGCCCGCACGAATATTTTGGTTTTGGGAAATGTTTCGCGCACCGGCATCAACGCCTCGGCATCAAGAACGCGGTCGTCGATGCAGAAAAGGATCGCACAGGCCTGCGCCGCACCTGCACGCTGCAAAAGGTCGATCCGGGTGCCGTCACCGTAAAACACTTTGCGCCCAAATTCGTCGCTGGTGTCGATCTGTGCAGGTTTGTGATCGATCAAAGTGATGCTGTGGCCAGCGGCTTGCATAATCTGCCCGACGCTTTGTCCGAAACGACCATGGCCGACGATGATGACGCTGGAATTCTCTGCCAGTTCCGGGTCGTCAAGCACGACATTTGTAGCCTTGCGGCGTTCGGCCAATTTGCCGGCAAGGATCATCAGGAAAGGCGTGGTCGCCATCGATAGTGTTACGACTGCGCCAAACAGACTGGCGGCCTCTGGTTCGATCAGCTGCGCTGATTGCGCCGCTGTAAATAGTACAAAGCCAAATTCCCCGCCCTGGCTAAGCAACAAAGCCATGATGATTGAGGCGGAGTTGTTCAGGCCGAAAACACGACCTAGGCCGAATATGATCGCTGTTTTCACCACCACCAAAGTCGCTGCAAGGCCGATGATAAGCGCCGGTTGTGCCGCGATCACGTCCACGTCCAACATCATGCCAACCGCTAGGAAAAACAGACCGAGCAGAATTGATCGGAACGGATCAATGTCCGCTTCCAGTTCGTGTCGGTAAGGCGACTCTGCAAGCATCACGCCCGCGACAAACGCTCCCAGAGCGGCAGATACACCGATCGACTGCATCAAAGCCGCACTGGCGCAAACGGCGAAAAGCCCGGTGACAATAAACAGCTCGCGTTCGGACACTCTGCCGACCAGCTTCAACAATGGCGACAGCAGATAGCGGCCCGCAAGGATCAATCCCGCGACTGCGAGCAATGCATAAAGCGCCAGCGTCCAGCCGCTCGGTGCGCCCGTTGGCGTCGGCGCGCGCGAGAGCGCAGCGATGATCGTCAGTAAAGGGACAATCGACAGGTCCTGAAACAACAGGATGGAAAAGCTTTTTTCGCCATAATCGGTTTTCAGCCGTCCGCGCGATTGCAGCAGTGGCAATACTTGCGCAGTCGATGACAGCCCTAGCGGCAGCGCCAAGGCTAAAGCCGCCTGCCAACTAAACGGCATGACCGCAAAGATAATCGCGAACATAAAAAGCCCGCATAAAGCGACCTGCATGGGGCCAAAGAGCAAGATATCCTTGCGCATTAGCCAAAGCCGCGATGGCGACAGCTCCAGCCCGACGAGGAACAGCAGCAAGATAATGCCAATTTCGGCAAAACTTAGGATAGTTTCAGCCTCGCCGATCAGCCCCAACCCGTCAGGCCCGATGATGATGCCTGCAACCAGATAGCCCAGCACCGCACCAAGCCCCAGACGGCGAAAGATAAGCACCGAGATCAGCGCAGCACCCATTAATATCGAACCGCCAAACAAGACATTGGTCAGGATATGCGCGCCCGATTCTTCCATCAGCCTTCGGCCTTTTCAAGCGCGGCCAACAACGTGTTGAACGGCAGCATGATCGCGCCGTGGCGGGCAGGGAAATCGTGGGCATAGCGAAAAGGTTCGAGTTCCGCCCAGCCCAGATCGCCGCTGCCCTGTTGCAATGCCGCTTTTAGGTTATCGTAAACTTGACGGATTTGAGTCGCATCTAGCCCCAGAGCTTTGCTGCGCAACACCGCAGCGGCAGCTTGGCCCAGCGCACATGCTTTCGCTCGGATGGCAACACTGGCGATACGGCGGGTGTCATCAAGCTTTACATCTACGGTCATTTCACTGCCGCAAACAGGAGAACGACAGGTCGCGGTCGATTGGGTCGCTTCTAAAGTGTCATTGTGTGGAAGCGAGGTCGCCAGCCGCAAAATATCTAGGCTGTAGAGTTTGTGCGCATTGGGGCTGCTCATGGCGCCGCTTTACTGTCACCGCCACCCTCTTGTCGTTCGCGGATAAACGTGGATAGCGCATCACCGCTAGCGTTGAGCAATGGATAAGTCCGCGATGCGGTCATCCATTCGGGTCGTTCGGCTTTGCCGCCAAAGGCAGTTTCATAAGCCATGACGAGGAACAAGAAGATCAGACTGGCTCCGATCAAGCCTTTGACCGCGCCAAAGCCGAAACCCAGGACGCGATCGACCGGACCCAACACCGATTTGCGAGATTTCTCGCCAAGTCTCTTGGCAATGAAGCGGCCCAAGGCATAAGTCACAATGATAATTGCGATAAACGCCAGCACCGCTGCCCCAGCCTCGGTGCCAACAGGTTCAGCGAGCCATCCCGTGACCGGCGCATGCAAGATACGGATGGCGGCGATAATCAACAGCCATGCGATCAGCGAAAATGCCTCCTGCACAAAGCCGCGCATAAAACCAAAGATCGCGCCTGCGCCGATCAGGAAAAGGACAATGATATCGAGTGCGGTCATGCCGCGTGATTAATCGCGCCCGAGGATGTGGTCAACGAGATTGGCAAGGGTGCGAAAGCTCTTGGTCGAAATACCCTTTGCATCGGCGACAGACGGCGGGACCATGGCTTGATTGAAACCCAGCTTTGCCGCTTCCTTCAACCGCAATCCGCCATGCGCGACGGGGCGGAGTTCGCCGGAAAGCGACACTTCGCCGAACAGCACCATATCCGACGGCAAGGGCCGTTCCGCCATCGCCGAGACCAACGCCGCCGCCACCGCCATGTCCGCTGCGGGATCAGATATTCGATATCCGCCAGCAATGTTCAGATACACTTCGCAGGTCGAGAAACTCAAACCACAGCGCGCCTCTAGCACCGCCAAAATCATCGCCAGCCGTCCACTGTCCCAGCCTACCACCGCGCGGCGCGGTGTGGCTCCACTCGATAGCCGCACCGTCAGCGCCTGAATTTCGACCAGCACCGGCCTTGTTCCTTCCAATGCAGGAAACACCGTAGCTCCGGTTACTTGCTCGGCACGATCGGTCAGGAACAAGGCGCTGGGATTGCCAACTTCGCATAGTCCTTCTTCGGCCATCGCGAACACGCCGATTTCGTCGGTGCCGCCAAAGCGGTTTTTGTTGGCGCGCAGAATACGGTATTGGTGGCTACGTTCCCCTTCAAACGCCAGCACAGTATCAACCATATGTTCGAGCACACGGGGGCCAGCGATGCTGCCATCCTTGGTTACATGCCCTACCAGCATCAATGCCGTGCCGCGTTCCTTGGCAAAGCGAATCAATTCTTGTGCCGAGGCGCGGACTTGGCTGACTGTGCCGGGCGCGCCCTCAATCTGGTCGCTGTGCATCGTCTGGATCGAATCGATCACCACCAATGCGGGAGGTTTACCCTGCCCCAATGTCGTGAGAATATCACGCACCGAGGTGGCCGCCGCCAGCTGCACCGGCGCATCGCCAAGGCCCAGCCGCCGCGCCCGCAACCGCACCTGATCGACCGCCTCTTCGCCAGAAATATAGGCAACATCCAGCCCGCGTCGCGCCAGATTGGCAGCTGCTTGCAATAACAGTGTAGACTTACCGATGCCCGGATCACCGCCAAGCAAGGTCGCCGATCCAGCAACCAGCCCGCCGCCCAAGGCGCGGTCAAACTCAGCAATGCCTGTCGAGGCACGATCAGGCAGTTTGATATCGCTATCAAGCCCAGCGAGCACCATCGCGCGTCCGCCCGACTGCAGATGATGCTTCATCTCAAAAACGGTCGCACCCGCTTCCTCGATCAGCGTGTTCCACGCGCTGCAATCCTCACACTGCCCCTGCCAGCGCGAAGCGACACTGCCGCACTCTTGGCAGACATAGCGTTTTTTGGGTTTGGCCATGGGTAAGTTATATGCAGAACATATTGCGAACGCAAGCGCTGGATTAAAACGGATCAGTGTGTGTCGAACTCATCCATCGACGTTCCAAGCTCAATTGCCGCATATAATTCGAGGAGGTATTGCTCGACGGGATCGACCACCTCAAGGAAACGATAAGTCATTCCCCTTATTGCGAATACTTGCTCACGAAATACCGCCCTAAACACTGGCTCTTTAAACAGGACAGCCCTTGAGTTTCCAGTCTTGTAGTCGGCTAGACGTCCCGTCAATTGCCTAGCGCGTTTGAACGCAAACGAAGCATGGTGTCGACTTTCCGAACAATGCCCCTGCAAACGCTGCCTGAGATTGCGAGTTCGACCGACGTGGACTGCCAAGCCATCTTCATAAAGGATGTAGATTCCTGGTCTGGCAGCATGGCTGGGGCCGCCTCGCATTGGAAGCAGCGGGGCGCTCATCAATTTTTCGTATTTCGCAGCGACCGATTCCACTACGGCTGTAAAGGCTGGATTGACCATAAAGCGAGCTCAATCCCTAAACGACGGATCGATCCGGTCCAATTTCCGCAACAACGCCGGCCACGCCAGCGCCTGCGCGACCATGCCCATGCCTTTGGCGGGGGTTTGGCCCTCAACCTTTTGCGGCGTCCCCTGTGGCGGATTATACAGGCGGTCGTAACCAGCCGACAACATCTTCACCTGGGCATCACAGGCGCGTTCTAGAAAATAAAGGCGCAAGAAACAATCGGCCACGGTCTCGCCCACCGCTAGCGTGCCGTGATTGCGCAGGATCATCGCGTGCTTATCGCCCAAATCGGTAACCAACCGCTCACGTTCTTCAAGGTCCGTCGCGATGCCTTCATATTCGTGATAGGCGACATTGTGCAGCGCGATCATCGCGGTCTGCGTGTGCGGTAACAGGCCAAATTCCATCGCGCTGACCGCTTGGCCTGCTGGTGTATGCAGGTGCATGACAGCCCCCGCATCATCGCGCGCCATGTGGATCGCGGAGTGGATCGTGAAGCCCGCCGGGTTCACCGGATGCGAGGTCGGCACCACCGGCTGCCCCTCAACGTCGATCTTAACCAGTGACGAGGCGGTAATTTCCTCGAACATCATATCATACGGGTTGATCAGGAAATGATGCTCCGGCCCCGGAACTCGCGCCGACAGATGGGTGAAGATGATGTCATCCCAGCCATAAAGCGCGATCAGCCGGTAAGCAGCGGCAAGGTCAACGCGGATCGCCCACTCGGCATCGGACACAGCGGCACGGATATGATCGTCGTTTGCGGGCTTTGCTGCAGTGGCCATGATGTTGCTCTCCTCGTGATGCGTAGTGCGCAGTATAGTGCATCGCCGCACCGGAGTCTGTCAAAAACGCTAGGGCTTAGCCGGAGCCAGATGTGTCCGAAACCAGTCAGCCATTTCCGCTTCGCTCAATTCGCCAGCGGCGAGAGCGAGAAAAGCAACCACCAGTTCGGCATCGGTGGCCGTCAGTGCATACCCATTTAGCATGAGAAAAGTTTCGGAAACGACCGCCGCTGTCCGTTTGTTACCATCGGCAAAGGGATGATTGCGCGCAATCCCAAAGGCATAAGCCGCCGCCAATTCAGCAGCATCCGGTTCGCCATAAGCGACAAGATTTTGCGGACGCGCCATTGCGCTTTCCAGCAGTCGGGTATCGCGCACACCGGCTGCGCCGCCATGTTCGGCAAGCTGTTCAAGATGCGCCGCCTGAGCCACCTCTAGCGCGACCCAGATCCAGTCCTGAGCCATGTTTTATTTCGCGAGTTCAGCAAGCGCGCGCTTGCGCCGCGCCATCACGTCGCGCGCCGCCGCCATCTGGGCATCGAAATCAACCTCGGGCGCCGAAAGCTCAATCCCGCGCGGTGTTTTGGACACCGACAGGCTCTCACCCACCGCCGTTTCCAGATGCGCAAGCAACTCCTTGGGCAGGACGATCCCTGCTGAATTGCCGATCTTGGTGACTTTAAGCTGCATGTTCATACGGGCGTTATAACGTTTTTAACTGCATAGATCAAGCGCCGTGTTTTGTCAGTCCACCCGTCAAAAAATCCTACGATGCAGTCCCTCGTAAAACTATAGAAATCACATCACCCCAGCTGCCGCAGCACAGCCTTTGCCAAGGTCCAAGCATCGCCCGGCCACCTCGCCGAAACAAAATTCCCATCCGTTACCACAAACCCCAAATCAGGTCGTTCAGCTGTTGCATAACGGGGCAGCATCGGTCCTGCATCAAAATCCGATGGGCTGGTAAGCAACCGTTTAACCTCTGTCTCAACGGTTTCGGGATAGGTGCTGTAATGATTGCCCAACCGTCCTTTGGTCAGGGCAACTGCAAGACCCTCCATCATACCGGTTAACGCTGTCGTTTTGCGCCCTTTCAAAACACCTGCACGCGCAAGTGGTATTGCGCCGTGGCAAATGCTGGATACCAGCTGGTTGGCGGCAAATGCCTCACGCGCAATCCGCTGCACCTCGGCACTTTCTAAATAAGGACGCATACCCGGCGCATGGCCACCCGGAAAATGCACAGCGTCGTAATCACTGGACCGAACAGCATCCCAGCGAAGCGGTATTTGATAAGCAGGCGACGCAGTCATCGCATGATAAAGCGCAACATTATCGTCATGGGCTTTCAGCGACTTGGCCCAAAAGGGTAAGCCGACGCCCGTCAAGGTAACCGGATCGCAAGTGGCGGCTGCACCCGTTTCGGTTGCAAAAACGATGCTGTGTCCCGCATCGGTCCACGCCTTCCAAGGCACAGCGACTTCGGTTGGGTCAAAATCGGTTTGCGGCAGGACGATAAGAAATTTGGCCACAGTATTTAACCTCCGCACGCCGCAAACAAACCCAACGTCCGCTCCCGCGCCAGCTCAGAGCTTTCTTCGTGATAATCTTTACGCCGGTCGCTGTTGAAGCCGTGATTGGCGTCATACACAAAAATCTGCGCGGTTGGGTGTTCCTTAGCGACCACAGCCTCGACACCTTCCATCGGGATGCCCGCGTCATAGCGGCCAAAATGCGCGATAGTGGCGCAGCGCGGGGCATCATCGGCGAACATGGTCGGGATCAGGCTGCCGTAATAGCAGCTCGCCGCTGCCAAATCCGGGCTGATCTGCGCCATCCGCCATGTCACCGATCCGCCATAGCAATATCCCGTCATGAATACCGGCCCCCTTGATTTCAGGGCGTCGATGCATGTCTGCGCATCGGCCAAGGATAATTCAAACGGGTGGATTTTGCGCGCCAGTTCCACGGCGCGTTCAAACTCCGGCCCGGTATAGTCGCATTCAAACCCGGGATGTTCGCGGCCGAACAAGGCGGGCGCAAGGACTTCATAACCACTGGCGGCGTATTCATCGCACAGTTCGCGGATATGGTCGGTGACACCAAAGATCTCTTGGATCAGCACGAGCCCGCCTTTGCGTTCGCCCGCTGGTTCCGCGTGATAGACGGCGATCTCAGCGCCATCTGACATTTTCATCGTCATCATTTCGCCCATTCTCGCGTTCCACCTTTTTTGTTGCTTCGTGGCTTTGTGTGAGTCATCGTTTGTATCACACAAAGCCACGAAGCAACAAAGAGGCTTAAAGGATGCGAGTATACCGCTATTTGCTAATTTCGTTAGCTGTTGGGGCAGCTGTATGGGCAGGCATTCAACTTTGGCCGACTACTAAAACCGATTTATTACCTCACTCGCTTCCGCCAGTGTCAAAAATCGATTTTGCTAAGCTGGAAACTCTGGCAACAGAGGCTTGTCTTTGTCGATTTGTTGGCGGTGATGCGTCGTCATGTAACAAGAACTTCAACGTCGCATCAGCGAACGTCCAACTAGAGAGTGGAGCAACCAGTTCAGTTCCGATTTCAGGGAGCATATCTTGCTTGCCAAGCGGCTCGCCCGACTGCTTTGCAACAAGTTTTGATGTGGTTGGCCAAGGTGCTTTTGTCTGCACCAATGCTCAAGCGGATGCACTGGACACTGTTTGGAGAAATACGCAACGCAGCAATGCTGGCTCCACAGCAAAAGCGGATCGGGCGCTCATGGCCGCGCTTCAACGCATGAAACGGGATGAGATGAACAGGCGCGCATCAGCTAAGTCTACTAACTCAAACTAGCCATCTTGCATCGCAGCAATTCCCCTGCTAGGCGCGCCTCGACTTTGCAGGAACCTCGTGTTTCGGCGGCATTTGTCACACACACAATCCAGTCTGTTTTTAAGGACCCAAACGCGTGGATAATTCCAGCGGCAATCAAGCTAATGTGCAGGCAAGCCTTGCCGGACGCTATGCCACCGCCCTGTTTGAACTTGCGCGCGAATCGAAAGCGGTTGCCGCTGTAGAGGCGAGCCTTGGCAAAGTGCAAAAGGCACTTGCCGATTCGGTGGATTTTGCCTCGCTGACGACTAACGCGTCGGTATCGCGCGATGATGCCAAAAAGGCTGTCGCGGCAATCGCAAAGGCGATGAAGCTGGACGCGCTCACCGCAAAAACTTTGGGCGTGCTGGCCGACAACCGCCGCCTTGCCGACACCGGCGCTGTGGCAAAGGCGTTTGCCGCACTTGCCGCTGCAGACCGTGGTGAGATTACCGCTGACGTGACTTCTGCGCATGCATTGAGTGCTGCACAGACCAAGGCAATTGCCGCCAAGTTGAAAGCGCGCGTCGGTCGCGATGTCGCCATCAACGCCAAAATTGACCCCTCGATCCTAGGCGGCCTGACCGTCCGGATCGGAAGCACCCTGATCGACAACTCGATCAAAACCCGTTTGAACACCCTCGCGACAGCGATGAAAGGCTGAGTAGCAAAAATGGATATCCGCGCCGCAGAAATTTCAAAGGTCATTAAGGACCAGATCGCCAATTTCGGCACCGAAGCAAAAGTTTCGGAAGTCGGCACTGTGCTGTCCGTGGGTGACGGGATCGCCCGTATCCACGGCCTCGACAATGTTCAGGCTGGTGAGATGATCGAATTTGCCAATGGCATTAAAGGCATGGCGCTAAACCTTGAAGCGGACAATGTCGGTGCGGTTATCTTTGGCTCTGATGCCGAGATTAAAGAAGGCGATGTAGTCAAGCGCACCGGAACCATCGTTGACGTTCCGATCGGCAAGGAATTGCTGGGTCGCGTCGTGGACGGTCTTGGCAATCCTATCGACGGCAAAGGTCCATTGAAAACCACTCAGCGCGGCCGTGTTGAAGTGAAGGCCCCGGGCATCATCCCGCGCACTTCGGTGAACGAGCCTGTGCAAACCGGCCTCAAGGCGCTCGACGCGCTTGTGCCTGTTGGTCGCGGCCAGCGCGAATTGATCATCGGTGACCGTCAGACGGGCAAGACCGCTGTCGCCATCGATACCTTCATCAATCAGAAGGAAGCGAACAAAGGCAAGGACGAGTCCAAGAAACTCTACTGCATCTATGTCGCTGTCGGCCAAAAGCGTTCGACTGTGGCACAAATCGTCCGTGCATTGGAAGAACAAGGCGCGATGGAATATTCCATCGTTATCGCCGCTACCGCGTCCGAGCCTGCACCGCTTCAGTATCTTGCACCCTATACCGGTGTGACCATGGGCGAGTATTTCCGCGACAATGGCATGCATGCTGTCATCGTATTTGACGATTTGTCGAAGCAAGCCGTCGCCTATCGCCAGATGTCGTTGCTGCTGCGTCGTCCTCCAGGCCGTGAAGCGTATCCCGGTGACGTTTTCTATCTGCACAGCCGTTTGCTGGAACGCGCCGCGAAAATGTCCGACGCCAATGGCGGCGGATCGCTGACCGCGTTGCCGATTATTGAAACACAGGCTGGCGACGTTTCGGCGTATATTCCAACCAACGTGATTTCGATCACCGATGGTCAGATTTTCCTTGAAACCGACCTGTTCTATCAGGGCATCCGTCCTGCGATTAACGTGGGTCTGTCGGTGTCGCGTGTTGGATCGGCTGCACAGACAAAGGCGATGAAAAAGGTGTCCGGCTCGATTAAGCTGGAGCTTGCTCAATACCGCGAAATGGCGGCGTTTGCGCAGTTCGGTTCAGACCTTGATGCCTCGACGCAAAAACTGTTGAACCGCGGTGCGCGTTTGACGGAATTGTTGAAGCAAAAGCAATACAGCCCGCTGCCGTTTGAAGAACAGACTGCGTCGATCTTTGCTGGCACCAACGGCTATCTCGATGGCATTCCTGTGACCGACGTAACCCGTTACGAAGAAAGCATGCTCGCCGATCTGCGCGCCAACCATGCCGACATCCTAAAGGGCATCCGCGACAGCCGCGATTTTAGCGACGACAGCAAAAAAGCGCTGGTTGCTGCACTCGACAAGTTCACTAAGAATTTTGCGTAATCGGAATAACACACACTCGTCACCCCCGCGAAGGCGGGGGTCCAGCACCTAAGGCTTAAATTTAAACATCAGGTGATGGATTCCCGCCTTCGCGGGAATGACGAAGAAAAGGAAACGAGATGGCTAGCTTAAAGGCCCTCAAAATGCGGATCAACTCGGTCAAATCGACCCAGAAGATCACAAAAGCGATGAAGATGGTCGCTGCTGCGAAACTGCGCCGGGCGCAGGACGCAGCGGTGGCTTCGCGTCCCTATGCCGAACGGTTAGAAGCCGTAGTTTCATCGATTGCCTCCAAAGTGTCTGTCGGCCCGCAATCGCCAAAGCTGCTCGCTGGCACAGGCAAAGACGATGTCCATCTGTTCGTTGTCGCCACCAGCGACAAGGGGCTGGCCGGTGCGTTCAACACCAACATCGTCCGTCTGGCCCGCAAACGCGCCGAGGAATTGAAGGCCGCTGGTAAAACAGTGAAATTCTATACCATCGGTAAAAAGGGCAAAGATCAGCTGGCGCGCACATACCGCAGCGACATCATCCGCGAGATTGAACCCGGCGATCTGGGCAAGCTTACTTTTGCGCAAGTGCAAGAATGGGGTCGGGATTTGACGGCTCGTTTTGAAGCCGGTGAGTTCGACGTCGCGCATCTGTTTTTCAACAAATTCGTCTCGGTGCTGACGCAAGAACCCACCGAATTGCAGTTGATGCCCGTGGCTTTGTCGAACGACAACACACCTGTCAGCGCATCGGCATCGGTCGAATACGAACCCGATGAGGAGGAAATCCTCGCCGACCTGTTGCCGCGCAACGTCGCTGTGCAACTGCTCCGCGCCAACCGCGAAAACGCGGCGTCCGAACAAGGGTCAAAAATGACCGCAATGGACAATGCGACGCGCAACGCAGGCGATATGATCAACCGTCTGACTGTGCTGTATAACCGCACCCGTCAGGCCGCGATTACCACCGAACTCGTTGAAATTATTTCTGGGGCGGAGGCGCTATGAGTGGACTCAGCTTCGACAAATTTGTTGAGGTAACCTATGTCGTCGCGGCAGGGCTCGAAGGCGAGGGCTACATCCCTAGCTATGTGGATGTGAACGCCCAACGTATCCTGGCGCTCGAAGGAGTGCCTACCGATGTTGATATGAAAGTAGCGGCTCTGGATTGGGCCATCTCTCTTGGCAACAAAGACTATTTTCTCGGCTATCAAGTCGGCGAAGAGATTGTTTTAGAAAATTATGTCGACGGCCACGTATCTGAGACCGTCAATATCGAAATTCCAAATACGCGTATTCAGTAAGGAAGACAATCATGGCAACCGCCCCAAAGAAAACCGCTGCACCAAAAGCTGCTGCAAAACCTGTCGCCGCCGCAAAGGCCCCGGTCAAGAAAGCTGCTGCTCCTAAAGGCAACGCCAACGCATCCGGCGCAACCGCGCTGAACGTCGCTGGCGCAACCGGCCGCGTTAGCCAAGTCATCGGCGCTGTCGTTGACGTTAGCTTTACAGGCGTTCTGCCAGCAATTCTCTCCGCGCTGGAAACTGACAACAACGGCAATCGCCTTGTCCTCGAAGTGGCGCAGCATCTGGGTGAAAACACCGTTCGCACCATCGCAATGGATTCGACCGACGGCCTGACCCGCGGACAGCCAGTCCGCGCAACCGGCGCGCAGATTTCTGTGCCTGTTGGTCCTGCGACACTTGGACGCATCCTGAACGTTGTGGGTGAGCCCATTGACGAACAGGGCCCGGTCATGACCGACATGCGCGCACCAATCCACGCAGAGGCTCCGTTGTTTGTTGACCAGTCGACCGAAACCGAAGTTCTGGTCACTGGCATCAAGGTGATCGACTTGCTCGCACCTTATGCAAAGGGCGGCAAGATTGGCCTGTTCGGCGGCGCGGGCGTTGGCAAGACGGTTCTTATTCAAGAACTGATCAACAACATCGCCAAGGGCCATGGCGGCACATCAGTGTTCGCAGGCGTCGGTGAACGCACCCGCGAAGGCAACGATCTGTACCACGAATTTTTGGACGCTGGCGTTATCGCCAAGGACAAGGACGGCAACCCGACCCCAGAAGGCTCCAAGGTTGCGTTGGTCTTTGGCCAAATGAACGAACCTCCCGGAGCGCGCGCTCGTGTCGCTCTGTCGGGTCTGACCATTGCCGAGTATTTCCGCGATGTTGAGGGCCAGGACGTTCTGTTCTTCGTCGATAACATCTTCCGCTTTACGCAGGCCGGTTCCGAAGTGTCCGCATTGTTGGGCCGTATTCCATCGGCTGTGGGTTATCAGCCTACGCTGGCGACGGACATGGGCCAGCTGCAAGAACGCATTACCTCGACCAACAAAGGTTCGATTACATCGGTGCAGGCCATTTACGTTCCTGCAGATGACTTGACCGACCCCGCGCCTGCAGCGTCGTTTGCCCACTTGGATGCGACCACGGTTCTTAACCGTGCGATTTCGGAGCTTGGCATTTATCCAGCGGTTGACCCGCTCGATTCCACCAGCCGCGTGCTCTCGGTCGCGGTTGTCGGTGACGAGCATTACAACACCGCTCGCCGCGTTCAGGAAACGTTGCAGAAATACAAATCGCTGCAAGACATCATCGCCATCCTTGGCATGGACGAGCTGTCGGAAGACGATAAGCTGACCGTCAGCCGCGCGCGTAAGATCCAGAAGTTCTTGTCACAGCCTTTCCATGTGGCCGAAGTCTTCACCGGTATTTCGGGCAAGTTCGTGCAGATCGAAGACACGGTGAAATCGTTTAAGGCGGTTGTCGATGGTGAGTATGATCACCTGCCAGAGCAAGCGTTCTACATGGTCGGCGGCATCGATGAAGCCATTGAAAAGGGCAAGAAGCTGGCGGCGGAAGCGGCTTAATGGCGGCAGTTTGGCCAAAGCGATTTAGGTCGATAGCAGTAGCGGCATTCGCTCTGCTCGGCCTGCCTTGCATGGCCGCCGCGCAAGAAGTCTATATTCCAGAAGACCAGCAAGCCGCGCTTTTCAAAGTTGCTAGTGAAGCTGGCACACCTGAAATGGCATCTGTAATCACGCTGTATTCCAATGTTTTGCAATACGCCTACCCCAAGCAATTTGTTCCAGTCTATCAAGCAAGCACTCCGTCAATGTTCATGCTTGAGTTTATCCCTTATGGAGAAAATGTCCGGTCAAACTGGAGCGAAATGCTGACCATTCAAGCATTTCAAGGAAAAGCACTACAAGCCATCTCCGCTAAGGAATTTGCAAATCTTGTTGCTGAGGGCATTGATAAAGCATGCCCGACCGACAAAATCTATGAAGACTTAGGCGAGATCGCAGTCGAAGGAGCTACATCCCATCGCGTTGTTTTTGGATGCGGCAAGGCCTCGACTGGCGAAGTGACGATTGCACAGACTATCAAACGCAATGGTGATTTGATCATGGTGCAGTTTGCACGCCGTGCCGGTCCTATTTCTGACAAGCCTCAAGTGATTGATGATAAACAAAAAGAGTATTATTTGTCTTTGCTCAATCGACTAACAGTCGTCGATAAGTCCAAAGACGCTTCAAAATAAGCTTTCTTGAAAGATAACGTAATGCCCCTCCACTTCGAACTCGTAACCCCAGAACGCCTTGTCCGTAGCGAGGACGTCCATATGGTCGTCGTGCCCGGCACCGAAGGCGACTTTGGCGTGCTAGAGGGCCACAGCCCGATGATGTCGACATTGCGCGATGGCGCGATCAACATTTACGCGAGTGCGGGCGCGACGCCAGAAACGCTGACCGTTACTGGCGGCTTTGCCGAGGTGAGTGAAAAAGGCCTGACTATTTTGGCTGAGGCGATCGGCGACGCGGCTTGATAACGCCCGCTAAGGTCTAATTCTCTCTGCCGCCGGGCTAAACGCCCATAGCTTTGCCAAAAAGAACGTTGCTGGCGGCACAGTGACCAACACCGCCGCCACATAGGCAATGGTAGATAAGCCATAATGTCTGGTCAGCGCCAGGATAATGCTGGTCAGCATCAGACTAAGCAACGACACCCAGACATATCGGCGCGCGCTGCTCCAAAAGCTTCGGTTGGTGCTGAAGGTGACATTGGCGTTACCGAGAAATGACACCAAAAACGCGATGCACGCTCCGAAAGCGTTTGCCAGATAGGCGTTGAGCGCGACGCTTTCGATCAGCAGCCACGCGACACCCACATGCGAGAGCGTCGCCGCGACGCCCACTACGCCGAACGAAAACAGTTGGCGCAGCAATTTCATTTCAGGCGCGAGCTTGCCGCGCGACAGCGTATAATGACAGGCCAACAGGCGCAGAGATCCGACCAACCAAGCGGCTTTCAAAGCCAAAGATTCGGCTCAACATACCATTTAGGTGCCGCTGGGGTAGCGTTTCGACACGATGCGGAATGCGGAACAGACGCGCGGCCAGCCGCTGAAGCAGCGCAAGCGGGAAAAGCAGCGCATTGAAATAGCCAGTCGAAACCAGTTCAAACCCTGATTCCTTTAGCAGTTTTTGCAAAGTCGCCTTGGTGTAGCGCCGCTTGTGATGGTGAACCTCGTCATGCTCTGACCACAGCCATGGTATTGCAGGCACCGTAACGAGCAATGAACCATCGTCCGTCAAACGCTCACGTAGCGCGCGAAGTGAACCGGCATCGTCTTGGATATGCTCCAGCACATCAAGCATTGCGATCAGCTCAAAGCGGTCATTCTCAAAACCGACACGATCAGGAAGATAGCCCTTTTCGACGGGACGTGCCGACAAAGCCGAGGCATAAGCGCGGGCTTCATCTTCATATTCGAATGCATTCAGATCACCGAACTTTCCAAGCATTTCCAAATTGCCGCCATAACCGCAGCCCGCCTCTAGAATGCGTGGCGATTTCGGCAGCTTAACGAAACGGCGGATCAGCTGTTCAATAATAGTCCGCCGACCAACGAACCACCAATGACGGTCCTGCAAATCGCGCAATGTATGATAGGCCAATGCATCCATGATCAAAATCCTTCGGTATCAGAAACGATGTAGAGCGGGCGACCGCGCACTTGTTTGGCAATGCGGCCGATATATTCTCCCATCAGCCCCAGGCTCAGCAGGTTCAACCCGCCGAGCAACAGCACGGCTACCATCATCGATGCATAGCCCGGCGTCTCCGCCCCGAAAACGATCGTTCGGATCGCCAAGAATCCGGCATATCCAAAGGCGAGCAGGGAGATGATGGCACCAATGCCAGTCCAGATGCGCAGCGGGAATGTGGTGGAAGAAATGACGCCGTCTAGCGCCAGCCCGATCAATTTGGCAGGGTTCCACTTGGTGGTGCCGACTGATCTGCTGGGACGCGCATATTCAAGAGTTTCGGTGCGGAAGCCGATCCATGAAAACAATCCCTTGTTGAACCGAGAATGTTCCGTGAGGTCATTCAGAGCATCAACCGCAATACGATCAAAAAGCCGAAAATCGCCAACATTAGGTGCGATCGGATGATCGGCTACCATATTTATCGCCTTATAAAAGGCGCGGGCGCTTGATCGTTTGAGCATAGTATCGGTTGAACGGTCGCAACGCTTGGCGTTCACGATTTGAGCGCCCTCCAGCCACCGATCAACCATTTGACGAAGCAACTCTGGTGGATCCTGCAAATCGACATCCATCGGTACAACGGCATCACCCGATGCGGCCTTCAACCCCGCGCTAAGAGCTGCTTCCTTGCCGAAATTGCGCGAAAGTGAAACTAGCTTTATCCGTCGATCGGTGCGGCGCATTGCACGAATGATATCTGCGGTACTATCTTGGCTGCCATCATCGACAAAAATAATCTCGAATCGCGGCGCACCCGGTTCTGGCCAACAAGCGGCAATTGCGGCATCGATGGCGCGAACGAAAAGCTCAACGCCCTCGCACTCGTTTAACACTGGAACAACCAGTGATACGAGCGGGTCGACAGGCAATGCGTTTTTGGTGTCGAACTTCAGACCCTCAATCATTTACTTTCTCCTGTAGCCTGACACAAGCAATGGTGCCCATATGATTGCCGCGCTTCATCGAAAGCCGCCGATGTCGGCAAGTCCATGCCGGGTCTTTGTCAAATGTTGGCCGATAATAATTTGCGCTGGATTTATGCGCCGTATCATAAAGCCAGATTATCGCCGGTCGCTGGCCAGTGGCGGCAGCGCGCAAGATCGGGTTGGGATTTTCGCGTTCGCCAATGACGAAAGCCTGCGTTGGAACCTGTGCACCGCCCCGTTTAAGAAAATAGCTTCCAATGCGTTCCAGCGATTGACCGTCGAGTATTTTTCCTGCCGGATGGTCCCAAAAAAACAAAAGCTGATCTGGCTTGTAGCTTGCTATGAAGTCGCTACCTTTTTCATATCCATAATAGGTACGTCGATACGAATCCTTAAACGCGAAATTCGGGTTCAACGATGGGATTAAGAACACGAAAGCCAGCATTAATCCGGTGATGGTTGGGGACTTACAGCGCTGAACTGCCAGAACAAGGCCAAGCAAAGCGGGTGGCACCAGCGGCATAAAGTAGCGGTCCGTTAAGGACTCTTGAAAAACCCCCACCCCGATTGCGATTGCAAAGCCAACCCCTGCAGCCAGAACAACGAGCGCCAAATCTCTATCAGCTGGACGTTCGGCAACGGCGCGAGCCAACGTCCGACGACGGTTCTGCAACGCCATCAAAACAACAACAACGATAATCGCCACAAACGGAATGAGTTGCGATCCCGCAACAATGAATTCGAGATGGCCAAGGGTGCTGCCAAATGTCGTTGGCGGATACCAGACTACGTCTTTGCGAGCGTAGTCGCCCAACCGCGGCAAGTGATAAACGAACCAGGCCACGCCTGGCACCGCGATTAGAGCGGTGGGCCACAAACGCATTGTGTCCATCCGATGCCGGAAAAGAAGAACCAATGCTTGGCCGAGGGCCAATATGCCGGAATAATAATGTGTGAGAAACATCAGTGTGCCCAGCGTCACCCATGCGGCTGATAGCACACGAGTTGGTCGGTCTAGCAATTTTGCGAATGCCAAACACGACGCCGTCGCTAATGCGATCAAGAGCCCGTATCCGCGCGCGTCAGTCATCACGAGTGACGATTGTTGCCAAAATAGCAGGAATGCGGCGAATATCAGCGCACCAAATTTGGTCAACCCAACTGGTCGCCACAATACAGGTAGTATCGCGGCGGCTATCGTAAACAGAAAAGCTGGCAGGCGAAGCGCCAAATTACTTTCACCAAACATAGCAACCCAGCCGTGTAGAAAAAGATAGTACAGCGGCGGATTGCAGTCGAGCCATGCTTCACGCCAAAAGCTCGTCCAGTCCGGGCGCGCAGCGATCATCCCACTCCACGTCTCATCAAGCCAAAGAGGCAGCGTCGCTGCAAGATAGAACCGCATGCCCAAAAGGTAGATTACACCCAGCACGATAATGCCAGATAGGAAGCGCATCAGAAGCGTCGGCGACGATTGCTTGTCCAAAAATCCGATGCGCATTAAAACCCCTCTTGTCGAAGCATGGGGGTAGGCAATCATGGTTAAAAAAGTGTGAATGTTAGTTTTTGTTGCGCATCAACCGATAGCTGAACTGAACTGGCTTCGTCCCATCAATCAACGAGATCTCGGCCTTTAGCACGTTGCCTTCGCGCCAATAATAGATGCGTTGCGGGTAATCATGGTCTGGGTTTTCAAACATAATGGCATTTTCGGCTGACACAGTCGCCTCAAACTGCACCGGCTTTTGATCGGCCGACACCACCCAAAGAACAACCGCGCCGTCATCCTCTTTTTGAATACGCATCTGCTCCCAGAAATTCAGGCGCTCGTCTTTGCCAGACCGGGCGGACCCGAGCATGATGTCGCCGCGCAATGGCGTCCAATATTCGTCGGCCCAACCCTGCGCATCCGCATGCTCCCATACGCCGGCCATCCATTCGGGCATCGGTGGAGCATCTGACAACGCGATCGCAGGGGCCGAGCTGATCAAAATTCCAATCGCGAACAAAGCTAGTTTCCGCATTTCGCTTTCCCTTTTTAAATCCGGCGTTGATGCAGCCACATCGACATTCCGGCGGCAATGATAAGCGCCGCACCGATTAGCGCCATGATATCGGGGAAATGACGAAACACCAGAGCATCGATTGTTAGTGCAACCGGCAGTTGAATATACACAGCCTGCGCCGCATCCGCAGCAGTAGCCCGTATTGTTCCCTGAAAAATCAGCCAATGGGCTGTGCTCGCGGATACCGCCACAATCGCGCAACGCAGAATGACGCTGTTGTCCGGCCATGTTATCGCCAAAGATTGCTCACCAGAGAGATGACCCGCAGCCGCTCCAACCAAGACAACAGGGGCAGCAACAGCAACCATCACCCATTGCAAAGCCATCGGTTTACCTGTGCCGGCCGCTATCCGGTTTAGAATAATCAACGCGGAAAAAAACAATGCTGCAACAAGAGGAAGAAACGCCACTGCGCCCAATTCAGCAACATTGGGGCGCAACACGAATGCTACGCCAACATCAAGCCTCTACCAAACTGCAACCACGGTCTTTGAACGGCAAATGCACCAGGCCCATCTTTCACCGCGACGACCAACGCCAACAGTGGAACTGCCAGGGCAAAGCGCAACGCGGCGACTGCGGGCACAGGCCATGTTCCAGCCATCGACTTGATTACCGCATCGCCGCACGACAGCACGGCAAAGCCGAGTGCCGCGATCAAAAAACCATTGTTGCCGCGCATAATATCCTATTTTCGTTATGATTTAGATGTTTGGCTAGCCCGGAAAGGATCCCCTAAAACCGATGCTTGCTATGCGCATAATCCAGAAAGCATCACTGTGCATTACCCTTTTGTTCACCATTTCTCGTTACCACAACAATGATATGAGAATAACGGAAAACGGAGCGACAGGGCTGTGAGCGCATTTGGCAAAAAACCCGGCCTTACCGGCAGTCGTCCGGCTTTTGGCGTTGCACGTCCGATGAACGGCAGCGGCGGGGCCGCAATGGGGCAACAACCCGCACCCGCTCCATCGCCATTAGAGCCGCCGCCATTGAGTGGTGGCGAGCAGTTCCCACCGATAGCTTCGGTTGAGCTACCGGGCAGCGCTGCTGCTCCTCGTCAAAGCGATGCAATGGCCCGCCTCGCCGAAAGGTCGTCTAATTCCGGCGCCATCGATAATGGTGCCGAGGGTTTTGCAACATCGGTTCACAAAATCAAAGAGCAGGTTCTTCCCCGTCTGCTGGAACGGGTCGATCCCGAAGCTGCCGCGTCGCTTAACAAGGACGAGCTGACCGAAGAGTTTCGCCCGATCATCCTTGAGGTGCTGGCCGAACTGAAGCTGACACTTAACCGCCGAGAACAATTCGCGCTGGAAAAGGTGCTGGTTGACGAACTGCTTGGCTTTGGACCGCTTGAAGAACTGCTGTCTGATCCGGACATCTCTGACATCATGGTCAACGGACCAACGCAGACCTATGTTGAAAAAGCGGGCAAGTTGCAGCTTTCCGGCATCCAGTTCCGCGACGAAGAACATTTGTTTCAGATCGCGCAGCGCATCGTGAACCAAGTTGGCCGCCGCGTCGATCAGACCACGCCGCTTGCCGATGCCCGCCTGAAAGACGGCAGCCGCGTTAACGTAATCGTACCGCCCCTGTCACTGCGCGGGACAGCGATCTCAATTCGTAAATTCTCCGAAAAACCGATTACCATCGACATGTTGAAAAACTTTGGCTCGATGGATGAGAAAATGGCGACAGTGCTGAAAATCGCAGGGGCTGCACGGATGAATATCGTCATTTCTGGCGGTACTGGCTCGGGCAAAACGACAATGCTCAACGCTTTGTCGAAAATGATCGATCCGGGCGAACGCGTCCTGACCATCGAGGATGCGGCTGAGCTTCGTCTGCAACAACCGCATTGGCTGCCGCTCGAAACGCGTCCGCCGAACCTTGAAGGCCAGGGTGCGATCACCATTGGCGACCTTGTGCGAAATGCTCTGCGTATGCGCCCAGACCGCATTATTTTGGGCGAAATTCGTGGCGCGGAGTGTTTCGATCTTCTCGCTGCGATGAACACCGGCCATGATGGCTCAATGTGCACGCTTCACTCCAACAGCCCGCGCGAATGTCTTGGCCGTATGGAAAACATGATCCTGATGGGCGACATTAAAATCCCCAAAGAAGCGATTTCCAAACAGATTGCCGACTCAGTCGATTTGGTGGTGCAGGTGAAACGTTTGCGCGATGGCTCACGCCGGACAACACAGATTACCGAGGTAATCGGGATGGAAGGCGACGTGATCGTTACCCAAGACCTGTTCAAATTCGAGTATCGCGATGAAGATGCCGACGGCAACATCATCGGCGAATGGGTGTCCGGCAGTGTCCGGCCCTACACCCTGGAAAAGGCGCGCCAGTATGGCTTTGATCAGCCTTATCTTGAATGTTGCCTGTAAATTTGGCGGATTCATTTCAGCGTCGCTCTTGAAAGCGATGCGATTGCCGCATAGCTCTGCCTTGCCGGAAATCTATCCGGAAAGGAGATTGCGATGTCAAAACTACATAAGGCGGCTTTTGCAGCGATGTTGATGGCGGCACCGCTCGCTGCCTGCGGACAATCTGGCGAAAAGGCTGCAGAAGAGACCGCGCAAGCCGCCGACGCCGTGGGTGATGCAGCAGGCGATGCTGCGGAAAAAGCAATGAAAGCTGCCGAAGAAAAAACCGACGAAGCTGCAAAAGCCGCTGCGACCACCGCTGGAAAAGCAGGCGAAGCGGCAAAAGAAGCCGCCGGCGACGCTGCCAAAGCAACAGGCGATGCATTGGAAAAGGCTGGCGACAAAGCCAAGGAGCTGGGCGAAAAAGCTAAAGACGCTGCGAAGTAAGGCTGACCACCACGACAAATGGTCAGCTCGGCAACTCGACGCGGGTTTTGTTTTTACTTGGTGCGCCCGACGGGATTCGAACCCATGGCCCCCAGATTAGGAATCTGATGCTCTATCCTGCTGAGCTACGGGCGCGCCACATTTGCCTTAGCCGCGCATAGCATGAGGGTCAATTTTTTGCCTCGGGTGGAACAAAAGGCAGTGGCAGCGGCGCGACGGTGATGCCCTCGTCGAATAACGCCTGCGCTTCATTCGCGCTGGCCGATCCGTGGATAATCCGTTCGGGGGTTTCGCCGTAATGGATGGCGCGGGCTTCTTCGGCGAATTTATTGCCGACCCAATCCGAATTTTCCAGCATCCGCGTTTGAATTTTGCCCAGTGCTACAATCGCTTTTTCGATTTCCGCTGGCATTTCCGGCTGATTGCTAACGGCAACGGTGTGTTCGGGCTCGGGCTCGGGTTCGGAGCGCGGTGCCGGACCAGCAGCCTGATTGCCTTTGCGCGCAATATTGGGCGCCATGATCGCTTTAGTGACCGCAACTGACCCGCATGTCGGGCAGCACAATAGTTGCGCAGTCAATTGGCGGTCATATTCTGCCGACGATGCAAACCAGCCTTCGAACCGGTGGCGATATGGCGCGCAGATCAGATCAAACGCGATCATGCAGTCTTGCCCGCTAACATCGGATCAAGCTTTCCCGCTTCATTAAGCGCAAACAGATCGTCGCAACCGCCGACATGGAGCCCATCGATAAAGATCTGCGGAACGGTGCTGCTACCATTGGCACGCGCCAGCATCTCGTCGCGATTTGGTCCGCCAGAGGCATCGGTTTCCGTATAGGCCGCGCCTTTGTTTTCCAGCAACAACTTGGCTCGGAAGCAATAAGGGCAGGCGAATTTCGTGTAGATTTCAACTTTTGCAGGCATGTCGCAGAAATGGGATGCTCGACCGTTCAAGTCAAGTGGCGTTGGCGGTCTCTAGCCCTGCTGGCAGTACACGGGTCCAGCACAATATGGTTACAGCGGATGCCCCGCCCTTTTTCAAAGTACGGATGCAGGCGTCAGTGGTTGCACCGCTGGTGTAGACATCATCCACAAGCAAGATATGCCGTCCTTGCAGCAATCCTGTGCGCTTTTCATGGACCGAAAATGCTCCGGCGACCATATTGCGGCGTTCCTTGCCCGACAGCCCGCCTAAAGGCGAGGTACGGCGGGTGCGGCGAAGCAAATCGGGACAAAGCCTATGACCTGAGACTGCCGAGATTTCACGGGCGATCAGCACTGACTGATTAAAACTGCGGCCCCATAATCGTGTCCAATGCAACGGCACTGGCACTAGCAACGCGTCTGTGGGCAAATCGCGCACATGCCGCATCAATTGCACTGCGATCATCTGCGTCAGGCCGATTCGTCCTGCATATTTCAGGCGCAGGGCGACATGTCGGGCGATATCGCCATAGGCAACTGCCGCTTTTATGCCGTCATGCTGCGGCGGTTTTGCAAGACACTCAGCGCATTTCTGAAGCCTCTCGGTTTCATAGGGCAACGGCAAGTCGCAGCTAGCACAGCAGGGCGGCCCTAAAAACTTAAGTTGGTTCCAGCATTCCTGGCAGAACACGCCACTGTTTGCCCCATCAATCGCTCGCCCATTTGGCGCCATCGCGCCGCAAGACGGGCAGCGTTGTGGCAACGCAAAATCGAGCATCAGGCGAAAAGGGACGGCAAGCAATTGCACACCCTCTTGTCCCGCAAGCAGAGGCAAGGCACAAGCAACAAATGGCCGTTGATACTCCACAGATTTTTGACAACCGCCGCCGCATGGCCATTCGCGCTCGCGCTGCCACAAACGGGGTAGGGCAGTCATTTTTGTTTCAGCATATGGCAGAAGAGCTGACCGAGCGGCTGGCTTATGTGTCGCGGAGTGTGGAAAATGTGCTGCTGATGGGGCCGATTGCCGCGTTTGCCGATCAAATCCTTGGCGATCGAAAGCCGGTGGTGACAATGGACGTCATGCTTGATGAAGAAGCACTGGCCTATTCACCGGGCAGCTTTGATCTGGTCTTGTCGGCGGGCACGCTGGACAGCGTCAACGACCTACCCGGCGCGCTGGTGCAAATTCGGCGGGTGTTGAAACCGGATGGACTGTTTTTGGGAACATTGTTTGGTGCAGGAAGCCTGCATTCATTGAAAGCCGCCATGTTGGTCGCCGATGGTGCAATGGTGCAGCCGCATATTCATCCGCAAATCGATCTGCGGGCCATATCCGACCTGATGATGCGCGCAGGCTTTGCCTTGCCAGTCACGGACATCGACAAGCTTTCAGTGCGCTATAATGATTGGCGGCGGTTGGTGAACGATCTGCGCGAAGCGGGGGCCAGTTCTACGCTGAGCGGACCACGACGTGTCGCCCGATCTTTGCCAGACGCGTTGGACGCAGCGTGGCGTTTGACCATAGAACCTGACGGGCGGGTCAGCGAAAGCTTCCATTTCCTGCAGCTCAGCGGCTGGGCCCCTGCACCGAGCCAACCAAAGCCAGCGGCGCGTGGGAGCGGAACGGTTTCGCTCGCTAGTGTACTGAGAAAATCCAAGCCATAAATGAGGTTACGGATCTGAGCTCGTCACTCCGCACTAATGCTATTGCAAGCAATTCGCATTAGTGTTAGAGACCGAGTCGATGATAGTCTGTGTCTGTAATGCAATAAGAGAAAAAGACCTGCGTGATGCCACGCGGTGCGGGCGTGATCGTCCGTGCGAAGTCTATGCCCGGCTCGGCCGTAAGCCGAAATGCGGGCAATGCTTGTCGTTCGCGCGGGACATTATCAGTATGAAAGCTGCAACCGCGTAGCAATAGCGGCGCACTGTTTCCTGCATAAGTCTAGCTTTTCTGCGCCTTTCCCACTTTCCATCGGCGCGCTCATCGTGTAACTTGGCACCTTAACCTGCGGGGTAAAGTGTCATGAAGGGCGACGCGAAGGTCATTGAATTTCTCAATGAGGCGCTAAAGAACGAGCTGACAGCGGTTAATCAATATTGGCTGCACTATCGGCTTCTCGACCATATGGGTGTATCGAAACTGGCTGCCTTCGAACGGCATGAATCGATCGATGAGATGAAACATGCCGACCAGCTGGCTGAGCGTATATTGTTTTTGGATGGCCTGCCCAATTTTCAGATGCTTGGCCGGTTGCGCGTTGGCGAAACTGTCGAAGAGATATTGAAGGCCGATCTTGAGCTGGAATATGAGGCGTTGCCGCCTTTACGCGAAGCAATTGCGCATTGCGAAAGCGTGCGTGATTTTGTGAGCCGCGACCTATTTGCTGCGATTCTTGCAAGCGAGGAGGAACACGTCGACACGTTGGAAACGCAGTTTGAGATGATAGCGCGTATGGGGATAGAAAATTACATCCAACTGCAGTCAGCGCCGACTGAGGGTTGATACCCATCTAAAACCGGCTGTTTGCGACCTGACCCATGTTGCGTGCACCAAAATTTGCGCGGCGTTCGACCAATGGGCTGACTTCGCGTTCCAACGTTGCCAGCGTCAGTTCAAATAGCGGACGAAGCTGAACGATCTTTTCTAACAATTCGCTCGGGTCTTGTTGAATTTCGACGTAATGTCGTGCGGCCCCTTCGATTTCCTCAGCGAGTTCGGCGAGCTTTTCGGCACCGAATTGATAGCCTTCCCCTTTCAACGTGTGCGCAGGTAAAACGAGCTTTGCCGAATTGCGTTCGCGCATCGCGTCTTCAATGGCAGCGACTGATTTCGTGCCGTCCTCCCGGAAATAGCCGAGGATACGGACAAAGGCGTCGCCCAATGCATTGCGCGTTTCGGCAAAGGCGGTCCAGTTGATGACGTCTTCTGCTGCCGGGGTCATGACCCTAAACTCCTGATATGAAAGCCCCACACCGTCAGGCAACCGTAAGGAAAAGAGGTAAATGAGAGGTTAAGGCCTCAACGATCGTGTCAGATTATTCCGTCGCAAACGGGTTTTTTGATGACCGGAAGTTAATCCGCACCGGGACCGCACCAAAATCCAGGTCGCGGCGGATGCCGTTTAACAAATAGCGGTGATAGCTCGCGGGCAGTTGCTCGGTGCGCGTGCCAAAGACGACAAAGGTGGGCGGGCGGTTGCGCGCCTGGGTAATATACCGCAGCTTAATCCGCTTCCCCCCCGGAGCTGGCGGCGGATTGGCATCAACAGCGGCTTCGAACCAGCGATTGAGCGTGGAGGTTGAAACGCGCCTGCTCCATGCCTCTCGCGCGGCAAATGCGGCGGCTAGCAACTGGTCTAGGCCTTTGCCGGTCAAGCCCGATACGGCAATCATCGGTACGCCTTTCAGCTGAGCGAGACCTTCGTCCAGCGCCCCGCGAATGCCCTTAAACAGGTTGGCACCGTCTACGGCGACATCCCATTTGTTGACCGCGATAATCAGCGCACGGCCTTCCTCAACCACACCGTCAGCGATTTTCAAATCCTGTAGCTCTAAACCCAAAGTGGCATCTAGCATCAGCACGACAACCTCGGCAAAGTCGATGGCATGGCGCGCATCGGCAACCGATAACTTTTCGAGCTTTTCCTGCACGCGCGCGCGTTTGCGCATGCCGGCGGTATCGATCAAGCGGACTTTGCGGACCGCAAGGTCAGGGTCGGTTGGGTTGGGATCATGCCATTCCCAATTGATCGTAATGCTGTCGCGGGTGATTCCAGCCTCTGGCCCCGTGACCAGCCGCTGTTCGCCGAGCAACTTGTTGATCAATGTTGATTTGCCCGCGTTGGGGCGGCCAACAATCGCTAGCTTTAACGGCGCATCGGGTGCTTCAATATCAATGATCGCTTCTTCGCCGCCATCGACGTGTGGCAACAATGCCTGAAAGAGATCGGCCAGGCCTTCGCCGTGTTCGGCGCTGATCGCGACGCCTTCGCCAAAGCCCATGGCATAGGCTTCCATGATCGTGGTCTCGGCCTGCTTGCCCTCAGCTTTGTTAACCGCAAGCACGATGGGAGTTTTTGTACTACGCAGCCAGCGGGCGATTTCTTCGTCCAAAGGCGTAACGCCAGCACGGCCATCGACGACAAACAAAGCCACATCGGCACCGTCGACGGCAGCCTCTGTCTGTTGCCGCATCCGTCCGGGCAACGACGCGATATCATGGTCCTCATAGCCTGCGGTGTCGACAATCGTGAAGGTGAGATCGAACAATTTGCCCACACCTTCGCGCCGGTCACGCGTCACGCCCGGCTGATCATCGACCAACGCGACTTTCTTTCCCACCAACCGGTTAAACAAAGTCGATTTGCCGACATTGGGGCGACCGATAATGGCTACCGTCGGCAGCATCGCTTATTTACTCCTGAACATTGTGATCACCGAAACGCGGTGACTTTGCCGCTGTCGTCGAGGACATAAAGCATATTGTTGGCGACAATCGGCGCGACCGAGATTGGGCTTTTCAGGTCCGTCATCAAAGTGGCGGTACCCTCTATGGCCGAAATCGTCCACAATTCGCCGCGTGAATTTGCCGCGATCAGGCGGTTGTTGACCAATACAGGCCCGCGCCAAGTGATCACGCCGTCTTTCTTCTCTTCTTTGCGATAGCGCGGAAGCTGCGACAGCCAGCGGATTTTGCCGCTTGCCCGCTGCACGCACAGCAATTTGGCTTCGCTGGTCAAGACAAACACCCATTCACCAGCGGTCGCAGGGGTAGTTATGCCTGCAATGTTGATTTCCCAAATGCGCTGGCCGGTGACCAGTTCATAGGATGCCATGCGTCCGCCTTGGCCCAATGCAAAGACGCGGCCACGGTCGATCACCGGATCGGCATCGATGTCGGTTAGCGTCGATACGGTCGTGGACATGGCGGTGCGCGACAACGTGTCGCTCCACAGGCTGCGGCCATTTTCATAACGATATGCGGCCAGTTCGCCGGTCGAATAACCAGCGATCACGGTGCCTTGCGCAGCTGCAGGCGCCGCGACGCCGAAAATGCCCGACGCGCCAACGGGGCCAGCCTCGTTCCATTGCGGTTCGCCATCGGAGGCGCGCAAGGCGTAAATCTGATTATCTTGCGTCATCACATAAATATTGCCGGTGGAAATCGTCGGCGCGCCGCGAAGCGGTCCAGCAGGGCGTTTCTTCCATACGGTTGCGCCATCTTCGATCTTAAGCGCAGCGACATCGCCGACACCGTTGGTCGCATAAACCAAAGTGCCATCGGTGCTAACCCCGCCGCCAAAGCGTGAGGGTTTACCATCCTTGTCAACATCGAGCATCGCTGACCACAGCTTTGCGCCGTTTGCAGCATCGAACG
>JAYUOS010000030.1:0-16876 GCA_043760725.1 Sphingomonadales bacterium
AATCGAAATATCCTCGTCCAGTTCGTCCCAGTGAAGCCCGTCGCGGCTAAGTTCCACCTTTTCGCGCAGTTCTGGCTTTCCGTGCAGCAGGCGCGGGAACCATACGAGCGGTATTCCCAAAGTGCGGCCATCATCAAGATCGACCCAGAAGCTGTCCTCATCAAAGCGGACCGCCATTGGTTCAGGAGAAAAAGTCATTCCACACCCTTTCGATTTCGTCGCGCCGTTTTTCAACGATTCAATTTATACGCCTTTGTTCTGACCGTGTGAAGCCGCGATTGTAGACGAGACTTACATCAGGCCAAAGCCAAAATTTGGCATTGTCCCGCCGGCGCCTGACATGAACATGTACCGGCTCACGTGGGTCGCCTTCATCGGAATAAAAAAGGAAGCGATATCCGTCCTGTCTGAAAACAACGGGCATCGCTCCAGCCTACTCCGCCGCAACCCCAGCTTGTTCAAACATATCCACGCCGTCATTTTCCGCCGCTGGTTCAATGCCGATGATCTTTTTCTTCTTCCGGTCAAAGCTGTCCCATACTTCGCCCCAATTGCCGCGGGTGCTGGCTTTGGAATACTCCGTCGCGCGGGTTTCAAAGAAGTTGGCGTGTTCCACACCGTTCAGCAATGGCGCGAGCCAGGGTAGGGGGTGGTCCTCGACCATATAGATCGCGGGCAGGCCCAACTGGCCCAGACGCCAATCGGCGATGTAGCGGATATAGCGTTTAATTTCCTTGGCGGTCATGCCGGGCACTGGGCCCATTTCGAACGCCAGATCGATAAAGCTATCCTCCAGTCGCACGACTTTTTGGCAGCAATCGATGATGTCTTCTTTGACCGCTTTGGTCAGGCAATCGCGTTCGGCGCAGAACGCGTGGAACAGCTTGGTTATGCCTTCGCAGTGCAGGCTTTCGTCGCGGATCGACCAGGTGACAATCTGCCCCATGCCCTTCATCTTGTTAAAGCGCGGGAAGTTCATCAGCATTGCGAACGACGCGAACAGTTGCAGCCCCTCGGTAAAGCCGCCGAACATCGCCAGCGTGCGGGCAATGTCTTCGTCGGTGTCAACGCCGAATTGGTGGATATAATCGACCTTTGCGGCCATTTCCTCATATTCAAGGAACGCGCTATATTCGCTTTCGGGCATTCCAATCGTGTCGAGCAAATGGCTGTACGCGGCGATGTGCACCGTCTCCATATTGGAGAAGCTGGTGAGCATCATTTTGATTTCGGTCGGTTTGAACACGCGGCCATAATGTTCGTGATAGCAATTCTGCACCTCGATATCGGCTTGCGTGAAAAAGCGGAAGATCTGCGTCAGCAGGTTGCGTTCATGCTCCGAAATCTTTTGCGCCCAATCGCGGCAATCCTCACCCAAAGGCACTTCTTCGGGTAACCAATGGATCTGCTGCTGCCGTTTCCAGAAATCATAGGCCCATGGATATTCAAAGGGCTTGTAGCTGTTACGGGCTTCTAAAAGGGACATTTGATCGACTCCAAAATCTCCTCTCCTTTTGGGAGAGGAAGGGGCCCAAGGCGTCAGCCTTGGGAAGGTGAGGGTAAAAGGTTGGCAGCAACAATCTGAAGTACGCCTTCAAGATTGTTGACTACGTCCCTGTTGAAAAAACGAATGAGGCGGCAGCCCTGACTTTCGATAAAGCGGGTGCGTGCCGCATCCTGTTGCTGCGTTTCGGCATGGCTATCGCCATCCAATTCGATGACGAGTTGCGCCGAAAAACTATAGAAATCGGCATAATAAGGACCAAAGGGCGATTGGTGTCTGAATTTCGCATCTGGAAAAGCGGTACGCAATCCGCGAAGCAGCTTCTTTTCAATCGGACTCGCCTCACGGCGTAGTTGGCGAGCGCGGCTGACCGTGCCGGATGGACGATTTTGATAATTACGCATGGCAAGCACCCTCACCCTCCCACTCGGCTGTGCCGAGCGGGCCCCTCCCTCTCCCAAGGGGAGAGGTGTGTTTACTGACACGCCAGACACTCTTCATAGTCAGTCTGCTCGCTCGCCATCAGCTCCATCACGGGCGCATCGGCAGTGTTATCCGCCTCTACCCCACCGGCAAAGCCAGCGCGTTGGATGCTCTTTGACCGCAGATAGTAAAGCGACTTGATGCCCAGTTCCCATGCGCGGAAATGGAGCATGAGCAGGTCCCATTTTTCCACGTCCGCCGGGATAAACAGGTTCAGCGATTGCGCCTGGTCGATATGCGGTGCGCGGTCGCCCGCCAGTTCGAGCAACCAGCGTTGGTCAATCTCAAAGCTCGTTTTGAACGTGTCTTTTTCTTCGGGCGTGAGGAAGTCGAGATGCTGCACCGACCCGCCTTTTTCAAGGATGCTGTTCCAGACGTTGTTGCTGTCCTTGGCTTTATCGAGCAGCAGTTTTTCCAGATACGGGTTCTTCACAATGAAACTGCCCGACAGGGTTTTGTGCGTGTAGATGTTCGCCGGGATCGGCTCGATACACGCGCTAGTGCCGCCGCAGATGATCGAAATCGACGCGGTCGGGGCAATCGCCATTTTGCAGCTGAAGCGCTCCATGACGCCGCGTTCTTCGGCATCGGGGCACGCGCCGCGTTCGGTCGCCAGCATCATCGACGCCTGGTCAGCTTGCGCGCGGATGTGTTTGAAGAACTTCATATTCCACGACTTTGCCATCGCCGATTCAAATCCGAGCCCGCGTGATTGCAAGAAGCTGTGATAGCCCATGACGCCCAATCCGACGCTGCGTTCGCGGCCTGCGCTGTATTTCGCCCGCGCCATTTCATCGGGCGCGCGTTCGATAAAGTCGGTCAGCACATTGTCGAGCATCCGCATCACGTCTTCGACAAACAGCTTCTCACCGCTCCACTGATCCCATGTTTCAAGGTTCAGTGACGAGAGGCAGCAAACCGCTGTGCGATCATTGCCCAGATGGTCAAAGCCGGTGGGCAAAGTGATTTCGGCGCACAGGTTGGAGGTTGAGACTTTCAACCCCAATTCGCGGTGATGCTTTGGCATCGACCGGTTCACGGTGTCGCTGAAAATGATATACGGCTCGCCCGTGGCAAGGCGGGTTTCGACAAGTTTCTGGAACAACGAGCGCGCATCAAGTGTGCCGCGGATGCTGCCGTCTTTGGGCGAACGCAGGTTAAACTCTTCGCCGTGCCGCACAGCTTCCATAAACTCGTCAGTCAACAACACGCCGTGGTGCAGGTTCAGCGCCTTGCGGTTGAAATCGCCCGATGGCTTGCGGATTTCGAGGAATTCCTCAATCTCGGGATGGTTGATGTCGAGATAGCATGCCGCCGAGCCGCGCCGCAGCGAGCCTTGCGAGATTGCCAGCGTCAGCGAGTCCATCACGCGGACGAACGGAATGATGCCGCTAGTTTTGCCATTAAGACCAACGGGCTCACCAATGCCGCGCACTGACCCCCAATAGGTGCCAATGCCGCCGCCGCGTGACGCCAACCAGACGTTTTCGTTCCACGTGTTGACGATGCCTTCAAGGCTGTCGTCCACGGAGTTCAGGTAGCATGAAATCGGCAGGCCACGTCCGGTGCCACCATTCGACAGCACAGGCGTTGCCGGCATAAACCACAATTGGCTCATCGCATCGTAAAGCCGCTGGGCATGCGGTTGATCGTCCGCATAGGCTGAGGCGACACGCGCAAACAGATCCTGATAATTTTCGCCGGGCAGCAGATAGCGGTCGCGCAAAGTCTCTTTGCCAAATTCAGTCAGCAAGGCATCGCGCGATGTATCGGTGACAACGTCAAAGCGCCGCACGTCCACCGACTTACTGTCGCTTTCAGCTTTCAATTCAGCTTTCGCCTGTTTCGCGTTCGCATCAGCCTTGGTCGGCGCTGCATCAACTTCTTTTGCCATTTCCAGCACGTCCATTACATCACCCATTCCGGCCTCACCGCCAGTGTCACGAAAATCCATGTTATCTTTGCTCCCAATCCGGACGATTTTGGCCACCCTGCTGACCGCCACCGATACCCGTGTGTAAATAAGAAGTTCGTTCACTTCTTGTTCGACTCGAGAGGCAAGCCCCCCTCATAGCATTTCTGACCGTGTCGGGAGCATTATTTTGCACGCTTGCCGATCCAAATTCAGCGCGATTTACCCCAGCTGCAGAAGCGATCCCGCAGGATGAAGCACAAATTGTAGTTATACCCCCTAAGGCCAACCGCTACCTATAGTGCCTCAATCATTTTGAGACGCAAGAGGGTAAATGGTTAATTTACTTCTCGGTTCGTCGTAGTTCCGATTCATTTCGTCGCAGCAAAACGTTGGCGCAACGCAGCGACGCGTGGAGTCTCTAGGTGCCGCCCTACGCGCAAGATGTTTTGCGGCGAAATGTGAAGTTTTTTTATCCACGATAAAAAATGGATGGGGATAAGCTGGTCGGCCGGTTGACATGGCGGAACTGCGTTGGCGGATGGTTAATCCCTAGATGGAGTGAATCCCAAGGCGAGCCGAATCAACCGTCGATGAAACACATCAAACCTGCGCTCACTGAATAACCGGTCGCAGCCCTAAGCTCGCTTTGCGGTCGGAACTGCGGCCTCAATATCAGCAACAACCTTGGCCGCGCCTGGATCACCCCTAAACAAAGGTGTGACCGGCATGCTTCTTGGATTAACAGAGCGCAAATTGCTCAACTGATCGGCCGGCACAGCTTTACTGTAAAGAAAGCCCTGAACTTCGCTGCATCCTTGCATCCGCAGATGTTCTACCTGCTCGGTGCGTTCAACGCCTTCGGCTGTGGTCGTCATGCCTAGGCTTTGGGCAAGGCCGACGACGGAGCGGACAATCGCTTGGCAATCGGGGCGGCTGTCTATTTCGTCGATGAAGCACTTGTCGATCTTGATTTTGCTGAACGGAAAACTGCGCAGATAATTCAGGGAGGAATAGCCGGTACCGAAATCATCCAGGGCAATCTGCACACCGATTTCGCGCAATTTGTGCAGTGTTTCGATGTTGGCGTCGCTGTCTTGCATCAATACGGTTTCGGTAATTTCGAAACACACACGCGCCGGATCGATTCTATTTGCGGCAATCGCATTGACGATAACGCTGATCAGACCTGAACTGCGCATTTGCGAAGGAGACAGGTTGATCGATACCGACATTTGCTCTGGCCAATTCGTCAGGTCGCGCATCGCCTGACGGATCACCCATTCGCCGAGTTGCACGATCAAGCCGGTTTCTTCGGCGATGGGAATGAAGGTGCCGGGCATAACGATACCGCGTTGCGGATGGACCCAGCGAACAAGCGCCTCATAGCCGGTAGTCTCGCCCGTCGTGGTGTCGATCAGTGATTGGTAATGCAGCCGCATTTCGTGCTTGCCGAGCGCGCCGCGCAGGTCCATTTCGATCAGGCGGCGTTGCTGTGCGGCTTCATCCATGCCGGTTTCATAGCGCACGGCACGGTTGCGCCCCGCAGCTTTGGCGGCATAAAGTGCTAGGTCGGCGTTGCGCAGCAGAGCCTCGACATCATTGCCGTCTTGTGGTGCAACAGCGATACCGATCGTGGTGCCGACGACAACGTCATGATCGCCCAAACAAAAGCTTTTTGACATGGCGTCGACGATCCGCGACGCCATTGCTTCGGCGTCCTTAATCCGCGCACCGGTCAACAGGATCGCAAATTCATCGCCGCCCAACCGGGCCAGCATATCCTTTTTGCCGATGATTGATTCCATGCGCCGCGCCGCGCCTTGTAATAACTTGTCGCCGACACCGTGACCCAAAGTGTCGTTGACCGCCTTGAAATGGTCGAGGTCCATAAATAACAGTGCAACCCGTTCGTCAGCGCGCAGCGCATGATAAAGATGTTCGTTGAACATGAAGCGGTTGGGCAGGTCGGTGAGGCCATCATAATGCGCCATATAGCTGACTTTTTCTTCGGCCTGCCGTTGCGCTGTAATGTCGGTGATTACGCCGCGAAAGACCACTTTGCCGTCACGCATTGATCGACCGGAGATTGACCACCAGCGGCGTTCACCACTGATCGAAAGCGAAACGATATGGTTGCGGATAGAATAGCCCATGCGCACGCTATTGCGCAGTTCAAGTTTTGTCGCTTCATCGTCGAGCAAATCAACGAAACGCATGCCGTCGAGTGTTTCCAGCGGGCGTTGTGCTGCTGCGCCAAAACGTTTCGACGGCGAAACAATCCGGCCTTCGCGGTTTACCGCAACCAGCCAGTCGGCACCCTGTTCGGTGTGGTCATGCAGCAACAGGCGGATCGTGTTGCGCGACCGGCTAAGCTCTTGTTCGCGCAAGCAGCTGTGGACAAAGCTTTTCGCATTGGCGCGAATGCTTGCCACTAAAACGCCCAGAAAACACAACAGCAGCCCGAGAGCGCTATAGGTAGCAAAGCTGCCCGACAGCAACAGTCCGACGACAGCACCCGGGGTGCAGGCAAGGACATAGCCCATCGCGGCAGAGCCGATGGTACGATAGCTGATCGCACCGGCGCTCATCATCCCAGCACCGATGATCCCTGCGAAAATGGCGTGGTTGGAATCGCCAAAGCCAAACATGGCCGCCACCGCGAAACCCCAAATCCCGCCTAAGCTGACCGCATTAGCGACCAATTGTCGGCTTAGGCCATCCAACTTGTCCATCTCCAGTCGCGCTTCGGATACTTGGCGCGCAATCGCCACGCGCCAGCCGATCAACCCGGAAAGCGCCAGCCAAAACACCGCGATAAAGCCAGAAGGAATAACACCGTAAAACAACCAGCTGGTAATGCTAGCGTTGACCAGATTGCCGATCGCCGCGCCGCGAGCGTTGCGCGCGTTTTCGGCAAGCTGCCGCTGGGCAACGCGCCGGCCAACCTTTGGCACCCCGGTGTCGTCGAGCTTCGCCTTTAAGGCGGGAAGAATTGATGCTGTTTTCATTGGTCTGCCAGCGGACTAGCCAATCAAAGATAATAAATTGTTATTAGACGATAAATTTATGTGATTTTACTAGCCGTTGGGAAAAGTGTCCTCGCAAGATTGCCAAGTTGCGAGCCGTGCTGCTATCGCCAACGTTATGACCTATATCTCCCCTACTGCCCAAGTCCTTGTCACTGAACTTGAGGAGCTGTTGACTGTCACCCGGATGGGCGATGGCTGGTATCTGGGCAAGCGCAAAGCCGGCGGTATGGGCCGCGTCTTTGGTGGACAAGTGATTGCGCAAGCGTTGGCAGCGGCCCAGGATACCGTTTCGCCAGAACGCGCCGCGCATTCGCTCCACGCGTTTTTCATGCGCGCGGGCGATGAGAATTATGAAATAACCTTTCGCGTTGAGCGTGATTTCGATGGCGGCAGTTTCTCCACACGGCGGGTGATCGCGCTGCAACAAGATCGACCGATCCTGACGATGACGGCATCGTTTCAGAAATTAGAAGCAGGGCTGCATCATCAGGACCCGATGCCTGATGTTCCTCCGCCCGAAGAATTACAAGACGAAGCCGAACTGCGTGCGATGTTTTCCGATCAAATACCCGAAAAATTCCGCGCCAATTTTGTCCGCGAACGCGCCTTTGAAAGCCGTCCTGTGAACGCTCGCGATTGGTTGGGTGGCGACAAGCGGCTGCCTGCGCGTCAGGACGTGTGGTTCAAACTGCGCGGGCCGACGGTGGACGACCCCGCTATGCACAGGGCGTTGCTTGCCTATCAAAGTGACAGCTGGTTGCTCGGCACATGCACACTGGCGCACGGCGTTACGTGGCTAACTCCGGGGATGATGACCGCAAGCCTTGATCACACGATTTGGCTGCATGATGATTTCCGTGTCGACGACTGGTTGTTGTATAGCTGCGATAGCCCGTGGAGCGGGCGCGGGCGTGGATTTAACCGCGGCGCAATCTACACACGCGATGGCAGGTTGGTGGCAACATGCGCGCAAGAAGGATTAATCCGCCTACGAACATAAGTCGCTTTCCACGCGCAGTTTTCATGATAGAAAACACGATAAGCAATGGGCGCGATTTGGAGAGACTGGCATGATCGGTAAACTGATGACTTCGGCAGTTGCGTTGGCAGCGGCGTTCGCGTTTTCCGCCCCGGCACAGGCCAGCTCGGATTCCACCTGCTATCCCGATTGGAAGGTGCTGCATACTTCGATGGAAGGATGCAGCGGCATGGCTTTGCTATCGCCCGGCAACGACACGCGGATCAATCTGTTGATGTTGTTGGCTGATCGGCACGGTGACGTAGGCGTCTCGCATGCGACCAGCTATGACATGATGGAAAGGCGCGGGGATGCGCAGCCATTTGATTATGGCTTGTTCTCGACAGCGCTCGGTCAAAGTCCGCCCGAGGGCGAAGGTGGCGTTAGCTATGGGGATCGCTGCATCAGCAACAAAAGCGGGCAATTGGATTTTGAGGCGGCGTTGGTCGCTGCAAAGCAAAAACTGCCCGCAGGCGAGGCTGCCCAATTGGTTATAGCGCGTCAGGCGTTGCAACCTGAATGCGGCGATGGCGCGATGATGCGCCCGGCGGTCGAAGCGGCGCTTCGTGCCATATCTTCGCAAGCCGGCAAAGACTTTGCGGGCTATCTTCTCGCCGCCGCATCGTTTTACGACGGTGATTTTGCAGGCGCGCGTCAGGGTTTCCAGTCACTGGCCAAAGCGCAAACGACGTGGTCCAAAGAAGCCGCGCTTTATATGCTCGGCCGAGTCGAGCTGAATCTGGCCATGGAAAGTGCGTTCGACGATTATGGCTATCCAGCCGAAAATCCCAATAACAGTGGCGAACTGTCCGCAGCGGAATTGGCCTTTAAGGCGTATCTGAAAGCCTATCCGCAAGGTGACTATGCCGTCTCCGCCAGCGGGCTGCTGCGCAAAGTATACTGGTTGGCTAAGGACGAAGACAAGCTGCTGGCCGAATACACTGCAGCATTCAAACGCAAGAACTTGAGCGGATCGAACGTGTCGCTGGCCGATCTTGTGCAGGAAATGGATGTAAAGCTTGGCGAGAAGCTGGCGCCGTCGAAAGTCAACGATCCCTACATTCTTGCAATGGTCGATCTAAAGGCAATGCGTGTCAGTGACGATCCCGATATGCAGGATGAAGGCAAGCCGATCAGCCGCGCTCAGATCGAGGCGCAAAAATCGCTCTTTGCCGGGCAAGAGGCGCTGTATAATTACGTGCTGGCGGCCCATGCGGTTTTTGTTGCGAAAGACGCTGATGCTGCGCTGAAGCTGTTACCGGTGCAGGCCGAGGGTGATAGCTATTTTGCCTATAGCCAGCGCGCATTGCGCGCCTTGGCGCTCGATAGCAAAGGCGATGCAGGCGCGCGACAAGCTTTGATGTCTGTTCTAGGCAGCGCCAAAAGGCCGTTCCAGCGCGGGTTGATGGAGCTGGCGGTGGCTATGCATGACGAACGCAGCGCGGGGCTTGAGCGCGTTTTTGCGGCGGACTCATCGGTTAAGGATCCGGAAGTCCGCGAAATGCTGCTGCGCTATACAGCTGGGCCAAAATTGCTCCGTGCGCAGGCTGTTGCAAAGACCGCGGCGAAACAGGAACGTGAAGTCGCGCTTTATACGTTGCTTTATAAAGACATCACACGCGGTGCGTATAAAGATTTCCTGCGCGACCAAGCGTTGATCCCCGCAGGCACAAAGCCAAAACCGGCGGATGATTACACCACGCCTGTCTACACCGACACCGCGATTTTCAAATGGGCTGGGGCCAAGGAAGGCTTTGCCTGTCCGTCGCTCGCCACTTTGGCCACAGCACTGGCCGGCGCGCCAAAGGATGCGCCGTCTTTGGTGTGTCTCGCCGAATTTGCACGGATAAATGGGTTTGATAACGGCTCCAGCTGGCCGGATTTGTCGCAATCGCTCGACCTTTTGCCACCAAAGGATCAATTGGGCGGCACACCTTCGATGTTCCCCGGCAAAGCGTTTTCGCGGCTGGAAACCTATAAGGGCGTGATCGCCGACCCTGCGGCCCCTGCGACAAGCAAAGCCTATGCACTCTATCGGGCTGTGTATTGCTACGGACCGTCGGGCTATAACAGTTGCGGTGGCACCGAGGTGCCAAAGGCGCAGCGTAAAGCTTGGTATAATCAGTTGAAGAAAACCTATCCAGCGTCGCCCTGGGCGGTGAAGTTGAAATATTATTGGTAAAATTGCCTTAACGCTTATTGCGCTGTTGTTGGTCGGTTGCTCACAGGAGCAACCGCCAGTCAACGCCGCCGACCATGACGCATTCTGGCTTTGGGCCGGGGTAAAGCCTCAACCTGTGCTGGACAGTGCCAAAACGATCTACATCCTTGAGGGCGAAGTTCGCGCTGGCCCGAGCCCGCAAGTGGATCGATTGCGCGGTGGCACGCCCCGCGTCAAACATGCTGATGTCTGGCTGGTTTACCGCGTCGAGACGATCAAATGGGGGCCGGATATTGCCCGCCAAATCACTGCCGATCTTGCCCGTTGGAAAAAGGCGGGGAGCCGCACCGTCGGCGTGCAGATAGATTTTGACGCGGCAACACGCGGGCTTGGTGGCTATGCGGCGTTCCTGAAAACGCTCCGCAGCGAACTGCCAGCCGACAGCAAACTCGGCATCACCGGCCTGATGGATTGGAGCAGCCGCGCTGATCCAGGCGGCCTGAAAGCGATCGCGGGTGTGGTCGATGAAATTGTCATCCAGACCTATCAGGGGCGGAAAACTATCCCCGGCTATGCGGGCTATCTGGCGCAATTGGATCGGCTGGATGTGCCGTATAAACTCGGGCTAGTGCAGGGCGGCGAATGGTCTGCGCCAAAGGCGCTTTCGTCTGATAAACAGTTCAAAGGCTATGTCGTCTTTCTGGTCAATCCCGACGGGTCTTGAACATCCGGCCATGGCAGTTAAAGGCTCAGCGATAGTCGCAGCAGCAGGGCAACATTATGACCGTCTCCATTTCTGAATCCGATATCATTGCCATAGCCGAAGGCGACATCATAGAAAGCGTTGCCGACGCGCTGCAATACATCAGCTATTTCCACCCGATGGATTATATCCGTGCGCTGGGTGAGGCGTATGAGAAGGAGCAGGGGCCAGCCGCCAAAGACGCCATTGCGCAAATCCTGACCAACAGCCGCATGTGTGCAGAGGGGCATCGGCCGATCTGTCAGGATACCGGCATCGTCACCGTGATTGTCAAATGGGGGCAGGGCTGTGTGCTGGATTCGCACCGTTCGTTGCAAGAGGTCATCGATGAAGGCGTGCGCCGTGCCTATCTTCACCCCGAAAACAAACTGCGCGCCTCGATCCTTGCCGATCCCGCCTTTACGCGGGTGAATACGAAGGACAATACGCCATCGGTGGTGCATCTGGAGATGGTTCCGGGGAACACAGTATCGTTCGACGTTGCGGCCAAGGGTGGCGGTTCGGAAAATAAAACCAAGTTCAAGATGATGAACCCGTCCGACAATATCGTCGACTGGGTGCTGGAAATGCTGCCGCAAATGGGCGCCGGTTGGTGCCCGCCCGGGATGCTCGGCATCGGCATTGGCGGCACCGCCGAAAAGGCGATGGTCATGGCCAAAGAAAGCCTGATGGGCGCGATTGATATGGGCGCGTTGAAAGCACGCGGGCCGCAAAACGACATTGAGCGTCTGCGCATAGAGATTTTTGACAAGGTCAATGCGCTCGGCATCGGTGCGCAGGGGCTGGGCGGATTATCCACGATCCTTGATGTAAAGATCATGGATTTCCCCACACACGCCGCGTCAAAGCCTGTGGCCATGATCCCCAATTGCGCCGCAACCCGCCACGCGCATTTCACGTTGAAGGGTGAAGGCCCGGTCTATCTGGAGCAACCCAATCTCGACGATTGGCCAAAGGTTGAATGGAAGCCCGACAGCGCCGCGATCCGCGTCAATCTCGACACGTTGACCGCGGCGGATGTTGCGGGCTGGAAAGCGGGTGATCGCTTGCTTCTCAACGGAAAGATGCTGACCGGCCGCGACGCCGCGCACAAACGCATCGCTGATATGCTGGCCAAGGGAGAAGAACTGCCCGTGTCGTTCAAAGGCCGGATGATCTATTATGTCGGCCCGGTCGATCCCGTCGGCGAAGAAATCGTCGGCCCTGCTGGCCCGACCACCGCAACGCGCATGGACAAGTTCATGGACATGATGCTCGAACAAGGCTTGCTAGGCTGTGTCGGCAAAGCCGAACGCGGGCCAGCGGCAACGAAAGCAATCGCCAAGCACAAAAGCGCGTATCTGATGGCTGTGGGCGGTGCTGCCTATCTGGTGGCGCGCGCGATCAAGGGAAGCAAAGTCGTGGGCTTTGCCGACCTAGGCATGGAAGCGATCTATGAGTTTGAGGTGCAGGATTTTCCGGTGACTGTCGCGGTCGATAGCAGCGGCGAGAATGTTCACGTAACTGCACCTGCAGTGTGGAGGAAAAAGATAGCGGAGGAAGGGTTGTTGGAGGGGGTTTGAGTGTAAAACGCCTTATTGCTATGGCAAAGTTGTCGGCCTAACTCGGCACTGCATCAAACACTTCAGGGACCTCCGCCTGCAACGGGAGAGACGATGCTTTTCTGCTCATTGAGCAATTGCTTCTCTCTTTTTATTGAAAGCCGGATTATGATACGCATCGCCAAACTTTACCAAAAGCTACTGGACGGCAGATCGATTTCGTTCGCCGAGTTTGAGAGACTGCTGGCAGCATTTGGTTATGTGAGAGTTGGCCAACGCGGAAGCCACGCTTCGTGGCGACATCCGGACAATGGCGATAAGCGTATTATCCAACCCAATGGCAAAGATGCAAAACGCTATCAGGTTGACCAGTTTCTTGATATGGTCGAAAAGCTCGCTTTGAAGCTGGACGACAATCATGAACCATCGATACCATATTAACCTGTTCTGGTCCCAACCCGATGGTTGTTGGATCGCGGACGTGCCGGATTTGCCCGGGTGCAGCGCACACGGTGATAGTGTTGAAACGGCAGCAGCGGAGGCGCAGGTTGCAATCGATTTGTGGCTGGAGTCGGCACGCGAACATGGCGACCTAGTCCCTGAACCCCGGTACCGCCCCGCTATTTATGCGGCTCGGGCCATAGCTGCATAAGCGGTAACTCAGCCAGCGGAACCAAAATAATCGGCGAGCAACGCTTCGTTTGCGGCGATGAAGGGATTGACGATGCGCAGGCCGTCAATCTCCAACCCATCGTGCATGTCTTCGGACAGAAAAATCGACGCACCCGATCGGCGGGCAACAGCGACTATTACGGCATCGAAAAATTGAAAATTGAACTGTTCAATTAGCTGTGCTGCCAATTGCAAGTCGCCTATCTGGGTATTCGGAGTTTCAAAGACCTCAGCATAAAAGCCCACTTTTGCAGCTGCTGCAGCCACATTTAACAGTTGTTTTTTGCGACAAGCATTTATGAATTCTGCAAACACTTGGACGGGGATAATATGTCCACCCGTCGTTAGCTTTTCCATCAGCACATTGGCTTTTTTATGACGCCCGAGATGGTCGTTTTTTTGTTCTGCATAGGCTAGTATGTTTGTGTCGAGAGCGATCAACGCCCAGTCCGCTCTTCATATGTAAAGGGCCCCTTTAACCCTGGAATGCCCTGCTTCATGCTTTCGAGCAGCCGCTCGCGTGCTGCACGAAATTCGGGGTCATCCATCCGGTTGGCGCGCTTAGGGCGAACTTCGGCAAACACTTTACCATTTTTGGTAATTTCCAGAACCTCGCCAGCTTCGACCTTCGCAAAAGCAGCTGAAGAATTCTGATTAAACTCCCTGATCGACATAACGCCCATGACGCGCACTCCAATTGTTGCAACTGTTGCAACATTGCAGATTTAGGTATTGCGTTCAAGCTTGACTGCAAGGGCAGGAGTGGGGATCATGAAGTAGGTGGTTAGCTTTCGAGGATGAAATGGCGATTCAATCAAAAAAACTACAGTTTACGGTGGTTTTATGCTTGTGGCTGGCCGGATGCGGCGCTGCATCCGTCCGAACCACCTCCTATGCAACCATCAACCTTGTAAAAGCATCAGAAATAAAGACCATCGAGTGCGAGGCAGCCTTTGCGGTTGGTGTTAATGAAAGTGACAAGGACGACGATGGATCGAGCTGGACTTGGCTGAAAAGCAAAAACGGCACGCTTTGCCATTATTGTAGGCAGCAGCCCAGCGGCATTGTTACCGCTTGGGACGAGGCATCACGCAATCAGGACGCAACGCATAGCCTTACATATCGTTCGGATGCCTCAACATCCCGTTTCGCTGCCATCGAAAGCTAGGGATAGAACCGCACAAAGAGCATTTCTCATCAAACATAGCCCAAAACAGGAGAGACCCATGCCCGAAATCATACTGCATCATTATGAAACCTCTCCTTATGCCGAGCTGATCCGCGTTGCTTTGGGCATAAAGCAGCTGCGTTGGCGCTCAGTGATCATCCCCAACATGATGCCAAAGCCCGATTTGGTTGAACTTACCGGCGGCTATGCGCGCACACCGGTTTTGCAAATCGATGCTGAAATCTATTGCGATACCGCAGCGATTATTGACGCGCTTGAGGCGTTGCATCCCGCGCGCACGCTTTATCCCGCTCCTTTGGGTAGCGTGCACCGGATGATCGCTGGCTGGGCGGGCGCGGCGCAGTTTGGCGCGCATGTCGGGGCGGCGATGCGGCACATTCCGCCCGGCGTACTTGCCGCGGGTTTTGCAGAGGATCGTAAGCGCCGCTTTGTCGGGTTTGATTTTGATATGATGCCGGTGGTCGCCCCGCATTTGGAAACACAAGCTGCTGCTGCTGCCGACTGGCTGGAAGATGCGCTGTCCGATGGCCGTGCCTTTATTGGCGGAGACGCGCCGGGGCATGGCGATCTTGGGCTTTACTCCAACCTGTGGTTTCTGGTGGTGATGCCGTTTGCCAAGGATTTTGCCGATAGCGTCTTTGCGCGGCCATCACTTGCTGCATGGTTCGAACGCATCCGCGCAATCGGCCATGGTCAAAGCGTTGAGTCCAACGTTGATGAAGCCATCGCAATCGCCACTGCGGCAACACCTATCGATATGTCCGGCCCTGTCGAAAACGGTTTGGCCGTTGGTCAAGCGGTCAAAATTAAGACCGAGCATTCGGGCGATGAACCGGTTGCTGGGCAACTGCTCCGCTGCGGTTCTGAGGGAATTTCGATCCGCCGCGAAAGTAAGCGGGCAGGCCCGGTCAATGTTCACCTCCCGCGTATCGGGCAGATTGTGATCGCTGGATGATCGGCTACCGAACCGGGATCAGGCAGATAGCGTTACCCCGCCGTTCCTATTCGTAGCTGACGTCCACGGTAAAAATGCCGCTATAGGTGCCCGGTGCTTGCCCCGGGTTTACGTGAAGCTTCGCGCCGAATTCGAATGCCGCGCTACCTCCGGTCAGTTGAACGACTGCGCCTTGCCCACCGATAAATTCGGGCTCGACCAAGATCGGACTGCCCGGGCCGTTCAGTTGCAACGACGGATCATAAGTGACGCGGACATTGGCATCGGAGCCGGACAGTTGCAGCCGGGCAAAGTTAAACGTGCCAGTGCAGGTTAGGCTGCCGCCGCCGCAATCGCGGCTGCCATCGCTGGTATCCAGATGGACGATGCCGCCGACAGGGTTGCTGACGACGGTGCCGAAATCCATTTCCAATAGGATGGCGAACTGGATCTGTTCGTACACCTCGAATGTCGCGGTTGCGCTTTTGGTATCACCCGCATGTGCCGGTGCAGCAGCATAGCATGCCAGTCCAACAGCCATAGCCTTGGTCAACCGATGCAGCTTCATACGACCACTCCAAAGCGGAAACGCCAATATGGCATCGCTCCAGGGTCACATTAGACTAGATCATTTTACAACAGCGTAAAGGAACACAGTTAATTTCTTAATGGCGGTTACTGCCCTTGTTGCGCGCGCATTTGCGCCTCGAGTTGCGCCTGAAGTTCTGGGGGAAGGCCGCCTTGTGGGCCACCCGGTGCGCCGCCGCCTTGAGGAGCTGCACCGCCTTGTTTTTTCTGCGCCGCTTGCTGCTGCTTTTGCATCGCCTCTACTTCAGCGCGTGATCGGAAATCGAGCATTTCAACTTCGAAGATTAAGGTCGCGTTGGGTTCAAATGCGGGCTGGCCAGTTTGCGGATTTGGTGGTGGATTTTCGCCATAACCAAGCTTGCCCGGAATCCAGATTTTGTATTTGCCGCCGACCTGCATCTTTTTCAACGCTTCGCTGAACCCGGGAACAACACCGTTCACAGGCAAAGGCGCCTGGTCGTTCTGGTCAAAGACTGTGCCGTCGCGCAGCGTGCCTTTGTATTTGATCAAGGTTACATCGTCGTCGGTGGGCGATTTGCCTTCACCATTACGGATGGTCAGGATTTGCAGCCCCGATTTGGTTGTGACCACGCCCTTTTCATCGGCATTGTCCGCTAGAAACGAATCATCGCCTGCATATTCAGTGCGAATCGAGGATGTGCCCCAATAAGCCAAAGCTCCACCTGCCAGAATTACCGCGCTAATCCCGATCCAGAATTTGGTAATCGATCCTTTTTTGATCGGCTGGATGGGAACAGTGGTGATGGACATATCGGTAATCCTTGATTCATTCAGTGCAGGTTGAGCAATCCCATAGCGGAACGCGGGACAAAAAAAAGAGCGCCCGGACGGACGCTCCCTTTTTTCGTGTTAGTGCAAAATGGCGAAGCCTATTTCGCGCCGTCACGTTCTTGTTGCTTACGCTCCATCTTGCGGGCGCGGCGGACAGCGGCAGCTTTTTCACGAGCGCGCTTTTCCGACGGCTTTTCAAAATGCCGACGCAATTTCATTTCGCGATAGACGCCTTCGCGCTGCAATTTCTTTTTCAGGGCCCGCAGCGCCTGATCAACATTGTTATC
>JAYUOS010000031.1:0-53257 GCA_043760725.1 Sphingomonadales bacterium
CGACACGATGATCCTGGGGCTGTGCGAAAGCCCGATCACCTTCCACGCGATCATCCAGTGGTCCGAAGCGCTCAACGCCGCCGAGATGCAGCTGCGCGAAATCCTCGATCTCGATGCGATGCTGTCGAAAGAACCCGCGCCCGAAAACCTCACCGAGGACGGCGAGGAAACCGACGACGCCGGCGAGATCACCGAAAAGACCGCTGGCCCCTCTTTCAAGGAAGAGGAAGAGCCCGAGGAAGAACCGGTCGACGCTAACGACGAGGAAGAAGACGGGATCGAACGCCGCGCGCGCCGTCCGGTCGAGGAGGAAGAGGAGGACAACACCCTTAGCCTCGCCCAGATGGAAGCGCAGCTCAAACCCCAGGCGCTCGAGAAATTCGCCGAGATCACCGCGCTGTTCAAGAAGTTCGAGAAGCTCCAGCTCGAGCGGCTCAACGCGCTGGGCGCGGGCGATGCGCTGAGCGCGGGCAAGGAAAAGAACTACCAGCACTTGCGCGAGGAACTGACCGCGCAAGTCGAGAGCGTGCAATTCCACGCCACCAAGATCGAGTTCCTGGTCGACAACCTCTATGCCTTCAACCGCCGGCTGACCGCGCTGGGCGGGCAGATGCTGCGCCTGGCCGAGCGTCACAAGGTCAACCGCAAGGACTTCCTCGACAGCTACGTCGGGCACGAGCTCGACGAGGGCTGGCTCCAGTCGCAAGCCGCCAAGGACAAGAAGTGGGGCGCGTTCGCGCTGCAGGAGGCCGACCCGGTCGAGCGGATCCGCGCCGAAGTGGCGGACATCGCGGCGGCCACGGGGATGTCGCTGGGCGAGTTCCGGCGGATCGTCAACATGGTCCAGAAGGGCGAGCGCGAGGCGCGCATCGCCAAGAAGGAAATGGTCGAGGCGAACCTGCGCCTCGTGATTTCCATCGCCAAAAAATACACCAATCGCGGCCTGCAATTCCTTGATCTTATCCAAGAAGGGAATATCGGCCTGATGAAAGCGGTCGATAAATTCGAATATCGCCGTGGATATAAATTCTCGACTTATGCAACCTGGTGGATACGGCAAGCGATCACACGGTCGATAGCCGACCAAGCGCGCACGATCCGTATTCCGGTGCACATGATCGAAACGATCAACAAGCTGGTGCGGACAAGTCGCCAGTTCCTGCACGAACAAGGCCGCGAACCGACGCCAGAGGAAATGGCCGAGCGCCTTTCCATGCCGCTTGAAAAAGTGCGCAAGGTGATGAAAATCGCCAAGGAACCAATTTCGCTCGAAACCCCGATTGGCGACGAAGAAGACAGCCATCTGGGTGACTTCATCGAAGATAAGAACGCGGTGATCCCGGTAGACGCCGCTATCCAAGCAAATCTCAAAGAAACCGTCACCCGCGTCCTCGCCTCGCTGACGCCGCGCGAAGAACGGGTGCTGCGTATGCGTTTCGGCATCGGCATGAACACCGATCATACGCTTGAGGAAGTCGGCCAACAGTTTTCGGTGACCCGCGAACGCATCCGCCAGATTGAGGCCAAGGCGCTCAGAAAGTTGAAGCATCCGAGCCGCAGCCGAAAAATGCGGAGTTTTCTGGATCAGTAATGGCGTTTTGCTGACGAATTTTCCTTGGTTTGATGACCTTTCCGTAAACCGCTCGTTTACACACTGTTGCTATTGCCACTTATTGATCGGAGCGGGCCAAACACCTGTTCTGTCGCATGTGGAGTAAGGCATGGAACAACGCGCAGTGCAAAGCAGATGCTTCGGCGAGGGATTTGCATCGCTTGTCGCAGAGAACGGAAGCGTGTCCGTCAGCGGTCTCCTGACGGCGTTTCTCGATCGCTGCATGGCAGCACCCGACCTGCGCAAATCGGTCAGGGATAGCTTACCTGCGCTATTGGCGGATGTTGCGCATTTTTTGAACGTTTCGCATGGGCGCTTGCCGGGAGTAGTCGATCATGCTGCCCGCAAAATCGTTGATCCAGAGGCGCGCGAATGGCTGACGCATGCAACCACAGCCTTTGCCGATGAACGGGCGTTTCTGAACAGTCTTAATGTGGCCGCAGGTCCGATCCGTCGGCATTTGGACCAGGATAAGATTGAAGCGTTGCTGACAACGCAGCATCGCAGTTTTGAAATGCTTGCGACCTCTGACCGTAAAGGTTGCCCGGCAGGGGCAGCGATGGCATTTGTCCTCGATTGGCAAGCTACACGGCCAATGTTGGATCGGGCAGCGGTAATGCTCGGATTGGAGGCCCAAAAATGCGACCTGCCCGGCGTTACCGTGACAGTTGCGTTGGCTGACGCATTATCAGGAAATCCTGCGGTCGAACGTGCGATGGCTTTTGGTCGCGAACAGTTGCTTGCCCAGCAAAAAGGTCTTTGGCATCTGATCGCCGCACGCCACCAAGCGATGACCACGCTTTAATTTTAATGAGGGACAGTCCCTAATTAGAATGTCCCCAATCACAATTCCCCCGTTGCATCGGCCGCAGCCATTCTTTACCGGCTTAATCGAACGATTAAATCCGGGGAAAATCCATGCGCTTTGATGGCACACAAAATTATGTTGCAACCGACGATCTGAAAGTCGCGGTTAACGCGGCCGCAATGCTACGCCGGCCATTGTTGGTAAAGGGCGAACCTGGGACCGGCAAAACCGTTTTGGCGCAAGAAATCGCCAAAGCGCTTAACGCGCCATTGATCGAGTGGAACATCAAATCGACCACAAAGGCACATCAAGGCCTGTATGAATATGACGCGGTTGCCCGGCTGCGCGACAGCCAATTGGGCGATGAACGCGTTCACGACATCAAAAACTACATCAAAAAGGGCAAGCTGTGGGAAGCCTTCACTGCCCCCGAGCTGCCCGTGTTGCTGATCGACGAGATCGACAAAGCCGACATCGAATTCCCCAATGACCTTTTGCAGGAATTGGATCGGATGGAATTCTATGTTTACGAAACGCATGAAACGATTAAAGCGGTTGAACGTCCGATCGTGGTAATCACATCGAACAACGAAAAAGAACTGCCTGACGCGTTTTTGCGCCGCTGTTTCTTCCACTACATTAAATTCCCCGAACGTGCGACGATGCAGGCGATCATTGATGTCCATTTCCCCAGTATCCAGAAAATCCTCGTGTCAAAGGCGATGGATATTTTCTACGAAGTCCGCGATGTGCCGGGGCTGAAAAAGAAACCGTCGACCAGCGAGTTGCTCGATTGGTTGAAGTTGTTGCTGCACGAAGATATGCCGCTGGATGTCCTGCAAAACCGCGATCCGACCAAAGCAATCCCACCACTTCACGGTGCGTTGCTGAAGAACGAGCAGGATGTTATGTTGTTTGAACGATTGGCATTTATGGCGCGGCGTCAAGGGTAGCAATTTTACTAGGGACAGTCCCTAATTAGAGGATGTACGCGATCTCCAAGTCGCCCCAGCGCCGCCCATTAAAGAACAGCGGGACATAAACGTTGCGGACAACCGCCTGCGATTTGTCGCTGCCGCTGGATGCTCCGGTGTGGCGATATACCGCCATTGAGTAGTCCTGCGTGCTGGCTTTGGCGATAACGTCTACTCCAGCAAAAAAAACGCGACCGTTGCGGCAATAGCGGCTGTCATGCGCAAAATCGCCGCTGGGCTTCGCCGAAAACTTCGACATATGCGTCGGCAGAAAGCCGGTTGTGGTGGTGCAAACCGTCGTTAAAATTTCGCCGCGCATGCCGCTAATCTCATCTAAAATCGGGCGCCAATAGGCGTCGGCCCATTGTGAAAAAGCGTTGCGGTAACGCATGGGATTGCTGCCTTGGATAGTGATCAAATTGTCGTCAAACAAAGCGCCCAATGATAACGTGCCGTCTGCAACCGCCGCCTCGGTAAAAGCCTTGATCCGACTGGCCTGTTCCAGCGCCAATTCCACATAAGCACTGTCCTCTCGGGACATGCCGCTATGCACCAGCTTGTCGAACATAATATTCGCCCGGGTCTCAAGCTCCGTCACGTCTTGATGTGCTAGCGACAGTTGCTTGTGCATCGCATCATTGGCCGCATCGACCGCCGAGCGTACACGTTTAGACTCGCTCAAACCGTCATTAATCGCGGCTGTGTTGTGCGCGATTTCGCCCGTTCTTTGATCAACTTGCGATACGATATCGCTAAGCCCGTTCAGCAATTGCTCCATATGCGCAAACTTGGCTTGCGCTTTGCCGCTGCCCTCTATGCCGCTGCCGATATCGGCTACCAATTTCGCAGCCTCTGCCGATAACGAGTTAACGGTACCGGTAATTTCAACCGCAGCGGTTCGCGAATCAAGCGCAAGCTTTTTCACTTCGGCTGCGACGACGGCAAAAGTTTGCCCAGCAACCCCTGCCTTTTGGGCCTCAATCGCTGCGTTTAGCGCCAGCATGTTGGTGGTTCGGGCAATATTGTCGATCGCTTGGCTGGCGCGTTTTACCTGGTCCATTGCCGCTGCAAAGCCTGCGATATGCGTACCAAGCCGGTTGATCAACCCGATCATGTCGGTAAATCCGGCGATCGAGCTCGACACGGTCGCGTTGCCCGCCGCGACTTTTTCGCGGGCAGAATCCGACAATTCACGCGCCTCTGCGGTCGCATGCGCAACATTTTCGATCTCTGTTGCCAGCTGCTTGGTGATCGCTTCCAGCTCAAGATGCTTTTGTTGCAAATCATCGGCAGATTTTAGTGCATTTTCGAGCGTGCCTGCGGTGTCGGAGCAATCAACAACGACTTCTCCGCAGATTTTTGCAGTGTCATCGATCCATCGATTTGCCTGAACGGCTTGATTTTCCATAGTATTTTTACGACCCATGTTATTATGCCACAACGTGTAAATCGACATGGTTAGCGAATGCTTAATTTCGGTTCAGGCGCTTGACGGACGCGGTGGCGCGCGGCACTGCAAAACCAGATCAACCGGAGCGAGATACAGATGTTTTTCAACTTCCTCGACGAGCTGCGCAGCGCCGGCATTCCAGCATCGCTGAAAGAACATTTGGCGTTGCTGGAGGCGCTTCAGGCCGAGGTGATCGAGCGCAACCCTGAAGAATTCTATTACCTTGCGCGCACAGTGTTGGTGAAGGATGAAGCGTTGCTTGACCGGTTCGACCAGGTCTTCAACAAGGTTTTCAAGGGCCTGATGGCCGAATTTGGCAACGCGCAGGGCGAGGTACCCGAGGAATGGCTGAAAGCCGTCGCTGAAAAATTCCTGACGCCCGATGAAATGGAAGCGATCAAGTCTTTGGGGTCTTGGGACGAGATTATGGAGACGTTGAAAAAGCGTCTGGAGGAACAGCAAAAACGCCATGAGGGCGGCAACAAATGGGTCGGCACAGGCGGCACGTCCCCTTATGGCAATAACGGCTACAATCCCGAAGGCGTCCGTATTGGTGGTGAATCCAAACATAAACGCGCGTTGAAAGTGTGGGAGAAACGCGAGTTCGCCAATCTGGATAACACCAAAGAACTGGGCACGCGCAATATCAAAATCGCAATGCGCCGCTTGCGCAAATTTGCCCGCGATGGTGCACAGGACGAGCTGGATATTAATGCTACCATTAACGGCACCGCGCGGCAGGGTTGGCTAGACATCCATATGCGGGCCGAGCGTCGCAATGCCATTAAAGTCATGCTGTTCCTCGACGTCGGCGGATCGATGGACCCGTTTGTAAAGCTGTGCGAGGAATTGTTCAGCGCCGCAACCGCCGAGTTTAAAAACCTCGAATTCTTTTATTTCCACAACTGCCCCTATGAAGGCGTGTGGAAAGACAATCGCCGCCGCTTTGCCGAGCGCACGCCGATGTGGGATGTCCTTCACAAATTCCCGCATGATTACAAACTCATCTTTGTCGGCGATGCGGCAATGAGCCCCTATGAAATCAGCCATCCCGGCGGCTCCGTCGAACATTTCAACGAGGAGGCGGGCGCTGTCTGGGTGCAGCGGATGGTTAACACCTATCCCGCGGCAGTGTGGTTGAACCCCACGCCACAAGACCATTGGAATTATTCGCAGTCGACCAAGATTCTGAAAGAACTGATGAAGGACAGGATGTATCCGCTGACCCTTGGCGGCCTCGACGACGCAATGCGCGAACTGGTGCGAAAGAATTAGTCTTTCTGATCAAGTTCATCGTTTAGACGCAGGCTAGCGCGCCAGAAAAAGAAGGCGGGCACCAATCCCAAAAACGCTGCGCCATACAGCACCCAGCGTACGCTTTCATCGCCTGCGATTGGTTTGAACTGATCAGACAGCATCCCAAAGAAAAGCGGCCCGAGACCGAGGCCTATCAAGTTCTGACAAAATAGGAGTGAAGCGCTTGCCATCGCTCGTGCTTTGAGTGGGACGAGCCCTTGTGCGGCTGAATAGGTCGGCCCGTAATAGAGCGAATTCAGCAAGGTCGGGACCATCAGCAACGCCAAGCCGATACGCCAATCAGTGGCGTGATAACTCGCCAGCGCAAATGGTATCGCAAGCGCCATACCGATGGCAGGTGCGGTCAGGACATGGCGGCGGTTCCTTTTACCATAATGATCTGCCAACCATCCGCCAAGAAAAGTGCCGATAATCCCTGCAACCCCGCCCCAGATGCCAAACCAAAATCCGGTTTCGCCAGCGCTAAGGCCGTGGGTGCGTTGAAAAAAGATCGTGGTCCAGGTGGTTTTGCCATAACTCAAAAAGGAAGCGGCAGATCCGGCGGCCAGCAGAAGCAAAAACGCGCGGGACTTTACGATTTCGGCAAAGGCCTGTTTGCTATCTAGCTGCGGCGCGGCGTGGCCAGCAGTAGCCAAGACATCAGCTGATCGTCGCGGATCGCGGATCAGCCAGACAACCACACCTGCAAGTGCGATACCCGGAAGACCAACCGCTATAAAGGCGACGCGCCAACCATAAGCATCGGCCAGCTGTCCACCAATCAGCATGCCCAGCAACGTCCCGATTGGAATACCGAGTGCGTAAAACGCCATTGCCGAGGAGCGCTTGGCGGGTTCGGTCATATCGGCGATCAGCGAATGGGCCGCAGGCGTGCAGCCAGCCTCGCCAATGCCAACACCAATCCGTGCGAGCAGCAATTGCATGAAGTTTTGCGCCATCCCGCAGACGGCAGTCATCGCTGACCAGATCACTAAAGCGCCCGCGATCAATCCCACTCGATTGGTTTTGGGATTGTCGGCATAGCGAGCGATCGGAAGTCCCAGTAATGTGTAGAATGCGGCAAACGCCACACCCGTCATCAAGCCGATTTGGGTATCAGACAGGTCCAAATCCTGGCTGATTGGCTCCGCAAGAATGTTGACGATCTGCCGGTCTAGAAAGTTAAAGATGTAAACAACTAAAAGGACCCACAGCGTAATTCTTAAAGGCTTCTTGGTTGCCACTCGATCCACGTTGCTCTCCTATTTTGTTTATCTTTCGACCCTAGTATGAGTCCACCGCAGAAAACAGCGCGGTGATCATTGCCCGCTCATCGATATCCAATTCTGGCCGCCAGATATCGAAAATCAGCACCAACCGGTTTTCGCCGCTGCGATTCCAAGCCTCGTGCTGGACGGTGTCGTCAAACGCGATCATTTGTCCTTCGGTCCACTCGATAGTCGTTTCGCCCACGCGAAAGCCGCAGTTTTCGGGAATGACGAGTGGCAGATGGCAGATGTAGCGGCAGTTCAGCATCCCGGTATGCGGCGGGATATGCGCGTCGGCGCGCAGCAGCGATAGCATTACTGAAGGCGCGCGTGGTCCGATACGGCAAAGCGGCACAGCATCCATCGTTGCTTGAAATGTTTGTGGGCAATGGCCGACGTGATCGTCAACGGCGACGCCATTTTCCCATAAAAAATAGGTGCTCCAATCCGCATTTTCTAGCATGCCGTGAACGTCACCTTGCGGACGTTGGGTGTTGGTGCGGATATAAGGGCGAAAATCCACCTGCCCGTCGAGCAACGCCAGCGCTTCATCACGCATCGCCGGAAAAACGGATTCCAATTCGTGTCGCCATCCATATTGGCTTACATCGGCGAATTCGACATGCGGCAAGTCAGGATAGAAATAAACCAATGGCATTTGGGGGAACCGCTGAAACACCGGTTCGCGCTCTCGCTCGCTCAGCATGATTTCTAGCGATTTCTGAAAACGCGGATGACGGTTAGCTTTTGTGAAACCCCCTTTGTCCAGCGAGGTTAGCAAATGATCCTTGAACAATTGGTCAAACCAAACGCCCATCGCCTGTGCCCGCCCGGCATCGCGTGTCATCCCGGCGGAAGTCGCGCCTTTCTGTTCAACAACACGGAACGCGGCGCGATAGAACGCGGCGGCAGCGCGGTGATCGCCCGCGTGAAAACGATGGTCGGCCTTGGCTATCATCGCGATGAAATCAATATGGTCGGCCCCAAGCCTTCTTTCGGCGTCGGCCTCGCTTAGTTGCGGGTTGGGGACATGTGGATGGTCGGCCAAGTTCAATACAACAGATAAGGCTTACGCGCCGTGATCCAGGCGGCCTCGTCGGGGACCGTCAATGCATCAAGATCGGCTGGCATAGCAGTATCATTATCGACCCATTCGCGCAGAATGGGGCCACCATTGATCACATCAATCGCCAGCACATCATCGGTGTATTCATATTTGAAATCGGTGCCACGCCACAGCGGATACCCCGGATAAAGCCTTCGGATGGCTTTAAACGCCAACGCTTGCAAACGCCATGGTTTGAAGGCGGCATGTCGGTATTGCGGCCCCTCGGCGTGGATGTGGACGCCGTGACACAGTTGGTGCGCATGTTTGTGAAAGGTCGGTTCAAACCAGATCTCGCGCAAGATGCAGCCTTGCAGCCATTCTGGCGCCAACCGCTCCATTTCCGCAATCACGGCGCGCGCATCGATATCGGGCGCGCCAAAGAGTTCGAGCGCGCGGGTCGTCCCCCTACCCTCGCTCAGCGTTGCGCCCTCAAGCATCACCGTGCCGGCATAAGCCCGCGCCATGTTAACATTCGCGGCATTCGGGCTGGGGTTGATCCAGACGCGGTCCTCTGGCCAGCCAAAGCCGGGAGCAGAATCTGGGGCATAACCCTCCATTTCGATCACGTGATAGTCAACGTCGAGCTTGTAGTGATCGATGAACCAGCGGCCCATCTCCCCAAGCGTTAGTCCATGGCGCATCGGAATAGGGCCTGCGCCCACAAAACTCTCCCAACCGGGTTGCAGCGTAAGCCCCTCAACGGGGCGACCAGCAGGGTTGGGCCTGTCAAGCACCCATACCGATTTCTTATGCTCCGCCGCCGCCTCCAGCACATAAAGCAGTGTTGTGATAAAGGTATAAATACGGCAGCCAAGATCCTGCATATCTACCAGAATCGTATCAAACGTCCCCATCATTTGCCCGGACGGGCGGCGGACTTCGCCGTAGAGGCTGAATACCGGGATGCCGTGAACCGGATCGGTGTAATCTGGGCTTTCCATCATATTGTCCTGCTTATCGCCCTTTAGCCCGTGTTGCGGGCCAACGGCTGCGGTCAATTGGATATCGCCCAGCGCCGCTATAGCGTCGAGTGAATGGACAAGATCGGCGGTAACCGAGGCGGGATGAGCAAGCAAAGCAACGCGTTTGCCCTTTAAGGGCGCACGCAAAGCAGGGTCAGCGATGAAGCGATCAATACCAAATTTCATAGCGCCTCTGGTGGCGCGAGTTTTAGCGCAAAGCAATCCCTGTGGTGAAAATCTGGATCGCCAAGTGGATGTTCGAGCGCCCAATAGCTTTTGACGTCGCCGCGTTCGTGTATCACTGCGGATAGGGACGCTTCCCAAGCTTTATGACCCATCCCTGGCAGCGAACATGTTGTTTCTAACGCAAAGTGCGTTTCGCTGGCGTCGTCATAAATCTCAGGCATTGTGGTTTGCCAATCAGTCATGCTTTCGCGATAATCATCAAATCGATAGGCCGCCCATTGCGAAGAGGGTGAGAAGTTAAATTCAAAATAGCTTGATGAACCAGGTTGGCGCAGGAAAAGCTCGAAGCAGCTGGTCTTCCAAAGTCCATCAGTGCGCTGTGGCTCGGCAAGTAATGGCAGAGCCAAATTATCGATGTCACAATCGACAAAATACCGAAGCCAGAGCTTACCATCTGGCTGGATTTCATACTCAACGGTGATCTCAGTGACTGTTTCAGCAGGCGTTGCAGGATGACATCGCAGTGAAATAATGGCCAACGTTAAAACTCCATGCTAGGCGCAGCGGCATTATGACCGTATTTAAATCCGAACTTTTGACCGTGCTCCAACAGCGGGGCTATATCCATCAGCAGACCGACGCAAGTGCGTTGGATGCACTGGCCGCGAAAGAAATCGTGCCGGGCTATATCGGCTTTGATGCGACTGCGCCATCGTTGCACGTTGGCAATCTGGTTTCGATCATGCTGCTGCGCCGCTTGCAACAGGCGGGACATAAGCCAGTAGTAGTGATGGGCGGCGGAACGACGCGGATCGGCGACCCGACAGGGCGCGACGAAAGCCGCAAAATGCTGACCGATGAGACAATCGAGGCCAATATCGCGTCGATTCGCACAGCGTTTGAACGGTTGCTGATATTCGGCGACGGGCCGACCGACGCGGTTATGGTCAACAATCACGATTGGCTGGGCCAATTGGGCTACATCGAACTGCTGCAAAAGGTCGGCACGCATTTCACAATCAACCGGATGCTGACGTTCGATTCGGTTAAACTTAGGCTTGATCGCGAGCAACCGATGACGTTCCTGGAATTCAATTACATGATTTTGCAGGGCTATGATTATCGGCATCTGAACCAGAATTTTGGCGTTCGCTTGCAAATGGGCGGTTCGGACCAATGGGGCAACATCATCAACGGTGTGGAGCTGACCCGGCGGATGGACGGTAATGAAGTATTTGGCCTAACCACACCGTTGATTACCAAAGCCGACGGTACCAAGATGGGCAAATCGGTTTCTGGGGCGGTGTGGCTGAATGAAGCGCAGCTGTCGCATTATGATTATTGGCAGTTTTGGCGGAACACCGACGACCGTGACGTCGGCAAATTTCTGCGGTTGTTCACCGACCTGCCGCTGGATGAAATCGCGCGGTTGGAGTCGCTGAGCGGTAGCGAGATCAATCAGGCGAAGATCATCTTAGCCAACGAAGCAACCACTTTGTGTCGGGGCATCGAAGCTGCGGCAGCGGCGGAAACAACCGCGCGTCAGCTATTTGAACAAGGTGCCGCCGGTGGTGATTTGCCGACGCATAGTGTCGAAAACAACAGCATTGGCATTATCGACGCGCTAGTTTCCATCGGCTTCGCGGTATCAAAAGGGGAAGCAAAGCGTTTAATTGCAGGGGGCGGAGCGCGCATCGATGGCGTGCCCATTACCGATGAAAATCATGTTATTTCAGAGATATCAGGCGATCTCCAAATATCATCTGGCAAGAAGAAACATGGCATACTGCGGTTCGGTTAATGCCTTTTGTCCAGCGCTTTACCATTTGTTGTTAAAACCCTGTCATTGAGGTTCAGCGACCCCCGATAACAGGGACAATAATAGTTATGGCAACAAACGCCGCTGATCCGAATTATGACCTGCGCCGCGCAGCCCGCCACCGTGCGAGTCACAAGACGATTGCTGAAAGCCGTCGTCATGGCGACCAGCATATTCATATTTCCAATATGTCGGCGCACGGCTTTATGATCGACAACAATGTTGTGTTCGAACATGGCGACCGTATCGAATTCCGCCTGCCGGTCGTCGGCCGGATCGAAGCGCATCTGATCTGGACTGTCGAAGGCCGCGCCGGTTTTCAGTTTGAACGGGTTGTTCGCTTGCCGGACTTTCTTGCTTTGATTGAACAAGTTGGCGTCAAACTGCGCTAACCACTTCTAAGTGTAGCAACACCTGCGTCGCGCTCGAACAGATACAACGCAATCCGGGCGGCAGCACCGCGCGGACCATCGAGCCCTCCGTCACGGTCGAGCAGCAAACGGGCGTCCGCCGATGCTGCGCCGATCAGTTCGCGAACCTGTTCGTTCGTCGCCACACGGAACGGGCTTTCGCCTGATTGCCGCGTGCCAAGCATTTCCCCTGCCCCGCGCAATTTCAAATCTTCCTCGGCAATACGGAACCCGTCGTTAGTTTCGCGCATCAACGCGAGGCGAGCGCGTGCCGTCTCGCCGATGTGCGACCCGCGCACCAGAATGCAGCGTGATTGTTCACTGCCGCGCCCCACGCGCCCCCGTAGCTGGTGGAGTTGCGCCAGACCAAAACGGTCGGCGGCCTCAACCACCATTAGGCTGGCGTTGGGCACATCGACGCCAACCTCGATTACTGTCGTCGCCACTAGCAGCCTAGTTTTGGCGGCGGCGAACGCCTCCATGACCGCGTCTTTCTCCGGCCCCTTCATCCGCCCGTGAATCACCGCCACCTGATCGCCAAAGCGCAGACGGAGTTCGGCAGCGCGCTGTTCCGCTGCGGCGAGGTCGCTGTGCTCGCTTTCTTCGACCAACGGGCAAACCCAAAATGCTTGCTTGCCCGACGCCAAATGCCGCGCGACGCCGTCAACAAGTTCGCCAAGTCGTTCTTGCGACATCACCAATGTTTCAACAGGCGTCCGCCCCGGTGGCATTTCGTCGATTTGTGATACGTCCATGTCACCATACGCCGCCAGCGCCAGACTGCGCGGGATCGGCGTTGCCGTCATCACCAACAAATGCGGCACGCCGCGCCCCTTTTTCGACAGCATTAGCCGCTGGCTGACGCCAAACCGGTGCTGTTCGTCGATGACGGCAAGCCCGAGCGCTTTATATGTCACCGCCTCTTGGAAAATAGCATGTGTGCCGACCAGTATGTGAATCGAGCCATCGGCTAGTCCCATTAACGTCGATTCGCGCGCGCGGCCTTTATCCCGCCCGGTCAGGATCGCGATGTTGATCGGCAGCCCGGCGAGCATTTTCTGCAAATTGGCAAAATGCTGCCGCGCCAAAATTTCGGTCGGGGCCAACAACGCGCCTTGCAAGCCGGCCTCAACCGCACGAAGCAACGCATGCAACGCGACCATCGTTTTTCCCGAACCAACATCACCTTGCAACAATCGCAGCATTGGCCGTGGCTGCGCGATATCGCCTTCGATCTCCGCGATCACACGGCGCTGCGCACCCGTCAGAGCAAAAGGCATCTTCAACTGCCCGACCAGACGGTCATCCCCCACAATCGGCGTTCCGCGTCGCTTATCAAGCGCTGAACGGACAAGCCGCATGGTCAGTTGATTGGCGAACAATTCGTCATAGGCCAAGCGGTCTTGCAGGCTGGCATCCTCCTTACTGTGGACATTTGCCAAAGCCTCGCGCCAGCTTTTCCAGCCCTTTTGCGCGAACAACCCCGGTTCGATCCATTCGGGCAGATCGGGCAGCTTTTCCAACGCCTGTGCCACCAATTGTCCCGCGCGATTATTCGTCAGGCCTTCAGAAAGCGGGTAAACGGGTTCGATCACCGGCGGAACGATCTCACCGCCCGCGACAATGTGGTCGGGATGGATGATCTGTAGCTCTTGCCCATATTGTTCGAGCTTCCCCGAAATCGTCCGTTCTTCGCCCGTTGGCAATTGTTTGCGCGCCCAACCGGCATTGCGGCCGAAAAACACCAGAGAGACGTAATTGCCCTCGGCATCGCAGGCATGGATGCGCGTTGGCGCACGGACACTCCCGCCCGATTTATGTTCCACTATCACCAAGCGCACGATGATATTCTGCCCGACATCAGCGGCGTCAAGCAACGGCACCTGTTTGCGGTATGTCCAGCCAGCAGGGAAATGATAGGCAAGGTCCTTAACCCGTGTCAGCCCCAACCGATCCAGCGGCTTAGCCAACCCCGGCCCCACGCCTTTCAGCGCGCCAGTTTCTGTAAATAGCGGATTGAGAATATCTGGGCGCATGGTTACGGGCATTATATCGGCGACCTGTCGCCAGACCAGCCCCATTGAGATTTTCTTTATGACCACCGACCCCTATCGCCGGAAACTGCACTATCGCGCACATCACCGCGGGACGCGTGAAGCCGATGCGATTGTCGGTGGGTTTTATGATGCGACAGCTGATAGTTGGAGCGCCGACGACTTTGCGTGGTTCGAACGCATACTGGATGAACAAGACGTTGACATCATGGGCTGGGGAATGGGAACCATCCCCGTTCCGTCCGAGTTTGAAGGGCCGATGATGGACGCGATGCGGCGGCTGGATTACATCAAGCTGCCAACCGGGTTAGGGCCCAATGGCTGACATCCAGAAAATACTGACGGCAAAATCGCCACTGACATTATCATCAGTGCCGGCGGGGTTTGCACCGTTGTTGCTTGCAGACCTGACGCGGTGTGCAAAAGCGCGCACGTTGTTTATCGCCGCCGATGAAATCGCCATGCGCGGGCTGGCTGAATCGGTGCCGTTCTTTGCCCCTGAAATAGAGATACTGCAGTTCCCGGCATGGGATTGCCTGCCCTATGACCGTGCATCACCCTCGCTGCCTGTAACCAGTGAACGCACGGCCACGCTGAATGCCTTACAGGCTCCGCCTAAAGCCAAGCAATTGGTGCTGACCACGATTAGCGCGATTATGCAGCGCGTACTGACGCCGTTCCGCATTCGTCAGACCGGTGCGACGTTGGCATCAGGGGTTTCGATCAGCCGCGAAAAGCTGGCGGCGTTGTTGATCGCCAATGGCTATTTCCGGGTCGATACCGTCGCTGAAGCAGGCGAGTTTGCGATGCGCGGTGGTTTGGTTGACCTGATCCCTGCGGGCAGCGAATATGGCCTGCGCCTCGACTTTTTCGGCGACGAGATTGAAACGATCCGCCAGTTTTCCCCGCAGGATCAGCGCAGCATTGGCACAATCGGCTCGTTCGCCCTGTTGCCCGCTGTCGAAACATTGATGGATGAAGACGCGATCCGCCGGTTCCGCACGCAATACCGGGAGCTGTTCGGAGCAACTGCCACTAGTGACCCACTCTATCAGGCTGTATCCGAAGGCCGCCGTTTGGCCGGAATGGACCATTGGCTCCCATTGTTTGAAGAGCGACTAGAATCGTTGTTCGAACATCTGGGGCCAGATATCCTCGTGCTGCGTGATAGCGCGACATTGGCTGCTGGCGAAGCGCGGCGCGATGCCATCGACGATTATTACCAGAACCGCGTGAAGGCGCAGTCAGCCAGCTCCGGCAGCTATCGCCCGATAGCGCCCGACCAGTTGTATCTTGGCGCCGACGAACTTGCGGGGCGCTTTGAACGCCACGCCGCGCATATCGTCTCGCCCTTCGCCACCCCAGACAGCACACGCGCGATTGATTTCGGCATTGCCGCCGCCCGCGATTTCGCCCCCGAACGCGCGCGCAAGGACAATGTCTATGAAGCCGTCGCCGCCTATTTGAAACAATCGGCGAAGGCCGGTCAAAAGCCGATACTGGCCAGCTATTCCATTGGCGCACGCGTTAGGCTTAAGGGACTGCTTGCCGATCACAAAGCCCCACCGTTGAAACTGGCCGACAATTGGCAGCATGCGCAGGGTCTTGCCACCGGCGGTGCAGCGGCAATGGTTGTCTTGCCGATCGAACACGGCTTTGCTTCGTCCGACGTTGTCTTGCTATCCGAACAGGACATATTGGGCGACCGTCTGGTTCGCCGTCGCAAATCAAAGAAAAGCGCCGATGCCTTTTTGGCCGAAATGCAGGCGATGCAGACCGGCGACTACGTGGTCCATATAGAACACGGAATCGGTCGATATGAAGGGTTGATGTCAATCGCCGTGGGCCGCAGCCCGCATGATTGCGTCGCATTGACCTATGCGGGCGGCGACAAGCTATACGTGCCGGTTGAAAACATCGATGTCCTATCACGCTATGGATCGCACGATGGAAGCGTTACCCTCGATAAATTGGGCGGTGAGGCGTGGCAGCGGCGCAAATCGAAGCTCAAGGAACGCATCACCCGGATTGCGCATGAGCTGATCCGTACAGCCGCCGAACGCGCTTTGCGTCCCGGTGTGACCATGGAGTTGGAACCCGCGCCTTACGCCGCCTTTGTCGACCGTTTCCCTTATGCCGAAACCGAAGATCAGGAACGCGTGATCGCCGAAGTGCTTGACGATCTGGGCAGCGGCAAGCCCATGGACCGGCTAGTGTGTGGCGATGTTGGCTTTGGCAAAACCGAAGTTGCGATGCGCGCGGCCTTTGCCGCTGCCATGGCTGGCTACCAAGTTGCCGTCATCGCACCGACGACATTGCTTGCACGCCAGCACAGCATGAATTTTACCGAACGCTTTGCCGATACCCCGCTGAAAGTCGGGCGTTTGTCGCGGCTCGTTCCAACTGCAGAGGCGACCAAAACCCGCGATGGCTTAACCGACGGCACTATGGATATCGTCATCGGCACCCATGCCGTGCTGGCCAAATCGATCAAGTTCAAACGGCTCGGGCTGGTCATTGTCGATGAGGAACAGCGTTTCGGCGTGACCCAAAAGGAACAGCTAAAGGCGCTGAAAACCGACGTCCATATGCTGACCCTTACCGCAACTCCCATACCGCGCACGTTGCAGATGGCGATGTCGGGTCTGCGCGAACTGTCAGTCATCCAGACACCACCCGTCGATCGGCTGGCGGTACGCACTTATGTGATGCCATGGGATCCCGTCGTGCTGCGCGAGGCGTTGCTGCGGGAACATTATCGCGGCGGACAAAGCTTTTTCGTGGTACCGCGCATCGCCGATCTGGGCGAGATCGAGGATTTCCTGCGTGATCAGGTGCCCGAGGTCAAATTCGTCACCGCGCATGGCCAGATGGCCGCAGGCGAGATCGAAGAACGGATGAGCGCGTTTTACGACAAGCGTTACGACGTGCTGCTTTCGACCACGATCATCGAAAGCGGGCTGGATATCCCGAGTGCCAACACGCTGATCGTGCACCGTGCGGATCGTTTTGGTCTAGCACAGCTATACCAACTGCGCGGCCGTGTTGGCCGGTCAAAGACCCGGGCTTATGCTTATCTGACGCAACCGCCCGACCGCGTATTGAGCGAAGTAGCGGAAAAGCGACTGAAAGTTCTGTCCGATCTCGATAGCCTTGGTGCAGGTTTTCAATTGGCCAGCCACGACCTTGATATTCGAGGCGCGGGCAATCTGGTGGGCGACGAACAATCGGGGCATATCCGTGAAGTCGGGTTCGAACTGTATCAGTCGATGCTTGAGGAATCGATCATGGCTGTCCGTGCAGACGCGCAAGGCCTCGCCAAACCGCGCGGCAGCTTCTCCCCACAAATCACCATCGACGCACCGATCATGATTCCAGAGGAATATGTCCCCGATCTTTCGGTGCGGATGGCGCTTTATCGCCGTCTTAATGATCTTGACGAAGCGGGTGATGTCGATAGCTTTGCCGCCGAAATCACCGACCGGTTTGGCTCCATTCCCGAACCGACACAAAACCTGTTGCGGTTGATTGAAATAAAGCAAAACGCCTTAGTCGCACAAGTGTCGAAAATCGAAGTCGGGCCGCGTGGTGCGTTGGTCAGCTTCCACGAGGATCGCCCGCCCAATATTACAGGGCTGCTGGCCTATGTCGAAAAGCTGGGCGCAGTGGCTAAACTGCGGCCCGACAGCAAGCTGGTTATCAATCGGAATTGGCCCGACCCCAGAGCAAAACTCAACGGCTGTCTGCAATTGTCGAAGGGCTTGGCCAATCTGGCAAAAAAGGTGTCCGCCTAGTTCGCCAGCAACGCGTATTTTTCAAATGCCTCGGCACTTAACGGCGGCGCGCGGAGAAAGCCTTGGAAGTAATCGCAGCCCTCTGATTGAAGTAACTTCAATTCATTTTCGGTTTCTACACCTTCGGCTATGATTTTGAGTTCCAATGCTTTACTCATGGCTATTATTGCACGGAGCACAATGAGATCCTTGCCGGTACCGACGATATCGGGAGTCATCCCTTTGTCGATCTTGAGATAATCGAGCGGCAAATCTTTCAGATAGGATAGGCTCGAATATCCCGTCCCGAAATCGTCAACGGCAATGCGAATCCCGACAGCGCGCAATTTTTCAAGCTGTGCCGCTGCTTGCTCGATATCGCGGATCAGGCTTTCCTCTGTCAATTCCAGCGTTAAGCGCCCGGCATCAAAACCTGCCGCTTGCAACAAAGCAATCATCCGATCCGAATAACCGTCACTCAATTCCTCGGCACCAAGATTGACCGCGAGGCGAAGGTCGCCAAGGGCCCCTGTCCAGTTGGCCGCAATCGCAATCGCTTTACGCTGGATCAACTGCGATAGTTCATCGCGCATATCGCACCGATCTGCAGTCGCAAACAGTTTTGCCGCACCAATTTCGCCCAATTCGGGATGCTGCCAGCGGGCGAGCGCCTCGACCCCGATCAGATGCCCCGATGCGACCTCGAATTGTGGTTGGAGCATGATCGTAATCTGGTCGCTTTCAATGGCAATCCTCAGTCCGGCATCAAGCTCCGCCTGCAGTTTAAAACCGATATCAAGGTTCGATCTCGCACCAGAATGGCGTTTACCTTTTCGCGCATAGGCTTTGGCGAGCGCATCACTGCCCCGAAAATGCAGCTCCGCCCCTGTCTCGCCTGCCTCAGCTTGGGCAAAGCCGACACGCGCGCTAATGTGGATCAAATCCTCTTCATCACCCAAATTACCCGACAGCGCGTCAAGCAGCGCATCTGCGACCATTTCCGATTGTTTGTCGGTGCGTTCACCATCAAGAATCAGCAGGAACTCACGTCCGGGCATTCGCGCGACAAGCGGTGCTTGCGGCGATTGCTTTGCAGCAAATTGGGTGATTTTGTGACCTACTTGCCGGATAGCAGCATCACCTGCGCCACGACCGTGGCGCTCGTTTATCTGCTTGAGATCGCGTATTCCGATCAGGAATAGCGAAGCCGAGCCAAAAGTTTTTTGGTTGTAAGCCGACAGCCATTCGCGTGCCTCACGCGCACGGGACATGCGAAGCGGTTTTGCGCGCTTTCCAGAGTCGGCCATTGTCATTGCAACGCTGTAATAGACACAAAGTGTTTCGCAACCATTGCCAGCAGTCGGATGCGCCGATAGGAAAGCGAGATGCTCGACGCATTCGGACGAAAGATTGATTATCTGCGCATCTCGGTCACCGACCGGTGCAATTTCCGCTGCCATTATTGTATGCCGATGGATCAAAAATTCCTACCACGCGACGCGTTGCTGGATTACACCGAAATCGCCTTAATCGCTGACCGGTTTATCGACCACGGCATCCGCCGCATCCGCCTGACCGGCGGCGAACCCTTGGCGCGCCGCGATATTGATGTGCTGGTCCACCATTTGGGTGCGCATGTGGCGGCTGGACGCCTCGACGAATTGACGCTGACCACCAATGGCAGCCTGCTTAGCCAACATGCCAGCGCTTTGGCCGCAGCGACCGTGCGGCGGATTAATGTCAGTCTCGACAGTCTTGATGAGCAGCGTTTTGCGCAGATCACACGCGGCGGAAAATTGGCGGATGTTCTGGGCGGAATTAACGCTGCTAAAAATGCAGGCATCGCAATCCGCATCAATATGGTCGCGCTGAAAGGGGTCAATGATAACGATATCCTGCCTCTGGCGGAATATTGTGCGTCGCAGGGTCATGACCTTGCATTGATTGAAACTATGCCGTTGGGCGATGGTGTGGTTGGCCGCAACGATCAGTTTATTGCGCTAGAACAATTCATCGCGCCACTGAAAGAACGCTACACTTTGGCCCCGCTCGAACACCGCACTGCAGGCCCGGCCCGCTATTGGCAGGTCGAACCGCTCGGTCTGCGATTGGGTTTGATAACGCCAATGAGTCGCAATTTTTGTGACGATTGCAACCGGCTGCGGCTGACCACCGACGGGAAAATCTATATGTGCCTCGGCTCGGACCTCCATGTCGATCTGCGCGCGGCGATCCGCGATGATGGCACAGCTGGGGTTGATCGGTTATTGCAACAGGCATTGCGTCTAAAGCCAGAACGCCATGATTTTGAACGCCAGATGGAAGATCAATCTTTGCGTCTCAACCGCCATATGAATGCGACTGGCGGATGAGCCGCTTCCCTCGCCTCGCTTTGTTGGCGGCCCCCGGAGAACCCGCTCGTGATGCGGAAAAGCTGCTCCGCAAACGGCATGACTTTGTCGATCTGGACGAGGCCGATGCTGTCATCGCCTTGGGCGGTGACGGCTTTCTGCTGCAATTGCTTCACCGACTTCTCGAAGATCGGCAAGCCCTACCTGCTTATGGGATGAATTTGGGAACCATCGGGTTTTTGATGAACAATTGGCAACCCGATGGCCTGATCGACCGGTTAGAGCGGGCCAAAAGCTTTTCGGTAACCCCGCTAATGGCTACAATAGAGACCACATCGGGACAAAAATTCACTTTGCCCGCTATCAACGAAGTCTCCCTGCTGCGCGAAACCCGCCAGGCCGCGAAGATCGAAATATGGGTCAATGACCGCATAGTGATGGACGAGCTGATTTGCGATGGCGTGCTCGTAGCTACACCAGCGGGCTCCACCGCCTATAACCTTTCAGCAAACGGCCCGATCCTGCCGCTCGATTCGGCTTTGTTGGCTTTGACCCCGATCAGTCCGTTCCGACCGCGCCGGTGGAAAGGGGCCATTCTTCCCGACCGCTACCGGGTCAAACTCAACATATTGGAATCGACAAAACGTCCAGTCAGCGCTGTCGCCGATCAGCGCGAAATTCGCGACATTCTAAGCGTCGAGGTCTCGCTCGATCGCAACCGTGCTCTGACTTTGCTGTTCGACCCTGAACACGCGCTTGATGATCGCATCGCGATGGAGCAATTTGTTACCTGAGCCTCTTGCATTTTGTTTCGCCCCGCGTCATAGGCGCGTCACGCTCGACTATGTCGGGCTGTTCCCTGGTAGCTCAGTGGTAGAGCAGTTGACTGTTAATCAATTGGTCGGGGGTTCGAATCCCTCCCGGGGAGCCATTTTTTCTTACCAGAATCCAAAGCTTTGGCCGATCAGGCGAATGGCGACATAGCCGACGAGGATCGCGGTCATCGTGCGTAGTACACGCGGCGAGAATAGCCGTAGGCCCAATATACCGCCAATTTGGCCACCAATGAAAACGGCAACCATCATCGGCCAGTAGCTAGCCAAAACACCAACAAAAACGGATGGCCCCGTTTTCGCAAGTTGTCCGGAAACACCGGCAATGGAATTGATGAGGATGTAAAGCGAGGCAAACGCCGCAATGCGCTTTGCCTCGGCCCACCGAATCATATGCAACACAGGGGCCATGAATATGCCCCCACCGATGCCGGACAATCCCGCGAGTAGCCCCACAGCCGCTGAGATGCCAAGCAACGCAGGTCTAGGCAATTTGAGCGGCCGCCAATTGTCTGCTTGTACCAGCAAAGCGGTGCATGATGCCAACAGCGCGCCGCCCAAGATCAGCAGAAATAACCATTGCTTCAATGGCACTAAACCACCCAAAAAGGCGAGTGGAGCCGATATCAGCAATAACGGCAGCACGGCTTTCCAGTCGATCAATCCAGCGCGTTGAAAACGCCACACGCCACCGCTGACCACGATGATGTTGCATAGCAGCGAAATGATGGCGATGAGTTTGAAGTCAACGCCCCACAAACCCAGTAAAGCCGTATAGGTCGACCCGCCACCAAATCCCACCGATGCGTAAATCAACGCGACGAGCAGGAATAGTGCAACTAGCCAAGCCATTTTATCGGCACATCAGAAGGTCAAAACGCCCCATGACAATGCTTATACTTCATCCCCGAACCACATGGGCAAGCATCATTGCGGCGGATCTCGGGGTCGTTTGCCCAAGGATTGCCCTCTGCGGGGTTCATCGCAACCTGCCGCGCGGGAATCGTTGTGGTCACAAGCCCGGCATTTCCTGCATCAAAATCATCGCTGTCATCATCGCCGGTAAACGGATCAAAATGCTGCGTTAGAAAATCGGGCAGTTCGGGAAGTCCCTCGGCCTGTTCATGGTCTATGCGGAATTCATTGGTGGAAACCGTCTTGGTCACGCCTTCGCGGATCGCCGTCAGCATGCGTTCGAACAGGCCAAAACTTTCCTGTTTATACTCGTTGATCGGGTTTTTCTGTGCATAAGCGCGCAAGTAGATAACCTGGCGTAACGCATCCAATGTCGACAAATGCTCTTTCCAATGATGATCCAGCGTCTGCAACAAAATCTGCTTTTCGATCTGCCGGAAAATAGCAGGATCAGCAGCATCACGCTTTTCAGCAAGCTTTGCTGTCGCCATTTCGGATAGGCGAGTTTCAACGATCTCAGGCTCCATCGCCTCTTCTTGCAACCAACCTTCGATATCGGGCTGGAGGCCCAAGATTTCCGACACGTCGTTTTTCAAACCATCGACATTCCACTGTTCGGGATAGGTATCAGGCGGGCAATGATCGGCGACGATCGAGTTGACCGTTTCCAGAAACATATCGTCGAGCACATCATCGACGGCGTCGGCATCCATAATATCGCTGCGCTGTTCATAGATGACTTTGCGCTGGTCGTTCATGACGTTGTCATATTCAACCAGCTGTTTTCGGATATCATAGTTGCGCGCTTCGACCTTTTTCTGCGCGGTTTCGATGGCGCGGCTCAACCATTTGCCGCCGATGGCCTCGCCATCCTCTAGGCTGTTGTTCATCATCCTGGCGAACAATGTTTCCGAGCCAAAAATACGCAACAGATCATCTTCGAGGCAAAGGTAAAAGCGGGAAAGCCCGGGGTCGCCCTGACGGCCGGAACGCCCACGGAGCTGATTATCGATACGGCGGCTTTCATGGCGCTCAGTCGCGAGCACAAACAGCCCACCAGCTTCCCTCACCCTGTCTTTTTCCGCCGCGATCTCTTGTTTGATCCGCTCGATCGCTGCGTCCTTATCTGGGCCAGCTTCCATCTCGCTTAGTTCATCATCCGTGCGGAAATCGAAGTTACCGCCGAGCTGAATGTCAGTTCCGCGTCCGGCCATGTTGGTGGCGATGGTGACAGCACCCAAACGCCCTGCCTGCGCCACAATTCGCGCCTCTTGTTCATGGAAACGGGCGTTTAGGACACTATGGTCAACGCCATCTTTGTTGAGATACTCCGATAGCAATTCCGATTTTTCAATCGACACCGTACCAACCAACACTGGCTGGCCGCGCTCATTCGCTTCCTTAATCGTTCGCGCAATTGCGGCAAATTTATCGGCTGTATTCTTGTAGAATTCGTCGCTTTCGTCAATTCGCTGCACAGGCAGATTAGTCGGAATTTCAACAACGTTCAGCTTATAGATTTCGTGGAACTCGCCAGCCTCAGTTGCGGCGGTTCCGGTCATCCCCGAAATCTTTGGATACATGCGGAAATAGTTCTGGAAAGTGATGGTCGCTAGCGTCTGGTTTTCCGGTTCGATCTGCACACCTTCTTTGGCTTCCACGGCCTGATGCAGACCGTTTGACCAACGCCTGCCATCCATCATGCGGCCGGTAAACTCGTCGATAATGATGATCTTTTCGTCTTTAACAATGTAGTCAGTGTCACGTTTGAACATGACATTAGCTTTCAGCGCCTGATCGAGATGGTGCACGACCATAACGTTTTCGGCGTCATACAGGTTGCTGCCTTGCAACAGACCAGCCGCCTCTAACAGGCGCTCGGCTTTTTCGGTGCCGTCTTCAGTCAAAGTCACATTGCGGCTTTTCTCGTCCGCTTCATAATCTTCAGGAACCAAGTGCACGACGATCAACTGGACCTGCTGATACAGCTCTGACCGATCATCGGTCGGGCCGGAAATGATCAACGGCGTCCGCGCCTCGTCGACCAAAATCGAGTCAACCTCATCGACGACCGCGAAATTGAAGGCGCGCTGAACCATCTGGGTGCGCTCCATTTTCATATTGTCGCGCAGATAGTCAAAACCAAGTTCATTGTTGGTCGCATAAGTGATATCGCAAGCATACGCGGCGCGGCGCTCGCTTTCGGAAAGATTGGGGATAACCACACCGATGGTAAGCCCCAGAAACGTATGAATCCGCCCCATCCATTCAGAATCGCGCGATGCTAGATAGTCGTTGACAGTCACGACATGCACGCCTTTGCCTTCAATAGCGTTCAAATAGGTCGCAAGCGTGGCAACCAAAGTCTTGCCCTCACCCGTGCGCATTTCGGCAATTTCGCCGCGGTGGAGCACGATGCCGCCTACCATCTGCACATCGAAATGGCGCATGCCAAGCACCCGGACCGATGCTTCACGAACAGTCGCAAAGGCTTCGGGTAGAATATCTTCGAGCGTCTCGCCCGACATTAAGCGGTCGCGGAAGCTTTGTGTTTGAGCCTTCAATTCTTCGTTGGACAGCGTGGCAATACCGTCTTCCAATGCGTTAATTGTGCCGACGATTTTCATCACTTGTTTGACGTAACGGTCGTTCGATGTGCCGAATACGGCCTTGGCAACGGAGCCGAACATAGAAAATTCCTATAGATAATGAATGTGTTGATGGGCCATCCGTAGCGGACAACTCTTTGATTTGGGAAAACCGCGCTTAGCGGAGAGATGGCGCTAAACACCAAATTTCAGATTATTGTAGCGAAACGTCGCGGCGTGTGATCGGAGTCTGCGTTGTGAATGTCGGCGCTGTCAGGTAAAACGACGCACGCACTAAATCGCGCGGCCAAACACTGGCTGGACGAGCAACACTTTTTTGCTCTGTAGCAATTAAAACATTCGAAACGGCGACTGTCGCCTGCGCAACACTTGACGAATGCGCAACATCCGCACGCGCAGCATCTGCGGCGGAAAAGCCACTCATCAGCGCGAGAAGATAGATCAGCAAACGCATTGCATTATCCTGTTACCCGCTATTGCGTATAGTTAGGGTTAATTGCTTCGTCCATCCTGAAAGACTGACGGTTAGTCAACTTTCGAAGGATTGGGCTTTATGCGGAATATCTTGGTAACATCAGACGCTACAACGCGCACTCTTATCGCTTCGCCTGCCTCGTTTCTCCGCAGCTCAAACTGGGGAGGATTGGCACAACCGTCAAAACCTGGCGGCAGATCGATCGTCGTTTCAAACTTGCAATCCGTTACCGGACCGTCGGCCTCTACAACATAGACAAGCGTGGATTGGCCAGTCTTCGGCAAGTCGATAGCGTTCGGAATGCGCCATGTGACAGAGTTCTGATAGGCTCCATCCACCATTTTTCGCTTTCGATCCGTTGCCGGGTCAAATATCGCTCGCGCGGTGACGTATTGACAAGCGGCCTGATCGAGATCGTCATGACCGCTAGACACGATTATTGTGCATTTTGTTACGCGACCCAGCTTGTTTACATCTACGCGGAAACCGGTTCTGCCGCTCCGGTTTTCACTAAGCGCTTTGATCGGATAGTCATCGGTTCGAATCCAAGTCCCCGGATTAGCCTTTGGTATAGGTAAACTACTACCGTCGATCGGCGCAGGCAAAGCGAACGACACTGTTTGCTCATCTTCTGGCGCGAGGAGTTCTGATTGATCATCCGCCTGCCCTGCTATAGCCTCTGCGACGACCGCATTCGTCGCAGGGTTGGCCGCGATCACCGCGAACACAATTAGGAAATACAAAACCAGCTCCTCCCCGGAAAGTCCCCTATTATATAAACATCGAAAGTTCAGTCAATTGTCAGCAGCTTCCCCCCTCGCAAGCCCCTTCCCCGATACACCGGCAATATCAGGTGCGACGCCGCGCATCGCTCGGGCGTATTATAAGGACTGGGACCGCTGCGACCTGACCTTTGTCGAACTTGCCGAGGAGACCTCGGTCGCCGGAGTCACGACGCGCAACGTTTGCTGTTCAACCGAGGTTGAATTGTGCCGCGAGCATTTGAAGGGCGGCAAGGCGCGGGCGTTGGTCGTAAATGCGGGCAACAGCAATGCATTTACCGGCTTTCGCGGGGCCGAGGCGGTGATGGCGATTGTTGAACAGGTGTCGAGGCACCTGGATTGCGCGCCCGAGGAAGTCTTTGTTTGCTCCACCGGCGTCATCGGTGTCCCGTTGCCAAAGGATAAGGCAGAGGCTGGCCTGCGTGCGGTGTTTGATGCAACGCCTTGTAGCTGGGAAGATGCCACCAACACCATCGGCACCACCGACACATTTGCCAAAGGCGCGGTCGCCAGCGCGATTGTCGATGGCACGCGCGTCGAGTTCGTTGGCATTATCAAAGGCAGCGGCATGATCGCGCCCGATATGGCAACGATGCTGGGCTATATTTTTACCGATGCGGCGGTGGAACCCGCCTTCTTGCAACAATTGCTGTCGGCATCGAACATGCGGACATTCAACTGCATCACGGTGGACAGCGATACATCGACATCGGACACGGTATTGGCCTTTGCCACCGGCAAAGCCAGAAATGCGCGGTTGCGGTCTTTCGATGACGCCGGTGCAGACTCGTTTGCAGCGGCATTATACGATGTTTGCCGCCAGCTTGCGCATCTGGTTGTCCGTGATGGCGAAGGCGCGCAGAAATTTATCGAGATCGAAGTAACAGGCGCAGTGTCAGACGACAGCGCGCACCGGATCGGCATGGCGATTGCCAACTCGCCATTGGTGAAGACCGCAATCGCGGGCGAGGACGCCAATTGGGGCCGCGTCGTTATGGCAATCGGCAAAGCTGGCGAACCTGCGGACCGCGACAAGCTAGCGATCCGCTTTGCCGACAAATGGGTCGCGCAGGCAGGGCTTGCGGTCGGTAGCTACGATGAAGCGCCGGTGGCCCTGCATCTAAAGGGTCATGAAATCCGTATCGGCGCGGACATCGGCTTAGGCTCAGGTAGCGCGACTGTGTGGACGTGCGACCTGACCCATGGTTATATCAGCATCAATGCCGATTATCGGAGTTAAAGCGCAGCTTCCAACCAGCGTTTGATCTCCGCCTTTGGCGCTGCGCCGACTTTAGTTTCAACGATTTCTCCATTTTTGAACAGGATCATCGTCGGAATACCGCGCACGCCATATTTGGTTGGCGTATCGGGATGATCGTCGATATTCAGTTTCACGATGCTCACCTGCTCACCCAGTTCATCGCTGATTTCTTCCAGCGCGGGGCCGATCATCTTACACGGCCCGCACCATTCGGCCCAGAAATCGACCAGAACTGGTCTATCTGAACCCAGCACATCGGTGCCGAAATTGTCGTCGCCTACAACGCTTGTTGCCATAAAAAGTCTCCTTTGATGTTAAACTGGATGTATGGCGCGCGCGGATACGTTGCAAGCGGCGTCGGCAAAAGATTTGCTTGGGGCGCGCTCATCCAGGCTTATGCAGCGCGAGCACGTCAGCAGACAGTTCGATCATCGCCGGGCCATTGGTGTAAAGCAACGCCGCCTCTACTTTGCGGGGAGCAAAGATCGATTCCAACGCAGCGACATAATGCGCCATTTGCCGCAGGACCGGAGTTGAAACCGCATTTTCATTTTGCGGAACATGCCGCCCAGTTTTGAAATCGATCAACCGCACACGGTCTTCCTGAACTAGCAACCGGTCAACGCGCCCGGTGATGACGGTGGTTCCAACCAAAGCCGCTAGCGGAGCTTCGGCCCGAGCAGCTGATGAGAACAATTCGGCCCAATCCGGATTTTGCATCACGGCCAGCACTTCGCGGACCGCGGTTTGATGGTTGAAGTCCTGACCTGGATTGTTGCGTCCCAACCAATCGATCGCGGCCTGCTGGAATGTCACAAGGTCACCGCCTGCATATTGCTCAAACAGCGCATGCAACAATTTTCCGCGTAACGCCCCTGCCTTTAACGCAGCGCTTGCCGGTGCATCGCCATAAAGGTCATCGTCCAGATTCGATGGAGCGAGCGGCCGTGGCGGAATTTCTTCCGCCGGAGCAGGTGCAAACATCCAACTTGGTGTATCTTGAAGCGCATCGGTAACGATATCCTTGGGCCTCTTGCGCTCAAACGCGCCGTTCTCGGAGTAACGCATCGTGCTCCCCCAAAGCGCGTCCGATTCCCAGTCGCAGCCCAACGCCTTCATCCCCGCTTCAAGCGCATTGTACCAGCTGTTCTCTGGCGTTTCGCCTTTCGCCCTTGTGCCGAGCGAACCTACCAGCACCAGATGCTCAGCAGCACGCGTCATCGCCACATAAAGCAGGCGAAAATGTTCTTGGCGATCGCGCTCCTTTGCCTTGTCGGCAATCACGTCAAGCCGCTCGCCACGTTCGTCTTTTTTTACAGGGAGCAACGGCAGATGTGTGTCACCATCCATCGGAACATCAATACCGCGGTTCCAATCCCCCGCTTTATCAGGGTTCGCCGCGATATCGGCGAGGATTACAATCGGTGCCTCCAGTCCCTTCGCGCCGTGCACCGTCATCACGCGCACATCGCGGCTTTGCGCTAGGCCTTCGCGCTTTATCTCGCCGCCGCCGCGTTCAAACCATTCCAGAAAGCCTTGCAACGATGCGCCGCCCTCTTGCTGATATTGCATGGCAAGGTTTAGCAATTCTTCAACCGGGACCAAAATCTCACTGCCCAAACGTGACTGCAATTTGCGGCGACCGGCGATCCTTCCTGACAATGTATTTTCAAGGAACGCGTAAGGCGTGGTCAGGTCGGCGCTTGCCAGAATTTTCCGCAGTGGCTCGATATCCGACGCAATATCTGGTTGCGAGCGCAGATGCTGCCATAGACCATGCCCCGGGGGGCGGTAGGCGTGTTTCAACAATTGATCCTGATTCCAACCAACTAACGGCGAAACCAACAAGCAGGCGAGGCTAAGATCATCCTTCGTTTGCAGGGCAAAGCGGATCGTCGCCAGCATATCCTGAACGGCGATCGGTTCTACAATTTTTAGCCGGTCGATCCCTGCAACCGGCACACCTAATGCATGCAGCCGCGCCACGATCAACGCCGCCAGTTCCCCGCGTGAGCGCAGAAGGATCATAATATCGCCGGGTTCCAACGGCAGGCCGGTGGTTGCCAACACGGGCTTTGCATCAATCAGATTTTTGACGTGACGCGCCAGCCTGTCCGCCAGTTCCAGCTTTTCGCTGGTGACCCATTGCTCTTCGGCATCATCGGAGCCTTCCTCGCTTCCGTCGTCCGATTTGGCTGTGACGCAGCGCATCAGTTCGATGGTGCCAAAATCTGCTATGTTGCTGTCATGCTGCGGAATTGGTTCTTCCAACCCCAATTGTCCAAAGCCAAGGCCATCAAGCACAGCGTTGACGAAGCGCAATACCGGCTTTGTTGACCGAAACGATTGCGACAAGGACAGCCGGTGCAGCGTACCGCCCGCCTCGCCGATCCGCGCCGCTAATCTGTCGCCCGCGTCGCGATATTTCTCCGGAGCAGTCCCCTGAAATCCATAGATCGCTTGTTTAAAATCGCCGACCGCAAACACGGTGCGCTTCCGATCAGGGCCAGCGCCTGCACCGCTATAAAAATCGCCCGATAGTGCCTCGACGATCTTCCATTGCGCTTCGTTGGTGTCCTGCGCTTCGTCGATTAGGATATGGTCAATTTTCCGGTCAAGTTTATACCGCACCCATTCGGCCATCCCGCCTTTGGACAGCAAATCAGCCGCGCGTGAGATCAGATCGTCGAAATCGACCAGTCCGCGCGCATGTTTCAGTTCGCGATATTGCGCTGCATAGGCTTTGCCGGTGAGCAAGGCGGGGGCAAGCCGTTCGGCATACTCGGCGGTGTTGCGAAACTCGACAAGAGCTTCGGTCCAATGATGCGCATCAAGCATGAGTTCCCAAAATGCTTCGTCATTTTTTGGACCCAGTTTCGCCGGACTCCCGGCTTGCGTGGTCCAACATTTGCGAAGGGCACCCAGTTCGGTTGCTCGCAGTGATGGCTCCATTAGCAACCAATCGCTGATGACGTCGGCGCGCTCAAACCCTGTTTTCACTGCCCAGGCTGCGTTCATTTCGGCAAGGCTGTGCAGCATCTGCCGGTCAATTGCCGCATCATCACACCGCCGCGCCAGCTCCTGTGCCGCAGTGCCGTCAAACTCCAGCCCCATGATCCCGCGCGCCACAACCAGCGCGCCTTTGTCATCAGGCACCAGCTGCTCCAGCGCATCGCCCTGCGCCACACAACGGCGAAGATATTGGCGCACGCCGTCTTCACCCAGCAACAACGACAGGTTTTGCAGGTTGGCAATCAACCAGCCGCGGCCATCACGATCCGCCGCCTGCACCAGTTCTGACAAAGCGTCACTGTGCAGTTCCGCCACACCGCGATCATCAATCGGCTCAAAACCTGGCAGCAGCCCGGCTTCCTCTGGGAAGGCCGACAGCAAAGACTGACAAAAACTGTGGATTGTCATGATCTGCAATCCACCACCAGGCGCATCGAGAACCTGTGCAAACAGTTTGCGCGCGCGCGCCTGCCCTTGCGGAGTTATGTCCGCCCCGATTGCCTCTAAATCGGTCGCCAACAATCCACCCTTTGCCTGTACCCAATAGGCAAGCCGGTGGTTAATACGGTCCGCCATCTCAGCGGCAGCGGCTTTGGTAAAGGTTAGGCACAGCAGGTTTTCTGGCCTCACTCCCGGCTGAAGCAACAACCGCATCACCCGCGCGCTCAGCACTTGCGTTTTTCCCGACCCCGCAGACGCACTCAGCCAGACATCACGGTCCGGCTCAACCGCCGCAATCTGCGCTCCGGTTAACAGGGGCAGCGTTTTGTGCGTACCGTCACGCATCGACATTCGCCTGCCGACCATACCATTCACTCAGGCGCATCAGTTGGTTATAGTCATCATAGGGCGCATGTTCGGGATGCAGTTTTGCGGTGAATGGCGCGTCGCCAATGATCCAGTTTTCGACCGCTTCGCGCCCAAATCTCAGCGCGTCTAAGACAAAATCGGCCAACATGCCGTTCTTCTCCGTCGCCGGTTTGTTGATAAAGCCAAATCCCTTTTGCTTGTTTTTGGCAAGACTCCAATATTCAAAGCCTCGCGCCGTCCCGCTGACATCTTTGATGACGCCAGCCTCCGCCATTGCACCAATCAGACCGAGCTGGATTTTGAACCCAGCCTTCACCGATTTGGCCGTTGGCGGCTGCCCACTTTTATAGTCGATAATTACCAATCCACCGTCCGCATCGCGATCAATCCGGTCGGCACGACCGCTCAATTCGACACCCGCCAAGATGATCGATCCCCAGCTTTCAGCCGAAATAATCTCTCGCCCAGCTTCCCGCATCTCAAGCGTCTCTTGCGCTATCCACGCAAGCGCATTGGTAACTCTGGGTTGCCACAGAACGCGCATCGCCGGATGAAATGCAGGGTTCGCAAGCAGCGTCCCTGCCCGTGCGATCAACTTATCGGTGGCATAGTCGTCTTCTTTGGCCCATTCCTCTAATATGCCATGTACAACAGTGCCGCGCCATGCAGAGTCAGGTTCGCCGCCAACTTCCGACAGTGATTTCAACCGCAATATTTTGCCCGCGTAAAAGGCAAATGGATCGGCTTTCAGTGTTTCGATTTGCGTCACCGAAATTTCTACCCGGCGCTGTTCTTTAGACGGCATTGGGCCGGGCCGTTGAGCAGGAGGCTGCATTTCGCCTTTGTCGATGCCGCGCGCCCATTCGAGTGCGGGACGTTCGTCGCGCAGTTGCGCCCCGACCAACGCTTGCGTCCGCAGCATAAAGCGCGAGGCAACAGTTGGCCCGCTGCGATCGCGCACCGCACGGCTCAGCACAACATCCTTGGTGCCAAGCAGGCTCATCAAGTCATGCGCGGACAGCCCGATATTGCGTTCCAACCCTGGAAGCTTGAGCTTATGCCGCAACTGCGGCGACAGCCAAGGGTCAGGCTGTGGCATTTGCGGCCAAGTGCCTTCATTCAGCCCGGCGCAAATCACAAAATCAGCTTGTTGCAATCGTGCCTCTAGCAAACCGTAGATAGCAACGCGCGGATGACTGCCGAATACTGGGCGACTGACTTCGCTATCGAGCAACTGAATGAGCAAGGCAGGCAAGCTGCCCCGCTCGACAGCGCCAAGCGCGGCAAGGTCAGTAGCGCGGTATGTCTCCAGCAAGTGCGCCAATTGCCGTCCGGCATGGCCTTGCCAAATTTTGCCGTCGGTCAATTCCGTCGCCGCGGTGATCAGCATGTCTAGCAGCCAAGGCAGGTCAGCTTTGGTATTGTGGTCGAACGCTGCAAAAACGGCTGCTGTGCTCTGCCACCAAGTCAGCGCAGCGGCCTTAGTCTCTTTCGAAAGGGCACTGGCCAATATCGCCTTATCAATTGCGCCAAGCCCGAGCCCAAGCCTTGGTCCCCGCAACGCCAGATCGAGTAACCTAACTTCCTCCAGCCATTCCAACCGGCCATCGCCCGATCGTGTCAGCGGGTGCTTTACAACCGCGAGCAATGGCACAGGCGCAATCCGGTCAGCAGCCATTTCTGCTAGCCCCAATAAAAGTGTTGCAGGCGGCAGCTGTATCAACGGCTGACCCGCGCTGTCGTCGACGCGGATGTCCCAGCGGCGCAGTTGGGCAGAAACTCGGATTGCCAACTCCCTATCCGGGGTAACCAACGCAATCCGTTTTTCGGGAGTCTCCAAAGCGTCACGGATCAAGAGGGAGATCGCCAGCGCCTCTTCGGCGCTGTCGTTAGCGGTCATGACCCGCGCTTGTTTCAGCCGTTTGTCAGCAAGCGCCAGATCAGCCCAATCGAGCACCTGATCGGCGCGCGCAAATATCCGATCGACGCTGTCCAATCCTCCGTTTCGTTTGTGGCCAAGGAATATTACAACCTCGTCACGCCTGATCCCCATCCGGTCCAACAGTAGCTTTAAGTGAAAATGTGGGTGCGTTTCCTCTGTAATATCCGATGCGCCCTCACGCCTAATCGGACCCAGCGCATCCCAATCATCGTCCGACATTTCAAGGTCGATATGCGGCCAGACGACTTCACCTTGCGGCAACCGCGAAACCGCCTTTAACAGTCGGGCGATCGCTGGGGCGGCTGTGGTAATGCCCGCTGCAATAACAGGTCGATCCGTCGGCAAAGCGGCGGCAAACCGGTCGAGTAATAGATTTCGCCGCGCCGGTGCACTGACTTGCTTGCGCGCAGCGAGTTCTTTGTAATAATCAGCTGATATCGCCAGAAAATCATCATAGGCCGTTTGCCAATGCGTTTGCATATCGGGCTTTAAATCGAGCTCGCGAACTTCGCTTAGGCCAACCTCTTCAACCTCCAATACATCAAGCGCCGCGGCCAGATTTTTGGCCAGTTTTAAGGCTTCAACTGCCGACGAATTGGGCCGTTGCTTTTGAATCAATCGGGTCAACAGGATGCGTCGATCAATCTCGGCTATTGCGGGCAGAATGGGATTTGAGCTTTCGCCGCCAATGGGATCGAGCAACGACCCCAAAGTTTCATCCAAGGCCAGATCGCCGACCGCGACCATGCGCGGCAACAGCAATCCCTTTTTGGCTTGGCGCACAAAGCTCTCAGTCAGTGACTTGATAGCCCGATTATTGGGCATCAGGATCAGGGTATCCGGCAGCGCCTCTCTGCTGGACGTCAGTAAATGAGCAGCCAATGCATCGGTCAGGCTGGTTCCCAATGGAACGGTGAACAATGCTGGCCGGTGCGCATCAGCCATGTTGGCGCAATGCTTCCTCTGTGGGTGTGATCGCTTCAGGCGATCCGATATCGAACCAATCCCCCTTATGTTCCAAAGCGAATAAGCGGCCCTTGGCAATAGCGCGATCCCATAGGATATTGGTCGAGAACGGACCAGCTGGGGCGTCATCCAGAAATGCGCGAGCGAGCAATTGGATGCCAGTATGGACAAAGGGGGCCGATGGTGACGCGCCGCGTCGGACCGGGTGGCCATATTCGTCCACCGAGAAATCGCCTGAGCCGCGGTGGTTGAACGCCCTTTCACGCGGAACGAGGAGCAACATTCCGTCCATCGTTTCCGCATCCCATGCCTGCGCCATCCGCGTCAGCGCATCGACCTCACAGTCGGTCCAAATAGCATCGCTGTTGATGCAGAAAAACGGATCGCCGTCGATCATCGGTAACGCCTTTACCAGCCCGCCCCCGGTTTCCAGCAACAGGTCGCGTTCGTCGGATATCCTGATGTCCAAATCGCGGGCGTTGTCCGCGACATAGACTTCGACCTGCTCCGGCAAATAGTGGACATTTATCACCGCCTTGCCGACGCCAGCCACGCGCAATTTATCAAAGGCATATTCGATCAGAGGCTTGCCCGCGACTTTAACCAGCGGCTTTGGCATATGGTCTGTCAGCGGCCGCATCCGTGTGCCAAGACCCGCCGCCATCACCATTGCCGTTTGAACTTTCATGCAGCGCGGCCCAATGGCGAAATTGCGCGCAGATCTTGCGGTATCACTTTATCAAACCATGTCTTAAGCGGCGCAAGCCCTGGATGTTCAAGATCGCGTTCGAGCAACCCCCACATGCGCGGCAAGAAATCCAAATAGCGTTCTTTGCCGTCGCGTTTCCAAAGCCGCGTGAATATGCCAATGATCTTGGTGTTCCGCTGCGCCCCTAACAACGCGTAATGCAACGCTAGGTCATATCCGGGGCTAGCATCCGCTGCGTAATGCAAAAGCATCGCCCGTTCCAATTGGGGCGACACATCGCGGCGCGCATCCTGAAGGATCGATACAAGATCATAGGCCGGATGGCCAATCAATGCGTCCTGATAGTCGATCAACCCCTGCCCCTGATCGTCAAGCAGCATGATGTTTTCGGCATGATAATCACGCAGCACAGTGACAGCAGGGGCATCTTTTAGCGGCGCCAAGGCCTTTGCCCACATCGCATCATAGGCGTCGGCGTCGGTATTCAGCTCCATCGCGGGCAAGTACCATTCGGCCAACAATCCAGTTTCGCGCAAATAGACGCCCTCATCATATGGTGCGAGATCAGCAAGCGGTGCTTTTTCCAAACGGACCAGAGTATCAATAGCGTCGCGATAGATTTGATCCTCATCACCCAACTGCGCATCGAGATGTTCGCGCATCCGGCGATCACCAAAATCTTCGAGCAGGATCAGCCCTTGCCTGGCATCTGCAGCATAGATTTCTGGGGCACGGAAACAGTTTTGCCGCAGATAGCCGGTGACATCGAGGAACGGTTGCGGATCTTCATGCGGTGGCGGAGCGTGCATCAATATCGCGCGCTGCCCTTCGGCCTTTTTCAGCCTGAAATAACGCCGAAAAGAGGCATCACCGGGAACCGCGTCAAGCGCTGCATCATCCCAGCCAGACTGGACCAAGAAAGGTGCAATAGTTTCAGGAATATTCGTTTCGGAAATTTTCGTGTTGGCAGGCATTCAGAGATTCTCTTTTATCGTCAGTGTTCGGCTCGTTTCGTTCAGCGGGTTTATGCAAATTCGGAAACGCGCATGGCCAAAAGCGTTACCGCCCTGTTCCGGCCATTCGACCAACCTTACGGTGTCCGCGTCGTCGCTGTCCAGCATCCCCAATTCCTCCAGCTCATCAGGCGAACTAAGCCGGTAAAGATCGGCGTGGATTACCGATAGCCTCGTTTCGGGCGGCGTATAAAGGTTCATGATCGTAAAAGTGGGGCTGGGAACATCGCCTTGATAACCCAGTCCTTCAAGCACGCCTTTGCAGAACAGCGTCTTGCCAGCGCCAAGTCCGCCAGACAACGTCACCAGCTCGCCGCCATGCAGCGATGCAGCAAATGCGCGCCCTGCCTCCAGCATAGCTTCTGGGCTATTGATGATCATGCTGACTGACCAACACGGGGCAGTTTAATGCTTACTGTGGTCCCCTCGCCCACGCGTGATTCCAGCGACAATTTGCCGCCGTGCGATTCGACAAGCTGGCGCGCCAATGGCAAGCCAAGGCCTTGGGCTGCCGTTTCATCCGATTGCGAACGGCCAAAACCGTCTAGTGCAGCCGCTTGCTGCCGCACATCCATGCCCGGGCCATCGTCCGAAACCACTATGGTCACATTTTGCCTGTCGCCGCTTGCGTGCAGCAATATCGTACCACCCGCTTCGCCATATTGGATCGCATTGTCCAGCAGCTGACCCAAAGCCTGAACCAACCGCTTTTCATCGCCAGCCAACTCTCTGACATTATCCTGAAAGTCGCACACCAAGTTCATAGATCGCTCTTGGACGTCCGATTCAACCGATGCAGCGACACCCTCCAGCATCGCCCTCACATCTACGGGCTTGCGCCTAATCGGCAGTGCGCCCGCCTCGCTCTGGCTGAAATCGAGCACTGTGTTGATCTGTTGTGACAACCGATCCGCCGACTTGGAAATTGCATCTACATACTCTTGCGCTTGCTCGGTCAGTTCGCCTGCAATGCCTTGCTTCAACAATTCGGCAAAACCCGCAATCGAAGTTAAAGGTGTGCGGAATTCATAGCTCATATTGGCAAGAAAACGGCCCTTTATCGCATCAGCCTCGGCCAATGCCCCCGCCCGTTCGCGCAAAGCATGTTCAACCTGCACACTGTCGGTCACATCGATCATCGCGATCAGGGCATTGCCATCGGGCAGCGGCACCGTCGACAGCTGAAACACCCGGCCATCGGCAAACTGCATCTGACTGCGACGCGGTTCGCGGCTGCTGATCGTCATTTGCAGCAGCTCACGCAGTACTGAGACATGCGATGCTTTTTTCAAATGCTTGGACAGCAACGATAATAATTCGTCAAAACGCGGATGCTTGCCCAGCACATCCTCATCCACCGCCCAGATTTCACCAAACCGCCGGTTCCAGATCGACAGTTTTCCGTCGGCTCCAAACACAGCAATCGCCTCGAACAGATTATCAAAGGTGGCGGTACGAACGCGCAGTAACGTGTCTCGCGCGCTAGCCAATTGTGCCTGTTCGGTGCGATCCTCAAATATCAGCAATAAACCACCATCGGGCGTCGGTTGTGCCAACAGACGCAGATGCGTGCCATCGGGCAGCAACCAGTTTTCCTCGACCGGCACGACACTTAAAAACCAATTCTCCCGCTCGGTGCGCCACAGTGGGAAATCGCGCACCTCGGGCATTTTGCCATTGTCGCGCATCCGGTCAAACACGCGGATAAATTCTGGCTTTGAAGCCAACCATTCGTCGCGAAAGGCAAAGGTACGTTGAAAGGGTAGATTAGCGAAACCGAGCGTTTTGTCCGCGTCGAATTGCGCGACCGCCGCTGACATTTTGTCCAATAAATCACGCTGGGCATCGGCAAGACGGCGAAAATCTCCGCGCGCGTCCATCAATTCTTGCTCGTCAATTGCCAGCCCCGCAATGCCGGCGTCGCCAAGCGGTATGTCGAATACCCGCATCTGGCGGCGTTCCCCAGCCATTGTGGAGGACACCAGTCGCTCCATTGGCTGGCCAGAGATTTGGGCTTTGGCCGCGTGGCTCATCGCTGTTTCGCCATCGACTGGCTCAATCAGTTCCAGCTCCGCATCGACAACCTGATCGCCAGATTGGCCGCTGACAGCATCAACATAGGCTTTGTTGACAAAGCTCAACCGCAAATCCGGCCCACGATGCCACATTGGGATCGGCGCAGACTCAATCAACCCGGCAAGCGCAGCAAAGGCATTCCGCGCGGTCTTGGCTTCGCCCTTTAGTCGTTCAGATTCGCGCACAGTATCGGTGAGGTCAAAAAACCACAGTAACGCAGCACCATTGGGATACACTTGAGAGTCTGCGATGTTACCGCGCACCAGCAAGCGGCGCTCGGAACCACGCAGCGCCAGTTTCTGCATGAACGCTTTGCCGCTACGCTGGGTCTCACGGACATTAGCCTCGAGTGCTTTCCAGTCGTCATCCAAAACGCCGCTGTCGCCGCGACCAACGAGGTCCGTCAATACCGTCAATGGCCGTTCAAAACCCATCATCCGCGCGAGCCGGTCAGACGCCTCAAGCTTGCCGTCACCGCGAACGATCACCGGGATGGCAGGTGCGGTTTCCAGCAAGCGTCCCAGACGCGCGGTTTGCTTCAACGTCCGCGCTGCCTGATTGCGCATCGACAGGCCAAGCCAAATGGCAACAGCCGCAGCCACCAGCCACGCCGCCATTAACAAACCCATCAGGGCAATGTTCAGGTTTTCGCCCTGCACGATATGCCGTTTCCCGCCGAAAAAATTCTCTGTGCTGCGGTGCATCGAAAGCCCGCAATTCGCAATAAAAAATGGCCCGGGGTCACCCCCGAGCCATAGTTTATGCAAATGCGCTGTGGATTAGTAGCGATAATGATCCGGCTTGAATGGTCCAGCCTCTGGAACATTGATGTAGCTTGACTGCTTCGGAGTCAGTTTTGATAGCTGCACACCCAGTTTTTCAAGGTGCAATGCCGCAACCTTTTCATCAAGATGTTTGGGCAGAACGTAAACGTCGTTCTTATATTGCTCGTTCCGCGTCCAAAGCTCAATCTGCGCGAGCGTCTGGTTGGTGAAACTTGCTGACATGACAAAGCTCGGGTGGCCGGTGGCGCAGCCCAGATTGACCAGACGACCCTTCGCAAGGATGATGATCTGTTTGCCATCGGGGAACTCAACAAGGTCCGTGCCCGGCTTCACTTCAGTCCATTTGTAATTGTCGAGCGCAGTAATCTGGATTTCGCTGTCAAAGTGACCGATGTTGCAGACGATGCTCATCGGCTTCATCGCCTTCATATGCTCGGCGGTGATGACGTCTTCATTTCCGGTGGCGGTAACGAAAATATCGCAGCGCTTCACAGCTTCTTCCATCGTGACGACTTCAAAGCCCTCCATCGCAGCCTGCAATGCGCAGATCGGATCGACTTCGGTCACCATTACGCGAGCGCCGCCCTGACGCAGCGAAGCGGCTGAGCCTTTACCGACATCACCAAAACCGGCGACGCAGGCGACTTTACCGGCGAGCATTACGTCAGTGGCGCGGCGGATGGCATCAACCAGCGACTCTTTGCAGCCATAAAGATTATCGAATTTCGACTTAGTTACACTGTCGTTCACGTTGATCGCAGGGAAAGGCAGCTTGCCCTCTTTGGCGATCTGATAAAGCCGGTGAACGCCTGTTGTGGTTTCCTCCGACACGCCTTTGATCGCTTTGACGCTGGCGGTCAAATAGCCTGGCTTTGCTTTCAAATATGCATTCAGCGCACGAACAAATTCGATTTCTTCGGCATTGGATGGCTCAAACAATGTCTCGCCTGCTTCAACTCGCGCGCCCCACAATGCGAACATGGTGGCATCGCCGCCATCGTCTAGGATCAGGTTGGTAGTCGTGTCACCCCAATCAAATATCCGGCCAACATAATCCCAGTATTCCGCAAGCGTTTCACCCTTGATGGCGAATACCGGTACACCAGTCGCGGCGATGGCAGCGGCGGCATGATCTTGTGTCGAAAAGATATTGCACGTCGCCCAGCGAACTTCTGCGCCCAGCGCGGTTAAGGTTTCGATCAGCACAGCGGTCTGAATTGTCATGTGCAACGAACCAGTGATGCGCGCGCCCTTTAACGGTTGCGATGCGCCATATTCGGTGCGCAACGCCATCAGGCCCGGCATTTCGGTTTCGGCAATATTGATTTCGGCGCGACCAAAATCGGCCAACGCCAGATCGGCAATTACATAATCAGTAGACACAGGAAAGCTCCGGTTAGGATTTGACAGGCACGGCTCCTAACCGGAATTGCTGTTCAACGCAATCCTAATATAAAGAAATCTTTATATGCTATCGCGATGCAATGTTTATCGGGCAATTGCCGCCGGAAAGCGGGAATTCAACGACGTTCTCTTTCGCAATCGTCAATAAAGAACCTGCGTTGTGGCCATTACGCGATAGATCCTGCGCGACCACCTTTAACTCCGAACATCCCAGTCGATTATGACCGCCGCCATAGCTGTTGGCGATGCCGATGATGAACTTGTCCATCGCGGCATCAGCACTTTGGGCTCCGCTGATCCGCGCAAAATGAGAGCGTACGGCAGCGTTCTGCGTTCCGATGACCGGATTATTGTTTTTCACGAAACGGTTATAATCAGCAAGAAAATCATCCGGCCCTTTGCGGCATCGCAACGCAGACACCATCATCATCATGTTCAAATTGGCCACTTTGGCGGCATCTTGTTCGGCATTGGTCCAGCAGGCCTGTACCGGACTGGCGATCACTGTTGCAGCGAGCGCGCATAACGCCGCCAATTTCCCTGTTCGTTTCATTTCAACAACCCCTTGGTCCATTTTGTTCTGGAGGCTGAGGATTGCAGTGCGTTTGTTTACCGCTTTTTAAAGATCAACGGTGAAGCGAAATTAACCACGAGTCCACGCTGAATTTGCGGGAAATTATCTGCGCTGCCACTTGAATTTCACATGCTGCGGCTTGACATGCTAGGCGCAGTGCCGAATTGCAGGTGCAAACTCACTCCCTTTAAAGGAATAATATTATGACGATCAAAGTTGGCGACAAGATTCCCGATGTGAAACTCGTGAAAGCGACAGCAGACGGCCCTGTGCCAGTGCAATCGTCTGATTATTTTGCTGGCCGCAAAGTTGCGCTGTTTTCGGTACCGGGTGCTTACACGCCGACGTGTTCGGCCAAGCACCTTCCCGGCTATGTGGAAAAAGCCGCCGAGCTGGCCGCAAAAGGCATCGACGAAGTCGCCTGCACCGCTGTCAACGATGCGTTCGTGCTTGGCGCCTGGAATAAGGCTGGCGGATCGGATTCTATCGCGATGCTCGCCGACGGTAACGCAGATTTCGCCGAGGCATTGGGCCTCACCATGGACGGAAGCGGTTTTGGAATGGGCAAGCGCGGACAGCGTTTCTCAATGGTCGTCAACGACGGCGTCGTCGAACAGCTAAACGTCGAAGCTCCCGGCGATTTCAAAGTCAGTTCCGCCGAGCACATGCTTGAACAGCTTTGACATGAATGCGCAATAATTGCGCGCCACAAAGCGGTTTAGGCGGCATTGCCAAGAAAGGGCGGAGGCGACTTCGCCCTTTTTGCTTGCCAAATCGCGCCAAATGGAGAATTCGCTTATATGCCTAATACACAGACCCAAGAGATAATCCGCCAAATCACCGAACATTATGATGCCTCAGTTACGCGTCTTCGCGCCGATCTGGCCGCCTATCTGCACGACCGGACGGCGCCCGACCCATCGGCGCGCATCGCCGGGGCTTATGCCTATCCCGAACTGATTATCAGCTACGCAGGCGAAGAGCGCGACATGACTGCGAACCTCGCTTTTGGCCGGTTGGAGAAGTCTGGCACCTATCGCACCACGATAACACGACCCGAGATTTTCAGTGACTATTTAGCAAGCCAAATTGACCTGTTGGTCGCGCAATATGACATCGAGATTGAAGTCCGCACGAGCCGTCAGGAAATCCCCTTTCCGTATGTGCTCGACGGACTTGAGCTGGGCGATGTATCGCCCATGCAATTGTCGAAACTGTTTCCAGCGACCGAACTGGCAGACATCGGTGATGAGGCTGCTGACGGCTTGCTAATCCCCGACGAAGATGGCGCGCCTTTGTCCCTATTTGATGGCCTGCGTACCGATTTCTCACTGGCACGGTTGAAGCATTATACAGGCACCCCGGCGGAACATTTTCAGCGTTATATTCTGTTCACCAACTACACCCGCTATGTTGATGAATTTGTAGCTTGGGCAGCGCAACAGGTTGGCAAAGGACGCTATACGGCGCTTTCGGGTGCAGGCGGCCTGTATATCGATCAGCCGACCGACGATCATGCGCAGCTTGTTGCCGACAGCACGTGGCGCAAACACCAGATGCCAGCCTATCATTTGATGGCCGATGGCGAGGCGGGGATTACGCTCGTTAACATCGGCGTTGGCCCCAGCAACGCAAAGAACATCTGCGACCATCTGGCGGTGCTTCGTCCGGAGGTATGGCTGATGATCGGCCATTGCGGTGGACTGCGTGAGACGCAGCGGATTGGCGATTATGTCCTCGCCCACGCTTATTTGCGCGACGACAACATCCTTGACCGCGTGCTGCCGCCTGAAATTCCCATCCCGCCGATTGCCGAAGTGCAGCAGGCACTGGAGGCTGCGGCTGTCCAAGTTTCCGGCACCAGCGGTGCGGACCTGAAACGGCGGATGCGTACTGGGACTGTGGTCACCACCGACGACCGCAACTGGGAGCTGCGCTACACCGACAGCGCGCTGCGTTTTTCGCAAAGCCGCGCGATTGCCATCGACATGGAGTCCGCCACGATTGCTGCCCAAGGATACCGCTTCCGTGTGCCTTATGGCACATTGCTGTGCGTGTCAGACAAGCCATTGCACGGTGAAATCAAACTGCCCGGCCAAGCCAACCGTTTCTACGAAGAAGCCATCGCTGCGCATTTGCAGATCGGCATTCAGACGTGCGAGTTACTGCGCGAGGCGGGTAACTCGCTCCACAGCCGCAAGCTAAGGGCGTTTAATGAGCCGCCGTTTAGGTAGGAGAAGCTGGCTATGCGCGCTACAATCTCGCCACACGCCGCACACACCCGCCCTAAAAGCCAACCCAATCCTTAACTGCCGCCCCGTGCTTACACGGAGTGTTGCAACCGAATTCTAGTCAAGCTGCGCTAGCTCTTTGGACCCAACACAAAGTCCACGGAAATCGAAGCGCTAATCGGAACGTCGTCTGTTATCGGCGCCCTTCTATCGCGATCATTGCGCATTTCCTGCAATATAAAGTCCGATTCCGACCCCAAAAACTCCCGAATTGCGCCAGTTTCGCTAACACGTAGCATCCGGACCACTCGCATATTGAGTGCCGATGCGTAGTTTTCGGCTTGCGCTTTTGCGGCGGCAATTGCGGCAGTCGTTGCTTTGGCTTTGGCGGCAGCGGGCTGGGCAAGCTCGACATTGGGTTGGCGAATCATACGATAGTCTTCTTCGCAGCCCGATTCCGAAAACACCGCTCGTGCCGCTTGCATATCTATCACTGAAGCGGTGCTGATACCTACACGGCGCGTCAAAATTACCATAGTTTTTGCGTTTGCAAGACTCTCGACGGCGTCGGTCGCGGCGTCGCTTACTGCGGCGGCGGCATCAGCGGCGTATGCCGCGACTTCGCTCGCGGCGAAGCCTTGGTCAACATTCATTGTTGTTGGCAAAGAGAAATCGAGCACTGCCGCGTCCAATCCAACCGCGCGCAAGCCGTTCGATAAGCTCTGCTCGGCTTTCATCAGCGCCTTGGCCACTTCGTCTTTACCCGCCGCGTTCACTCGCAAATCGCAATATGTCGAAACCTTGATGATTTTGGTCGTCGAGGTCCCAGTCGCCAAAACCTCGAGCAGAACCTCACCCTTGTAGGTGTTGACCTTAACAAGCGATTCCGGAGCAGCCAAAGCCGCGCCGGACAACAGCATTGCGCCAAGCGCGAGTGCCGGTTTCACCATCCCTTTTTCGCTCCCTTATTCTCTTTCTTCAGCCATTCCATTAACGGCTTGAAATACTCCAGCATCGCTTTGCCAGACATTTCGCGGCTGCCGGTAAAGGCTTCCAGCGCGTCGGGCCATGGCTTTGACGCGCCCATTTCAAGCATCGCGTTTAGCTTTGCGCCGACATCTTTGTTGCCGTAAAACGAACACCGATGCAGTGGGCCTTTCCACCCTGCGGTATCGCATGCAGCCTTGTAAAACTGGAACTGCAATATACGCGCAAGAAAATAACGGGTATAGGGTATATTACCCGGAATATGGTATTTCGCGCCGGGGTCAAAGGCCGTCGCTGGACGTTCCACTGGCGGAATGATGCCCTGATATTTCAGACGAAGGTCGGTCCAACCCTTGTTATAGTTGGCGGTCGAAATCGAACCGTCAAACACGCCCCAGCGCCATTTATCGACGATCAAGCTGAACGGCAGAAACGCGACCTTGTCCATCGCCTGACGCAACAAAAGCCCGGTATCCTTGTCTGCACCCGGAACCTTCTCCTTATCCAGTAAGCCAATTTGCACCAGATAATCGGGCGTGATCGACAACGCGATGGCATCGCCAATCGCTTCGTGGAAACCATCGTTGGCGCCGTTCAAGTGCAGGAAATCCTGCTTGTTATAGGCCCGCTGGTAATAGTTATGGCCCAGCTCGTGATGGATCGTCACGAAATCGCCGGTGTTGATCTTGATACACATTTTGATGCGCAGATCATCGACATTGTCGATATCCCAAGCCGAGGCGTGACACACAACTTCGCGGTTGGCGGGTTTCAGAAACTGTGATCGCTTGTAGAAACTTTCAGGTAGCGGATCGAAACCGAGCGAGGAGAAAAAGCCCTCACCCGTTTTGACCATATCCATTTCAGTCTTGCCCTTGGCCTTTAACAGCGCGCCAATATCATAGCCGATTTCGCCCGATCCCGGCGGGGCAACGAGGTCATAGATATCGCCCCATTCTTGCGCCCACATATTGCCGAGCAAATCGGCACGGATCGGGCCGGTTTTGGATTGCACCGCATCGCCATATTTCGCGTTCAGCTTATTGCGAGTGAAGGTGTGGAGTTCATCATAGAGCGGTTTAACCTCCATCCACAGTCTGTCGGTCAGCGCGGCGAAATCATCCGCAGGCATATCATAGCCCGAGCGCCACATCGCGCCGGTATCCTTAAACCCCAGCTCCTTTGCGCCTTCATTTGCGATGGCGACCATGCGCGCATAGTCCGCCCCCATCGGGCCGCCGACATTGTCGTGCCAGCTGGTCCACATTTCCTTCAGCTCTTCGGGGTTTCGGTTAGAACCCATTTCGGCCTCGATATCGGAACCATTGATCGGTTGTCCGCGCAACGTGCCTTTGCCCGCACCATAAGCCGAATCGAGCTTAGTCGCGATGACATTAAGCTCGGTCGCTGCACCTTCAGTGGTCGGCGCTGGCAGGACGATACCGCCGCGCAATATGTCTAGTTTGCGTTTGGTTTCAGCGGACAGGCCTACAACCGACTGGAACGTCGCGGCTTCCAGTGCATATTTCACAGATTTTTCTGTGCCAACCGCACCATATTTGGCAGCAATCGCATCGGTATCGTCAGTGATATAGGTGGCTTTAATCCAAGCGACACGACCTGACTCGACCGAGAAATCATACAGGTCTTTTTCAGCAGCGGCAATAAAGGCCTCGGCTTCGGCAACCGAGGGGGCTGCAACCTGCGCCATCGCCGGTGTAGAAATGGATGCCGCTGCAAGTGCGACAACCGAAACAAGATACTTCATTGAAAAACTCCCCAGAACATCAATATTACCAGAGAGTGCGCCGGGCATTGGCTGAGGTCAAGCCGCCCTTCGCGCCATTCGTCGAAGCAGGAGCGCCGCTAGCAGACCAACAAATGTCGTCAGGAATGCTATGGACTTGATCGGCTGCGCTGTGGCGGCGATGGTGGCCAGCATATTGTCACCTTTGAACGTCATTGCTTGCACAAACTGGCAAATAGTTTCGGCATAATCCGCTACACCAACGATGATAGCGGCAGCGACGATGATCCAACCCAAACGGCGCAGCGATGGACTTGAAGCCTTAGCGAACAGTCGTCCACCACAATAGGCTCCAAACGAGTAAATGCCTATATATATCAAGTCGAGCGCGATGCCGAACCGCGCCAAATTCATCACCTCCGCCGTTTGCCAAGCCGCCTGAATGGCATCAACGCGCATGGCGGTTGCTGCGGATTGATGGTCCCTTATGCCCCATGGCGAGACTGCGTTAGTGAACCACGGGTTCATCGCGATCATCATGGCAAGGAGGAGCAACCCGCCCAATCAGTATCGCCAGAATCGCTTTTCGAGCAAGCCTTCATTCATGTCTTGTCCCCCAACAGAAAATCCCTGATCGCCTGCCCCAGATCGGGTTTGACGACTGCGCTCATATGGTTGCCGGGAACGCCAATCAGCGTTCCTTGCGGCAACGCCTCGGCCAATGCCGAAGCCGAGCCATTGTCCTGATCGTCCTCACCGCAAACGACCGCGACAGGCACGTTTAGGCCGTTGATGGTGTCAATCGGCGTATCGACAAAACTATCGAGTACACGCAGCAACGCCATCGGATCACCGCCCGATGTTTTCAAAAATGCCTCTGCCATAAACGCCGCCGATCCGCGTTCATGCTGCCCCAGGTTGGTCAGCACATGGCGGAAATGGTCGCCGCGCGCTTCGGTGTCGGTCAGCCCTTTTAGGCCCATGCCCGAAATCACGGCACGGCGCGGCGAGCACCCTCGAGCCAACATCCGCGCCACCGTCCGCCCACCGAGCGAATAGCCACCAAGGTCAAAGTCGATAAGGCCCAGATGTTCAATCAGCAAAAACTGGTCATCGGCCAATATGTCCTTGGGATACGACGCCGGATCATGCGGCTTCCCGCTCTCCCCATGCGCCCGCAGATCTGGCATGATGACGCGAAAGTCGGCTTCAGCCAGCAAAGCCGCATGGCCATATTTGATCCAGTTGGTTGCTGCGTCGGAAAAATAGCCGTGGAGCAGGATCAGCGGACGACCTTCGCCCATTTCATGCACCACTAGTGGGATGCCGTCGGCAGCATCAAAATGCCATGTCTTCATTCTTCCCCTCCGGTACTGCATCAAATGCTACCGTGAGCCTGTGCTGGCCGCTCTCAAAAGGCAATGTGCCATGCCAGAAATACGATGGGAACAGCACAAGTTTGCCGACCTCGGGCATCACCAACCGGCGTGGAGAAAGATCAAGGCCGTAAGCGGCATCGGGTAAACCAAAGGCGAGCGATCCTTCGTTTTCATCCAACGACTTAGGCAACGCGATATACAACGCTGAGCTGAGCCAGCCTTTTGGGTGAATATGGTTGATATGAAACCCTTCGCGGGCGAGCCTTACCGACCATGACGCTGAAAAGGCGATATCCTGCGCCTTGCGTGACAAGAAGGGGTGTGTGGGATCATCGGGCAAAGTTGCCACGGTTGCATTGATCGCCCGTTGCAGTTCTACGATCAGCGCCCCGATTTCAGGCAAACGCCGATCAAATAAATTACCCCGCGTCTGCGTGCCGCCGCGCAGAGACTGTTCGGCGGGATGCATCTGCATCGTGTGCATACCTTCTAAAACTTTTGCTACCCCATCAGGCAAATCGATAGTAACGGGTATGATAAGGCGCTCATAATCCACCAGCCACCCCTCGCGCGCGTCCTCCAGCAAGCGCCAAATCACGCTCAAATGTGCCCAGCCGCTTTGATCGAGCGGCGCAAGCTGTGTTGCCGCCAATGCATGCGCCTCTGCTGCCTTCGGATCTTTCATGCACAATAGACTGTGCGAAAGAAACAGCCGCGCAACCGGCATTTCATCATAGCGGCCTAAAAGCAAATCATATGCCGAACGGTGCTCGCCCTTATGCTGATGCGCGGCTGCGAGTGAAAGCCGGTATTGCGGCTCATCACCAAAAGTCCGGAGTCCCAATTGCGCCCATTCGGTAAGTTGCTCGGCGTCCTTCACATCGTGCGCCGCCGCCAATGCGGATCCTAGCAAGGCCTTGTTCTGTGGCTCCGCCGACAAAGCCCGCCGGTAACTTTCTAGCGCCGACTTGCCCTGCCCCAATTGCGGCAACAGCTTGGCGAGCATTTCGTGCGCCTCTGTATGGACAGGATTTACTGCAACCACCGCCTCATATTGGGCGACGGCCTCGTCGTGCTGCCCCAAATCGGCAAGCAAATGTCCGCGCAAAGTAAGCGTTTCCGGCAGACCGGATGGCGCCTTGTCGATCACGGCCAATGCCGCCTCGCTCTGGTCCATGTCCCGCAATGTAGACGCCAAATTGTATGTCGCGCGCACGTCGCTCTGATGAGCCGCCACGATGGCTGCGAAATGCTCTGCTGCTTGATCCGGCCTGTCGGCAGCGCGCGCAATGGTTCCAGCGAGTTCACGAACATCGAGGCGTTTCGGTTCGATCTTGAGCGCTTTGTTAATCGCTGTTTCTGCCTCTCGCACGTCATCAAAACGCAGAGCGATGCGCGCCAGATTAACCCAGGGGTCGGCATAGCCCGGGTCTAGCATCCCTGCCTTGTCAAATGCAGCCGCTGCCTTGTCAGCGTGACCCATGCCATCGATCAAACTGCCATAGCTGTTCCAATAGGGGGCGTGTTCGGGCGCAAGTTCAAGGCAGGTCTCCAGAATCCGCAGTGCCTCATCGTCGCGGTTGTTTTGCAACAAGGCAAAAGCGAACAGGTGCAACGCCTCGGGATGCCGCGTGCGCTTAGCGACATCGGCCATTTGCAGCATCGCGCCTTCGAAGTCGCCCGACTGCAATCGCGTTTGCCCGTCGCTCAATTGGCGTAGGTCTATTGGGGATAGTCCTTGCATAAGATTGCCTTAGGCGTTTGATGCCTGCATTAAAAGTGAACGATTAATCGAATCAGCTCAATGACACGCAAGACAAGCATGCGTCGATCAGTCGGTTGCTGCGTCGGAAAAATAGCCGTGGAGCAGGATCAGCGCACGGCCTTCGCCCATTTCATGCACCACCAGTGGGATGCCGTCGGCAGCATCAAAATGCCATGTCTTCGCTTCATTTAGGGACATCAAGCCCGACCTCCCGCCAACGTTGGATCAACTTGTCATAGTCATCGGCCCGGTCGCGCCGCAATGCACTGGTGTCGATCCACGCCTCATGCAGCGATTCAACCGCAAAATGCGCGACGGGGACGAAACGCGATGAATCGTCAAAGCTACCCACGGTCAAATCACATTTGCTGTGGTCGGGATAGTCAAAGCCCAAAGGTGTTCCACATTCGCGGCAAAATGGCCGCCGCGCTATCGGTGACGATGCGTAATAATCGGGTTCCCGTGCCCAGTTTAGTTTTGCTTTTTGGACGTTTTTGAAAGCTATCGAGACATTGCCCGTCGCTCGTTGACACATGCGGCAATGGCAGAGATAGGCGTCGAAACCGTCAATCTCGACTGTGTAACGAATGCGTCCGCATTGGCACCCGCCGGTCATGATTTCACTCATCCCCGCTTCTCCAAACCTTTTTGCTGCATCCGCCACAATGCCATCTCGATCCGATCCTGTCCGTAAAACGGCTCGCCATCAAAGGTCAACGTTGGCACACCCCAATGGCCGCCTGCCTCCAACGCGGCCTGGTTGGCGTGGATTTCGGCATCGAGCGTACTGGCGTCGGCAGCCGCCTCTACATCCAGCTCCGCAAGGTTCAGTCCGGCGCGTTCCGCAGCCCCTGCCAAATGGCCACTCTCATGCCAATTTTCTGCCCCACCCCAAATCAGCATCGCAGCCTCATGCGCAAAGGCCAGCCCTTTGCCACGCCGGGCCGCCGCTTGGCCCAGGCGCGTCAGGCGATAGATATAAGGCTGCTCATCCGCAATTTTGCGTGTGGCGAGGTTCTGCACAATCACGTCGGGCCTTGGCGGGCCAAACGGAATGCCATGAAACTGCGCCACGCGGAACATGTCGGTAAAGGTGTAGCGCATCCAATTGGGATGGCTGCGTTCAAAAAAATCTGGCTCGCGGATCGCCAGCGGATAAACGGGGCGCAACGTGATATCCAAATCCCACTCCGCTACCATCGCACGATAACGGCCAATGGCCAGGTAGCTGTACGGTGAGCGGAATGAGAAGAAGAGGTCGGCGGTGACAGTCATAGTCTCCAGATGCCGGTTCGACTGATAAATTGCAACTTCGCTATATGCAGCGTTGCTTATTATAAGCATTGCTATTATATCATAGGCTATGAGTGAAGTTTTGGGATATTTGATTGCCGACACCGGACGGCTGATCCGAAAATCGTTTGATGAACGCGCACGAGCTATTGGCATTACGCGAGCGCAATGGCGGTTGTTGGGACATCTGATCCGCCAACCGGGCCTTAAAGCGGAAAGTTGACGGGTTCTGAAAAGAGCGCGGCATCTGACTTAAATAGGTTTATGGGTAAAGGTACGGGAAGCGATGTAGAGAAAATTGGAGCTGTTATAAATGTCGCTATGGATGCGCTGGCAGAACTACAATCAGACCGTACATCAGCCGGGTTTACCCCGTCTACAAACGCGTTGATTAGAAACTCCAAGGGAGAGGCTAATAATGCAGTTTTTGTTAGTCAGAATAGCTTGCTAATCAATCAAGACGCATTTTCTCGACAAACAAAGCATGGATACAATTACCCTTCTTTTTATAATATGTTGATGGAAGAAGCGATCCATCGCAGCTCCAATTTTGAAATTAGAGATCGTGGAAGTAAGAGTGGAAATGGCTATGCAGGAGAATACAATACCGAAAGAATTGCTAAAGATGGAGCTGCGTGGGGAAATGCTGCAAATTATGTAGAAGCATTAGGTTTTTGAAAAATGAAAAAAATTAAAATAGCCTCTTTTGCTGTTTTTTTGCTTTGTTCTGCATGCGAAAAAATTCCTTACAAGAAAGACAAAATTGATAAATCAGATTTTTTTCAAAATGCTACTATTTTGAAATATAACTCAATAAATCAATATGGAGTCAATTTATTAGCCAAGGTTTCTGATAAAAATATTTCAGTGACGTTTTTTTCTTCTGAACAAATATGCTTTAATTCTAATTTCAATTATTTCAATCCAAGTTCAAATTTGATAGATTTTTTTGATAATCAGGTTAAAAATTCTGTTGATATTACAATAACAAAATCAGAAACTATTGAAAAAAATAGATATGATAACTGCCAAAAAGGAGGAGGAGAACTAGTCTTTAATATGGATTCAATGAGAGACATATTGAAGGATAATCCAAATTATACTGGATATATACAATTTCCTTTCATTATTAAAAATGAGTTAGGTAGTAAAAATATTACTAATAGGCAATTATTTATAATAAATGTTAAAGTTGAACCAAAAGCGTTGGAATTCAAAATTTGAATTCAGAGGATATAATACTAATTAGTATTTCAATTCACCAATAGCATAAACAGTAATGATGTCTATTTATTATCACAATATCGCTGTCATCAATCGCCCTTGCACACGGCGCAGGCGCAATTGGCTGAATTATTGGAAGTAGAACCGATCAGCCTATCGCGCATGGTGGACCGATTGCAAGAAAGTGCGATGGTCGAACGCCGATCTGACCCACAAGACCGCCGAGCCTGGTGTCTTTACCTAACCGAAAAAGCGGAACCGGTGGTACAACAAATGCGCACAGTTTCAGATGCATTGCACCAACAGGCACTTCAAGGATTTGAAGTTAACGAACGATTGATTTTAGAAAGCCTATTGGAACGTATCAGAGCGAACCTCCTCAATAACACCACTGATACGGTCGAAAGGGTCGCAGCACATGGCTGAAGCCGACGCGAAGATAGAACGCGCTATCAACGCTGCTGAACCTGCGCAGCCTAAAACAGCCAAGCGCAACCGCAGTCGCTTTGCGGTAATGTTAAGTGTGCCTTTGCTGCTCGCCGCTGTCGGTGCCTATTTCTGGGTTAACAGCGGGCGCACAGCCGCAACCGATAATGCCTATGTGCAACAAGACAAGGTGGCGGTCGCGACCGAAGTTGGTGGCAAAGTGATCGCGGTATATGTCAAAGAAAATCAAACGGTAAAAGAAGGCGACCTCCTCTACAAAATTGATCCGACACCCTATTTAATTGCAATTGCGCAGGCCGATGCTCAAATTGCACAGGCCGAGGTAACGGTAGGGACGCTTAGATCGACGCTAGCAACCAACGACAGTGAAATTGCGGCCGCACGCGACAGCGTGAAATTTGCCCAAGAGAATTACGCCCGCAACGACGCGCTGATGCGCAGAGGATTTAACACGCGAACCAATATGGACAGTGCGTATCACAATTTGGTGCAAGCGCAGCAGAACCTGCAGTCTGCGCAGGCGTCGGCTGCCGAAGATCGCGCCCGTTTAGCGACCGGATCTGCAAACACCGGACAAGCACCCGCAATCGCCGCCGCACTTGCCGCCCGTGCGCAAGCAGAACTGCAACTGTCGCGTACACAAGTTCGGGCACCTGCGGCAGGAACAGCAACGCAGATGTCGAGCCTGCATGTCGGACAAATGATGGTGGCGGGCCTTTCCGCTGTAACTATCGTGTCGAGCAGCAAAAGCTGGGTTGAGGCCAACTTCAAGGAAACGGATCTCAACAAAATGCGCCCTGGGCAGCGCGCAGAGGTAAAGATTGATGCCTATCCTGCGATGAAGCTGAAAGGCCATGTCGAAAGCCTAGGTGCCGGAACCGGTTCGGAATTCTCCATGCTTCCGGCACAAAATGCCACGGGCAATTGGGTTAAAGTAACGCAGCGTGTACCTGTGCGGATAGCCATTGAAGGAAGACCGGCCCAGCCCCTAATCGCCGGTTTAAGCGCATCGATTACGGTCTTTTTCAGCGACGGCTCTCGCGTCCAATCGGGTAAATAGGCAATCATGGCAAGCGCTGCGGCTTTGATCGACACGCCGCCTCCGGGCAATGCCGCTTTGCCAGTTGCGCAACGCGGCTTGCTGACCATCGGCGTGATGGGCGCAATGATTATGCAGATCCTCGACACGACGATAGCTAATGTTGCGTTGCCTCTCATGCAAACTAGCCTCGGCGCCACAATGGATTCCGTCACTTGGGTGCTGACCAGCTATATTATCGCAGCGGCCATCGCGATGCCGGTCACCGGTTGGCTTGCCGAACGCCTTGGCTCACGTAACCTGCTGATATTCGCGGTCAGTGGCTTTATCGTTGCATCGATGCTGTGTGGTATTGCGACCAGCCTAGAGGAAATGGTCGCATTCCGGATGTTCCAAGGCGTGTGCGGCGCGTTCGTCGCCCCTCTTACGCAGACTGTCATGCTCGACATCAATCCACCTGAAAAACAAGGCAACGCCATGTCGATCTCGGGAATGGGTATCATGATAGGGCCTATCATGGGGCCAATGCTAGGCGGATGGCTGACTGAAAACTATAATTGGCGTTGGGTGTTTTATGTCAACCTGCCGATCGGGCTGATGACCCTGGCGATTCTGTGGTTCCTGCTTCCGTCACGTGAAAGAACTGACCGAAAATTCGACGGCCTTGGCTTTGGTTTGCTGGCCATCGCCCTTGCCAGTTTTCAGTTATTTCTTGATCGCGGCCAGCAAGAAGACTGGTTTCAAAGCTGGGAGATTATTGTCGAATTCGGCATTACGCTGGCGGCAGTCTGGATGGCGGTTATCCATTTTATCACCGCCGAAAAACCGTTATTTGACCGTCACCTTTTCCGCAATCGTAACTTTGCAACTTGCCTGTTTTTGATGTTGCTGGTCGGCATGACAACAAT
>JAYUOS010000032.1:0-7667 GCA_043760725.1 Sphingomonadales bacterium
TCAATGACTATCTGCGCGGCCGCGTAGTGCTGAAACGCACGTTCGTGTTGGTCGATGCGCGGCACGGGATCAAAGAGGTTGATCACGAGGTCATGAAGATGCTGGACTCGGCCGCCGTCAGCTATCGCGTTGTCCTCACCAAAACCGACAAGATCAAAGCTAGCGAACTGGAGGCTGTCGAGGTCGCTACGCTAGACGCTTTGCGCAAACACACCGCAGCCTTTCCCTTTATCAGCGTGACCTCCGCGGAAAAACGCGGTGGGATCGACGATTTACGCGATGCGGTTCTAGAAGCTGTTATGTCATGAGCATGAAGCTCATCATCGGCAACAAAGCCTATTCCAGCTGGTCATTGCGCGGTTGGCTGGCGGTCAAACAATCGGGCCTGCATTTCGACGAAATGACCGTGCCGTTGTTCGACGACGGTTGGGACGAACGCAAACGCGAGGAAGATTTGGCACCCTCATCCGGCAAAGTGCCGATCCTGTGGGATGGAGATGCAGTGATCTGGGACAGCTTTGCTATCCTGGAATATCTGTCCGACAAAGTCGGCCGCGAACGTTTTTGGCCCAAAGACGATGCCGCACGCGGCATGGCGCGGGCTATGGCAGCAGAGATGCACTCTGGCTATTTGCCCTTGCGCCGGGAATGTCCGATGAATTTGCGCAAGACCTACACCGATGTGTCGATCAGCGACGAATGTCGCGGCGACGCGCTGCGTATCTTGCAACTATGGGCAGAGGCGCGGGCACGTTTTGGCAAAGAGGGGCCGTATCTGTTCGGCACATTCAGCGCTGCTGACATCATGTTCGCACCGGTTGTGACCCGATTGGTGACCTATGGCTTCACGCTTCCCGGCTTTGCCGCCGCCTATGTCGAGGCAATGATGGCGCACCCGTGGATGCAGGAATGGGTCCGAGGTGCTGCCGATGAGCAGTGGGTGATTGAGAAATATGAGACTGAACCCGCCGAGTGATTCAGGGCAGCCGTTTTGTCGGATAAGGCGTTCCATCTTTGTGGAAATAGCCATCCTCACCGAATGTCATGTCAATGTCGGAATAGGCACCACCTGTTGACCTATCGCCCGCACTGATCGCAACGAAAATGCAATCGGCCTCGCTGCGGTTCTCCATCTTGTGGCCATTTTCCAGACCCCCTGCCCAAGCCGCCACATCGCCCGCGTGCAACACCGTCTCGCCCGCGTCTTCGACTAAAACCGCCTCGCCAGCGATCATCACTACCAGCTCATCTTCGCCAACGTGCCAGTGGCGCTGCGATGACCAAGCCCCAGGTTTCAGAACAACATGACTGGCCCCCATCTGCGTCAGTCCGCCAACAGGAGCTAATCTGCGCCACCACCTACCCTGCACCTCGTGGTCAAATGGCGCTGGATAACCAGTATCATTACATTGCGGAATGGCATCAAGATCGAGTTTTGGCATCATCGGCTCCGTTAGAAAATATGGACAAAGCATAACGACATTGTCATGCGGACGATATGCATGAAAATCGCGCCCTCACCCACGCTACAGCCTTGATGGCCTGCGAAAGCATCACCCCTGCGACCGGCAATGTATTTGATACGTTAGAGGCAATGCTGGCCCCGCTGGGATTTACGGTCGAGCGATTTATTGCCGGCGCTGGCGACCCCGATCCTGCGCATGGCGGGCCTGTGGAAAACCTGTTTGCAATACGTGGACAATCTGGTCGGCATTTCGCGTTTGCCGGGCATGTCGATGTTGTGCCGCCCGGCGCGGGCTGGCAAAGCGCACCGTTTGCGCCGGAGATCCGTGGCGGCCTGCTCTATGGACGCGGTGCTGTGGACATGAAAGGCAGCATAGCGGCCTTTGCCGCCGCTGTGGAAAACATTCCGGAAAACGCGGGGACAATTAGCTTAATCATCACCGGCGACGAGGAAGGCCCCGCGATTCACGGAACGCGCGCGTTAATCGAACATATGCGAGCCCGCAACAGCATCCCAGATCTATGCCTTGTCGGCGAACCCACCAGCGTCAACCGGCTGGGCGATATGATGAAGGTCGGGCGGCGCGGGTCGGTCAACATGTGGATCACCGTTGCGGGCGCGCAAGGCCATGTCGCCTATCCGCATCTGGCCGATAATCCGATTCCGAAGCTGATCCGCATATTGGCAGAGATTGACGCGATTGTCCTCGACGAGGGCACCGAATTTTTTCAGGCCAGCAATATCGAAGTCACCGATATCCATGTTGGCAATCCGGCCACCAACGTCATCCCCGCCAAAGCGGAAGCACGCCTTTCGATTCGGTTCAACGATTTGCATAGTGGCGAACAACTGGTCGAGCGCATTCTTGCGATTGTCGAGCCGGTCGGAACGGTAAAAGCGATGATCTCTGGCGAAGCGTTCCTGACACCGCCGGGGGAACTGAGCGAAGCAGTTGCAGCTGTGGTCGCCGACGTCACCGGCGTTACACCTGAAGCGTCCACCACTGGCGGCACGTCGGACGCGCGGTTCCTTTCCAAAATCTGCCCGGTTGTGGAATTCGGATTATGTAACGCTACTATGCACAAATTAGACGAGGCTGTGTCGGTCGCAGATTTGGAAACGCTGACCGAAATTTACCGGCGGGTGATTTTGCGGGTGTTTAGCGCCTAAAATGCGGCTCCTTGTTTTAGCGTCGCCCCTTGCTTGACACGGGGCTTCGCTTCTTTTCACAGCGCTGAAAGGCAAAAGCCTAGCCCCGTGTCAAGCAAGGGGCGACGAAGATAAGTAAGTTGGGTGTAGTCTAACTCTACCTTTTCAAAACAATATACAATGCCCCTGCACCACCATGGCGCGGGTGTGCGTTGCGGACTGCCGAGATCGAACTCGCGTGCCGCGATGAAGCCAGCCAATCGCGCACAACTGCGGCTATCGCGCCACGACCCTGACCACTAGCGCGATCATGCTCTCGCGGCTTTCCGGTAACCAATAGAACAACGCGAAGCTTTTGGTGGATCGCCTGCTCCAGCGTGCTGTCTAGCCGGGCATAGGCCCCTGACAGGTTGGTCTCGTGCAGATCAACGCTAATATCAGGGACGATCGCACCTTTGTGGATGCGGCGATCCCATGTTGAATCGAGGGTGTTTTGAACCAGTGGTCTAGCAGGGACAATGACGGATTTCGGCGCTCCTACCTTTTTGCGAACGACTGATTTGGGCGCAGCATCGATGGGCTTTTCAAGCTTCACCGGAACAGCTTGAACCACAATAGGCGTCGCAGCCAGCGGCTTCACCGTCGCTATAACCTTCCCCCAAAGGGCTCTTTCTTCGGGAGCGAGCCTCCTTGCCATTATTCTAAGGAATCAATCGCGCAACGCTAGCCTTGGGCAAAAACAACAACGCACTGCCCCGCGCCGACATGCCGCCTGCAATCGCCACAGCGCGATCTCCTGCACCCCAGAATGTGTCAACTCGGTTCGCACCGCGAATGGCGCCACCCGTGTCCTGCGCCACCCACAAGCCGTTTGGTTCGGCCCGATCCATTGATAACCACACAGGTGCCCCCAACGGGATGAACTTTGGATCAGCAGCGACGCTAGATTCCGAAATGACTGTATAGCCCATCGCGCCGTTCGGTCCGGTCGGGGTTTCACGGAAGAATACAAAGCTTTTATTCTCGCGCATGATTTTGCGCCCCTCATCGGGATTTGCGCGCAGATAGCGATAGAGGCCCTGCATTGACCCATCTGTGATAAGCCCGCGATCCTTCATCAGCTTTCCAATGCCGGTATAGGGATGGCCGTTTTGGCTGTCATAGCCGATGCGAAGCACCGATCCGTCGCTCAGTTTCAGTCGCCCCGAACCTTGAATTTGCAGGAAGAAAAATTCAACCGGATCCTTGGCCCACGCAATTTCAAGCCCGCGATTGGCGAGCTTTCCTTCTTCTATTGCGGTGCGATCTGGATACATGACCAAATTGCCGCCTTTAACCTCGCCGCGGATTTTCCGGCCTTTCAGATCACTCGCAAAACTGCCGAGATCGACCTCAACCAATTCTGGCGGACGGCGATAAATAGGGGTTTCATATCCGGGCTGCTTCGTCCGCGAAGCAGCAATTTCCGGCTCATAGTAACCGGTGGCAAAGGCTTTGCCGTCGCCCACTTGCACAGAATCCATATAGCTAGCGAAAAACGACAGGCCATCGCCGGTCCACGTTTTCACTGCGTCACACGCGGGTTGCCAATCATCTTTTTGCGTCAGGCCCGACAGGTCTTCGCGGCGGACAAGGCCCGGGCAACTGGTCCGAAAGGCCGCCATCGCTGCATCCGCATCAGCTTTCGCCGCCGGTAGCGCACCGATTTGTGGCCCACGCACTACGCCGAGCGATACCGCGTTGCTGCCGTCGCCAATGGGGGCCGCTGCTGGCAACGTTGCGACAGGTTTAGACGGTATCGGCTTGGCCGCATCCCCACTGTGCTGAGTCGGAACTGTGTCGCCCGCAGTCGTGAGGCCGCCATTAGGGATGACCCCGCCAGCACAAGCGGAAAGCAGCAACAAGGCTGGAGCGAAAATGATGTGAGCGCGTTTCATACGCGCAGGGTGAATCAGACCTCGTCGGTCTCGTCAAGCTTCCAATTGCGATCCCCGTTTTTCAGATCACGGAAAAATGTCCAAACATCGTGCGATTCGACCGCGTCATTCATCGTCCCGCCGATAACAGCGCCGTCGGCATTTTTCATCAGCGACGCAATATCGGCATCAAACCGAACCGTGATTCGCGCGACCGGATGATCGTAGGACGCGTCGATAATCCGCGCTTCTTCAATACGCACCAAACGGTTTTCCAAAACCTCGCCGCGTTCGGTTCGAGCATCAATGGCTTCGACAAAGCTTTCATAAACATCATCATCGCTTAAAAAGCGCAACGTAGCCTTATCGCCTTTCCAATAGGCATCAAGGACCATGGCATAAGCGGACTGGGCGCCTTCAAGAAACAAAGCAGGGTCAAACTGGCGATCAGCATTGACAATCGAGCGGAGGCCACTTTTGGCGGAAACGTCGATCAATTCTGAATCAATCGCGACGCCCGAAGCAGCGGCTTCCGATTGCCCCAATGGTTGCCGCAAGATCGCAGGTTGGCGGTCGTCGACAACTTTGCGCGGTGCCACAGGCTCTTGTTCATGGCCGGTGCGTTTACCCAACACCGAATACAGCCGCAGGCCCAAAAAGGCCGCAACCATCGCTAGCAAGATAATCTCGAAGTTCACAAACATGAAGCCTTATCAAAACGCAGTCGGTTAATTCCGATAGCATCAAACACCAAATTGCCGGTTAACACGCGTTGAACAAAGCATGCGCCAGCTCCCTACATTCAACATAGGATCAATGCCGTCTGTTTTCAAACACCTTGAGAAAAAAATGCAGGCGGCAAAACTCCCGTAACTTTTAAGGTTAGCGCTTAATGCAGGCATTGCCCTTTATCCGCCTCACTGCTAGGCGCATCGCCAACTTTAGGGGCGGCTGAAACGCCGCCTCGACCACGCAACAGGAAAGCAAAAATCATGGCTGACGAAGAAGGTAACATCGTTTCAGAAACTCTGAAAGCCAATGGCGAAGACACATTGCCAGCGGTGGGGATGTTAAGTCAGTATATCAAAGACTTGTCAGTCGAAAATCCCAATGCGCCGCAAAGCTACACCTGGGATAGCCAGCCGCAAATCGATGTTCAGGTCAACATTCAGGTTAATCCCGTCAGCGACGATGTGCATGAAGTGACGCTGTCGCTTGGTGCCAAAGCTAGCAGCGATGAAGGCGTGCGTTTTAACGTTGAGCTGGAATTTGCAACCTTGTTCGGCGTCCGCAACGTGGAACCCGGTCAAGGCCATCAGTTTCTTTACGGCGAAGCACCTCGCCTGATGTTCCCGTTTGCCCGCCGGATCATCGCCGACGCGACCCGCGATGCAGGGTATCCGCCATTGGTGTTGGAGCCCATTGATTTCAACTCGCTATACTTGCAGCAATTGGCGCAAGCACAAGCAACCGCAGAAGCTGAACCTGCTGGCAACGCTTAAGCGGCTGAATACCGGCAACCGCAATGAGCCTGCTTAAGCACACATCGACCATCGCCGGCTTTACGGTCATCAGCCGGATTTTCGGCTTTGTCCGCGATATGTTGCTCGCGCGGGTTTTGGGTGCGGGCTTGGCGGCGGATGCCTATCAGCTCGCGTTTACGCTGCCGAACACCTTTCGCCGCCTATTTGCCGAGGGGGCATTTTCGGTTGCCTTTGTGCCGATGTATACGCGCAAACTGGGAGAGGAAGGCGGCGAAGCCGATGCGGCCAAATTCGCCGATGACGTGCTGTCGGTATTTATCTGGGTTCTGCTCGGGTTTTCGGCGCTGGCGATGCTGGGCATGTCCTACATCGTCTATGGCTTGGCGAGCGAGTACCAAAGCGTACCCGGGAAATTCGAGCTATCGGTTTTCTTAAGCCGGGTGACCTTTCCCTATCTGTTTTTCATCAGCATCGTTGCCATGCTGACCGGATTGCTCAACGCCAGATCGCGTTTTGCGCCCGGCGCGATTGCACCGATCCTTTTTAACATCACGTTGATCGGCGGCATTATCGGCGGCTATTATTGGCGCGGCGATAGCAGCGACGACACGAAAGTTGTATATGCTCTTGCCGCCGCTGTCGCGCTGTCAGGCTTTGTCCAGATGCTCTATCTGTGGTGGGCCGTCCGCCGTGCGGGGCTAAAGCTGCACCTTCGCCTGCCAAAACTAACGCCTGATGTTAAACGACTTGGCTGGGTGATCCTGCCCGCGACCTTTGGTGCTGGAATTTACCAGATCAGCCAGTTCGTCGACACGTTCTTTGCTACGTCGCTTCCGCAAGGGTCGCTGACGTTATTGAAAATGGCCGACCGGTTGAACCAAATGCCGTTGGGAATTGTCGGCATTGCGCTGGGCACCGCCATTCTCCCGATGCTGGCGCGGCATATCCAGTCGGATAACAAAGCCGAGGCCCAGCGCCTGCAAAGCAATGCGTTTGAAATGGCGACGTTGTTGACGCTGCCTGCCGCTGCTGCACTTGCCATATGCGCGCCTGCCTTTGTCACTGCGTTTTTCGTTGGCGGCAAGTTTAAGCCAGAGGACGGCGTCATCATGGCGCAGATCACTATGGCATTGGTCGCGGGCCTGCCTGCTTATGTGATCGTCAAAATCCTGAACCCCGGGTTTTTCGCGCGGTCTGACACCAAAACACCGGTTTATACGGCTTTGGCCTCGTTGCTGGTCAATGTCAGCCTCAACTTCTGGTTCATCTGGGGCCTCGGCTATGGCATTGTCGGCCTTGCCGCAGCGACCGCAATATCGGCGACGCTCAACTGTTTGCTGCTGTATTTCGCGCTGCACAAGCGTGGTTGGTTTCGCTTTACTGGCCAGCTTGGCGGTCGGATATTCCGGCAGCTAATCGCCACTGCCGCAATGTCCGCAGTGCTGTGGTGGCTTATGACCGCGCTGTTCAGCCATTTTTCAGGCAGCGTGATCGAACGGGTCTGGTCGTTGCTGGTGCTCGTGATTGGCGGCATGGCGGTTTATGGTGCTGTAGGATGGCTGGTTGGCGCGGTGGACAAAAATGAGATCAATCTGATCCTGCGTCGCCGCAAAGCTACGCCTGCCACCGAAGGATAAATTATGCGCGTCGTCT
>JAYUOS010000033.1:0-16415 GCA_043760725.1 Sphingomonadales bacterium
CGAAGCAATCGCTGCCACAGGTAGGTTTACCGTCAGCGAACGACGCAATCTCGATACGTTAATCGACGAACAAATACTAGCAAAGAGCGGCGTCGTAACGACAACAAAACCCGGAAAAGTCGGTGGTTTCGAAGGCGTTGATTATATAATCAACGGCTCGATGGGCTATATCTCTTCGCGACCTGCTTCCGATTTCGGTTCTGCTTTGGCAGCCAGTTTATTAACCGGCGGTAACAGTAGCAATTGCAGTTCTTATATAGTCACCATGCCACTTAGCCTACAAATTTTAGACAGTGATAGCGGCGTGATAAAATATCAGTCGCGTATTGAGTCTTATTGGCGATCAGGGGTTACATGCACCGGTCAGAATCTTGCCATCGATTATAATGCTTTAATGACAGATGCCGCTAATCGCGCTGCATCTATGCTTATCACGGCGATTTTTCCCATCCAGGTCGCCGCGGTCCAAGCCGACGGCATTTTCGTGCTTAATTACGGCGAGGGTACGCTAAAAAAGGATCAAATCCTTGTCGTCTATCAACAGGGCGACGAGATTCGTGATCCCACAACAGGTGAAGTGCTGGCGTCTGAAGAGATGCGGATTGGCATGCTTAAGGTTTCTGAAGTGCTCCAGCGCGTGTCCAAGGCAACAGCGATGACATCCTTTGTCGGGCCAATTCCAGCAGGCGCGATAGTACGTGCGGCGACGCAAGACGACATAAAGCGGATGAAAGAAGACAACAAACGAACGAAGGATGAAAGTAAGCGGAAGAAAAAAGAATGACGCGTGCTGTTATCGTCATCTCAGCGCTTGCGCTGACGCTATCTGTTCCCAACGCCGCCGATGCACGTCCTACACTGGTCGTGAATGAGCTCGATACGCCGGTGGAATGTCAAACCTATGCTAGTTGGTGGGGCCTATGGATGACCACAGAATGTCAGAACCGGTTTGCCACAATGCGGGATTCAATCGAGTCAGCATTAATTGAAACCCAACTATTTGACGTCATCGAACGCTGGTCTGGTATCACCTCAGACACTCAATACGATGTTTTCGGCACCGTGACGGGACTCGGCACAGAACACACACGAACTCGCGACGTCGACTATTGCATCAGCGAAACGAAAGTACGTGCGTCGATCAACATTCGCGTCGTGGATCGTGCAGATGGTCGTGTGGTATATGGTGGAAACGTGCAAAAAAGTATCGTTCAAGCATCCGCCATAAAAACTGGCGGCGAAACAAATTGCAACGCCGAACACGGCCAGCCTTTTTACGAAATCGTGCAACGAGAACTTTCGCTCGCCGTCGCTCGTCAAGTCGCATTCAAAATCGAACCATTGACCGTCGCAGCTGTTGATGGACGCAAAATTATCATCAATCGCGGCAAACCGTTGGTTTCGCTCGGTGCGACATTAAAGGTGGCTGACGCCAATGGATTTCCGCAAACTTACCGCGTTACCGCGACGATTGGCAATAGGGCGATTGCAGAACCGGTAGGTCGCGTAGTTAAAGTTGTCGCGGGTGCCGAAGTCGATTTTGTTGAGGCCGACGATAACGATGCCAACACTCGTCGATTTGAGAAGGTAGAATTGCCTTAGAAACTCTGCCGCGTTTATACCGTATACGTCAGCGTGATTACCCTATCTGCGCCTCAATTCGACGTTGCAACATGGTCAACCAGCGCAACAACGCGGTCGGATTATTCTTCCCCCATCCGTAGTGCAGCAATAAACGCCTCTTGCGGGATACTCACACTCCCATACTCCCGCATCCGCGCCTTGCCCTTTTTCTGTTTCTCCAACAGCTTCTTCTTGCGCGAGATATCGCCTCCATAACACTTCGCGGTCACGTCCTTGCGCATCGCCGCGATCGTTTCGCGGGCGATCACTTTGCCGCCGATGGCTGCTTGAATGGGGATTTTGAACAGGTGGCGGGGGATCAGGTCTTTTAGGCGTTCGCACATGCCGCGGCCTCTGGCCTCGGCGGTGCCGCGGTGGACGATCATGCTCAGCGCGTCGACCGCGTCGCCGTTGACCAGGATGGTCATCTTGACGAGGTCGCCTTCGCGGTGGCCGATCTGGTGGTAGTCAAAGCTGGCATAGCCGCGCGATATGCTTTTCAGCCGGTCGTAGAAATCGAACACCACTTCGTTGAGCGGCAGGTCATAGACGATCTGCGCGCGGCCGCCCACGTACGTCAGCTGTTTCTGGACGCCGCGCCGGTCCTGACATAGCTTTAGGATGCTGCCGAGATATTCGTCGGGGCAATAGATGGTCGCCTCGATCCATGGCTCCTGAATTTCGGCGATGCGGTTAACATCGGGCATGTCGGCGGGGTTGTGCAGCTCCATCTCGCAGGCGTCTTCGGTTTTGCTGCGGCTCAGCTGGAGTTTGTAGACCACCGACGGCGCAGTGGTGATCAGGTCGAGGTCGAACTCGCGGGTCAGGCGTTCCTGAATGATTTCGAGGTGCAGGAGCCCAAGGAAGCCGCAGCGAAAGCCAAAGCCCAAGGCGGCGCTGCTCTCGGTCTCGAAGCTGAAGCTGGCATCGTTGAGGCGAAGCTTGCTGATACTTTCGCGCAGTTTTTCAAAGTCGGCGGCGTCGGTCGGGAACAGACCGCAGAAGACCACGGGCTGCACTTCTTTGAAGCCCGGCAGTGCCTCGGCGGCGGGGCGTTTGGCGTCGGTAATGGTGTCGCCGACGCGGGTTTGCGCGACTTCTTTGATCTGTGCGGTGATGATGCCGACTTCGCCCGCCGCGATTTCGGTGAGGATTTCTAGCTTTGGCCGCATACAGCCGACGCGGTCGACCAGATGTTTGGTGCCGGCGGCCATGAACTGGATTTCCTGACCTTTCTTTATGACGCCGTCGATCACGCGGATCAGGATGACGACGCCGAGATAGGGGTCGTACCAGCTGTCGACGAGCATGGCCTTTAGCGGCGCGGCGCGGTCCCCCTTTGGCGGGGGGATGCGGGTGACGATGGCCTCTAGCACCTCGGCGATGCCGATGCCTGATTTGGCAGATGTGAGCACCGCGTTGTCCGCGGGGAGGCCAATGATTTCCTCGATCTCGGCTTTGACCTTGTCAACATCGGCGGCGGGTAGGTCGATTTTGTTGATGACGGGGACGATTTCATGGTCGTGCTCGATGGATTGATAGACGTTGGCGAGCGTTTGCGCCTCAACCCCTTGCGCGGCATCGACCACAAGCAGCGCGCCTTCGCATGCGGCGAGGGAGCGCGAGACTTCATAGGCGAAATCGACATGGCCCGGCGTGTCCATCAGGTTCAGCTCGTATGTAATGCCATCGTTCGCGGTATAATCCAGCCGCACCGTCTGCGCCTTGATCGTGATCCCGCGTTCTTTCTCAATGTCCATGTTATCAAGGACTTGCGCCGACATCTCACGCTCGGAGAGGCCACCGGTTTGTTGGATCAGCCGGTCGGCCAGCGTCGACTTTCCATGGTCAATATGGGCAATAATCGAGAAGTTACGAATGCGGGATAATTCAGTCATGCCGCGCCCCTAGCAGTGGGCGGCAATCGCATCAAGCGCGGCACTAAACCGTATATCGCCCTCGCCCCGGATCAGCGCATAGCGAACGCCGAAACGGTCGAGTTCGGCCTTGCATAGGGCGAAGAAATGGCGGCGATCCTCTGTTCCGGCATACACGCGCAAGCCATCGTCGACGAAGGGCAAGTCGATGTCGAGCAGCAGGTAGAGATCGGCATAACCGGTGAAGGCATCGAAATAGGCGTCGCGGGTTTCAAACATCATTTCGGCCCAAACAGCGGTGATTAAAGGGTCGGTATCGAACAGCACGCGTTCACCATCTCGGGCAGCGGCAGCACGGTTCATCGCGTCTTGCGTTTCGGCGATATGGACCAGTTCGGCCATGCCAATGTCGGTGCCGTGGCCTTCGCAATAAGCGCGGCCGTATTCGGGGACGACTTCGCAACCGTAATGCGCGGCGAGGCGGGTGGCGAGTGTGGACTTGCCGGTACTTTCAGGGCCGTGGAGACAGATGCGTGTGGTCATGCTTTGGCGCGTAGCGTTTTATTTCTTTCGCGCAAAGACGCTAAGACGCGAAGAACATTCGCCCTTTACGCCTTAGCGTCTTAGCGCGAAATCAAACTTTCGAAAGCTGTGCTTTCCGCCATTGCAGAAGGCCTGCGGCAGCCAGCACTAAGAACAGCGCGTAAAGACCGGCGGTGAGATGAAGGCCTTTCACGATATAAAGCGGGATCGAAATGGCATTAACCGCAATCCACCAATACCAATTTTCCAGATACCGCCGCGTCATCAATATCTGGCCCGCAACAGAGAGCGTTGCAACGCCTGCATCCCAAAACGGGTAGCTGGCATCGGTGTAGGTGCTCATCACACAGCCCCATGCAGCGGTCGCAACCGCAGAACCGGCGATCCAAGCGAGCGATCCATCTCTCCCCAACCGCTGCACAACAATCTCTCCAGCCTCAGCCTTGTTCCGGCTCCAGCTGAACCAGCCGTAAAGGTTCACGACGACGAAGAATATCTGCAGCCCAGCATCGCTATACAATTTCGCATCGCGGAAGATGACGAAATACAGCGTCACCATTGCGATCCCGAACGGGTAATTCCACACCGACCGGCGGATAATCAGCAAGATGTTGGCAATGCCCAGCAGCACCGCGACGATTTCGATTGGGCTCATATTGACGGCAGGCATAGCGAGCGCGCATGGCCAACGCAATCCAATGCCATCCAATGCAATCGCCGCATGACACGGCGGATGCGCTCTGCTAGGCGCGCGGCCATCATGCTCAACGTAAACGGTATCACTGTGCGCCTTGGCGGGCGCACCATTCTTGATCGCGCCACCGCCACCCTTCCCGCTTATGGCCGTATTGGCCTGATCGGGCGCAATGGCGCTGGCAAATCGACATTGATGAAAGTGATGATCGGGCAATTGGATCCCGATGATGGCTCGCTCGATAAGCCGAAGGGCACGCGCATCGGTTATATCGCGCAAGAGGCTCCGGCCGGAGACTCAACGCCATTTGACACGGTGCTTGCCGCCGACACCGAGCGCGCCGATTTGCTGACGGAAAGCGAGGTCGAAGGCCTTGATGCGGACCGTATGGCCGAGGTGCACGAGCGGCTGATTGCGATTGACGCCTATACCGCCCCTGCCCGCGCCTCGCGCATTTTGGTCGGACTTGGCTTTGACGAAGAGATGCAGACACAACCTCTGGATAGTTTTTCCGGCGGTTGGAAAATGCGCGTGGCTTTGGCCGCGTTGCTGTTCTCGCAGCCCGATTTGCTGCTGCTAGATGAGCCGTCGAACCACCTGGATTTGGAAGCCACGCTTTGGCTGGAAAACTTCCTGAAAAGCTATCCGGCGATGATGGTTGTGATCAGCCATGAACGCGATCTGTTGAACAATGTCGTTGATCATATCCTTCACCTCGAAGGCGGCACGGTTACGCTGTACGCAGGCGGCTATGACAGTTTTGAACGCCAGCGCGCCGAACGGGCGGCGCAACTGGCAGCGGCAAAGGCCGCGCAGGATGTGCAGCGGGCCAAGTTGCAGGATTATGTCGCGCGCAACTCTGCCCGTGCCTCAACCGCAAAACAGGCACAGTCGCGCGCCAAGGCATTGGCTCGAATGCAGCCTGTGCAAGCGATGCTCGATGATCCGACATTAAGCTTTGCCTTTCCCAGCCCCGAAGAATTGCGCCCGCCGCTGATCACGCTTGATCTGGCGAGTGTCGGCTACACAGCAGGTAAGCCCATTCTCGAGCGGCTAAACCTGCGGATCGACCCTGATGACCGGATCGCTTTGCTGGGGCGCAACGGCAATGGTAAAACGACGCTCGCTCGCCTGCTTGCTGCACAGTTGACGCCGATGGACGGCGCGATGAACGCGTCTGGCAAAATGCGTGTCGGTTATTTCACCCAATATCAGGTCGAGGAACTCGACGGCGACGATACCCCGTTGGAACACATGACGCGGCAGATGAAGGGGATGACGCCCGGCGCAGTGCGCGCGCAATTGGGGCGCTTTGGTTTCTCTGGCCCCAAAGCGACCACGCAAGTCGGCAAGCTGTCGGGCGGCGAAAAGGCACGGCTGGCGTTGGCGCTAATTACCCGCGACGCGCCGCATCTGTTGATCCTTGACGAACCCACCAACCACCTTGACGTCGATGCGCGTGAGGCGCTGGTGCAGGCGCTAAATGAATATGAGGGCACTGTAGTGTTGGTCAGCCATGACCGGCACATGCTGGAGCTAACCGCTGACCGGCTGGTGCTTGTTGATGGTGGCACCGCGACCGAGTTTTCAGGAACGATTGAGGATTATACTGACTTCATTCTGGGTAAAGGCCCGGCCAAGGAAAAGGTCTCCAAGGCAGACCGCAAGGAAGACAAAAAGGCTGCTGCGGCGGCACGCGAGCGTCAAGCCACGTTGAAACGCGCAGTCAGCGATGCGGAGGCGGATTTGGCAAAGCTGGAGGTGGTGCTGTCCGCCATCGACCGCGCGATGTTCGACCCCGCGTCCGCGTCGAATGATTACAAGAGTCTTACGATGGGCGAATTGTCTCAGCGGCGAGGGAAGATCATCGCGGCGCAAGAGGCGGCGGAAGCGCGTTGGGTTGCGGCAAGTGAGGCTTTGGAGAAGGCGGGTTAGGGCCTCAACCGCAGCAACCGCTCGGGCAGCTTATCAACAATGACCCGCCGTTCTGCTTCGCTCGCCTTTAGCCAACCTGCAATCTCGTCCAAAGACCGACCGCAGCCGATGCAATATTCATCGGACAAGTCGAGGCTGCAAATGTCGAGGCATGGCGATGGAGTTTCGGTCATTTGGCGACCAGCCAATCCGCCATCAAAGCGTTCACCTGCTCCGGCGCATCCTGTTGCACCCAATGCGAAATGCCGGGCAGCCGGTGCAGCGTTAGCCGCGGCACCCATTGCTCTGTATCGTCGAGCAAGTGGATATCGAGCGCCAGATCATTCTCTCCCCAGATGACCAGCGTTTCGGTGTTTACCATGCCATCGCCGACATTGCGCATATCGGGATAACGCAGCAATGCACGATAGTAATTCAGCATCGCTGTTATCGCCCCGGGGCGCTGCGCCGCATTGGCGTAAACCTCCAGCGCCTCTTTCGAGAAATTGCCTTTGTTTGCCGCTGTGCCGGTAAAGGCCTGCCGCACCGCACGGGCATAGCGCGCGAGCAAAAGCTTTTCCGGCAACCAAGGGATTTGAAAGAAAAAGATGTACCAGCTTTTGCGCAGCTGCCGCCATTTGCGGATTTCGCGTTCGGCGCATTTGGGATGCGGCACGTTCATGACGACCAGCCGGTCAAGCGGACGCACTTGGCGGATTGCAAACATCCACGCCACAATCGCTCCCCAATCATGCGCGACCAGCATCACTTCCGTTGCCGGATTTTCCGCTTTCGCCGCATCGATCAGCGCAGCGACATCCTGCAGCAGCGTGTCGATGCGGTAGGCCTCGATGCCTTCCGGCTTTGAACTCGCGCCATAGCCCCGCATATTGGGCGCCCACACCCGCCAGCCCTTCTTCACTAAAATCGGTATCTGGTGCCGCCACGAAAAATTAAGCTCGGGAAAGCCGTGAAGCAGGATTGCGAGCTTAGGCGATTTGGTGTCGCCAGCCTCGGCCAGTTCAAACCGTTGGCCATTGGCTTCGACAAACCGCGTAGCGATCCCCGATGCCGGATCAGGATTCCATGAAAATTCTGTTTCGGGTAAGTTATTTGGCATGACACCGCCCATATCGACCGAGATGCCATAGGTCGAGCAACAAAGGCAAAGCAACCAATTGACCAACCCCCAATCCCTGTGCATTCTGCCACCAAAGAAACAGGAGAGGTTTCCATGGCAACGAGCAGCGACAAGCCAAAAAAAGCAAAAGCAAAAAGCGCATTTCCAGATTTCGGCAAAGGCGCGTTTGATGCGGCGAACGAGGCGACCATGGCGCTCGGCCCGCTTGCCGGACTGGCGCGCGAGGATTTCATCGGTGCCATCGGCCTGATGCTGCGTCAAACAGCGAGCAACCCCGAAAAAGCGTTTAAGGCGACAAAGAATTTCAGCGAAGATGTCGTCAAAATCATGACCGGGAAATCCGACCTAGCGCCCGATACCAAGGACAAGCGCTTCATGGATCCGGCATGGACGTTCAATCCGTTTTTTAAGGCAGGCGCACAATATTATCTGGCGGTGCAAAAAGGCGTCAAAAGCTATATCCAAGACTTGGAAATGGACGCGCTGGAGCGCGATCGCGCGAACTTTATCTCGCAGATTATCATCGATGCAATGTCACCCACCAACAGCCTGATCGGCAACCCGACCGCGCAAAAAAGGCTGGTGGATTCGGGCGGGCTCAGCCTCGTTAAGGGCTTGAAAAACGCTTACAACGATATGGTCCATAACGATGGCATGGTCAGCCAAGTCAACAAAAAGCCGTTCAAGCTGGGCGAGAATGTTGCGACCGCAAAGGGTTCGGTGGTTTACCGCGACGAACGTTTTGAACTCATCCAATATGCGCCGACGACAGACAAAGTTTATGCCATCCCGCAGCTAACCATCCCGCCGCAGATCAACAAGATGTATATCAACGATCTGTCGCCCGAAAAGTCGGTGATCAAATGGCAGACTGACCACGGCATCCAACCGTTTATGATTTCGTGGCGCAACCCGACGCATGATCAGGGCGTGTGGGGCATGGCCGACTATATCGAAAGCTGCATCAAGGCGCTCGATGTCGTCTGCGACATAACCGGCAGTGAAAAGGTAAATGTCTCGGGCGGTTGCTCCGGCGGCCAGACGATGTCGGTGCTGTTGTCTAAACTCGCCAGCATGGGCGACACACGCGCGAATGCGATCACGATGATGGTCTGTGTGCTGGAACCCAAAACCGGCGATACCGAAGCAAGCTCTATGGTCTCGCACAACGGCATCGCGCTCGCCCGCCAACGCGCAGCAAAGAAGGGAGTGATCGAGGGATCCAGCCTTGCGCGCGGTTTTGCATGGTTGCGGCCCAATGACTTGATCTGGAACTATGTGATCAACAATTACCTGATGGGTGACGATCCACCGGCGTTCGACATATTGTTCTGGAACGCCGATACGACCAACCTGTCGTCATCGCTGATGGGCGATTTCCTCGAACTGTTTGAGGCAAACGCCTATGCCGCGCCCGGCACCTATGACGTCGCGGGCCACACGCTCGACCTGACCAAAGTCACCGGCGACATGTTCATCCTTGGTGGCACTACTGACCACATTACGCCGTGGAAAGCGTGCTATCGCTCAACGCAATTGTTCGGCAGCAAAAACGTCGAGTTTATCCTAAGCCAAGCCGGCCATATGCAAGCAATCCTGAACCCCCCAGGCAACCCCAAGGCGAAATACTGGCGGCACAGCAAAAACAAAACCCCCGCCGATGTCGGCGAATGGATGAAAGGCACCGAGGAAACCCCCGGCAGCTGGTGGCCATACTGGATAGAATGGCTCCACACGCGGTCAGGCAAAGAGGTTGCTGCGCCGAGTGCGTTGGGGAGCAAGGCGAACCCAGCGATGGAAGCTGCGCCGGGGCTGTATGTTTTGGAGTGAGAAGAGGCGAACTCGCTGTGAGTTTGATCAGCGTTGCATATAAATGGCGTCTTGAGGGCAGCTTTTAAAGGTGTCACCTCACGCCAAAAAATCAGGAAGCAGCAATGTGAAGCAAAAAAAGTTGTTTACAATCGGTTTCGCTCCCTGGCGCAGTAACGGTCTGGCAGAAGTCGCGTTGCTGCTTTTTTCAGCATTATTCCTTTTCAATAGCTGCGAGCATGCCCAAGCGGCAACCGCTTCGTTGCAGCCAATACCCCGAATTGTGGTCGCCGACTTTTCACCTTTTTCTTCGTGGAAAGCCGCGCTTGCGGAACGCAAAACAATAACGGCACAAAAGGACAAAGCCACTCAAGACGTTATCACCTTGGCCTATGCCGTGGATGAACTGAAAACGCATTTGGAAATGCTAGGGTCGCCGATTGCCGTAGCCAAGCCCGGCGCCGCCAAGGGAATAAACGTGATAACGGTCCAGCTGGTGCCGGATACTTCACCAAACAGAGCAAGCTTGGCTCCGATCAGCTTTGGGTCGCAATCCTTTCGTTTGACCAACCGCGATGGCAGGATAACGATTACCGCCCAGACCGGCATCGGAGCCTTATATGGCGTTTACGGATTTCTCGAACATCTCGGTTTTGACTGGCCCCACTCGGAATCGACAATTGTTCCTACTGCAGCCGCTGCGAAGGCAGCACTTGCAACGTTGCACGATGTTAAATGGGTTCCCGGCCAAGAGTATCGCGGCTTTTGGGTAATAACTCCGTCCCGTACAGATGACAAATTCCTGATCTGGATGGCTAGGAAAAAATTCAACATCGGTCAGCCCAATTCGCATGAACTGCGCAAGCTGCTTGGCATCCATGGCTGGGGTGGTGGACATCATTTGATCGAAGAGGTGTTTTCTAAGAAGAGAGTTTTCGAAAACCATCCCGAGTGGTTTTCACGCATCCGTTTCTTGAAACGACCAGTTGCTGCCAGCGGTGCCCAATTCAACCCTGCCTTCACCAGCAAGGGTGCAGCGGATTATTTTGCCGACCAAATTGTTGACCGGCTTGAAAGCGGCGATCTCAAGCATTTCGATATCTTAAACATCTGGCAAGTCGATGCCTTTGGCCGCTCCTTTGATGAAGGTTGGAACGCTTGGTGGAATGGAAATGTATCGGATAACATCCTGATATTTCATTCAAATGTAGTCGATAGAATCGCTAAACATGTCGCCTCTGGCCGTTTAAGTCGTCGCGTCATCATCGCAGGCGCGTCCTATCGTCAAACCATGGTTCCGCCAGAATATGCCGAAAACGCGAAGCGTCTGGAAGGAAAGCCATATCTGCACCTGTTTTACCCGATAGACAGAGACTGGTTGCCGCTGGCGGGCAACACGAACATATCGGCAAGAAACCAAAAGATCGTATCACAAATCAATGCTTGGAAATCGTCCGCAAAGCTCGCTTATGGCGTTGTCGACTACCATAATATGACCCGATATTGTGGCTTGGCCCTTACCGACTATAAAAACTTTGCCAACAATTACGCTGCCCTAAACAAGGGCGGCCTGGCACTGTTTGGTTATATGCATGTCGCAGGTGGTGATCCGGGCCCACTACGCTTAACCTACGCATTATCCTCTCGACTAGGCTGGCAGCGCCAAGAGTTGCAAACTCCCGCCATGTCGGAGCAAGCCTCCGGGCGTCAGGTTGTCGACGATTACTTTAATCGGCGTTTTAAAGAGCATGCTCCGGCATGGCGGCGGGTTTACGAGCTGCAATCTTCAGCCACGACCAATGCAAATGAGATGTTCGGAGTGGACTCTTCGCTTCACCTATTGCTGGTGCAAAAACTGGCTTGGGAGAAACCGTTTTATAACCGCAATCAGGTAGCTAGGTTTCTCACAGGCTTCCAAAAAGGTGGAGACCAACTCCGCCCCGGCCGCTTTTACGGCACCAGTGATTATGTGACAAAATTCATCGGAATCGACGAATCTATTCGTCAGGTCGAGCAAGCGATTTCAATCGGCAATGCCGAAAAAGCGCTGACTATCGACCCCATTATCAAAAAGAACATGGAAACCGATCTCGCATGGCTGAATAGTATATTGGCGCGTTATCAAGTCATCGCTCCGCTTGGCCAATTCATGATGACTGAAAACGGATCAAAAAAACGCGAAATTACGCGAACCAATTTATTAGCCAACATCGAGCGATTGGAGAGTTTTCAGCAATTGGAATGCACACTTTCTACGGTGGATCACAAAGAATTCATCAGGCAGTATCGTCAAATCGCAAAAAGCACACTCTGACCAGCAAAAGGATTAACCCCAACCTTGTCCCAATTGACGCTTGTGTAAACCTCTCCACCCGTTATCTTGCACTGCAACAGGGACGAACCGTCAAAAGGCGGAATAGCGGGAAGCAGTTATGACCAAAGGCCGTGAACCAAGTTACACGATGGAAGTCGTTGATGGCCGCACTTTGCGAGTGGCCGTCTGGCGTTCCGACAAGCCCACCGGCAAACTCCCAATCCTGTTCTTCAACGGCATTGGCGCGAATATTGAGGCTATGGCGCCGATGGCGGAAATGCTCTCCGACCGCGATTTTATTACCTTTGACATGCCGGGGATTGGCGGCTCGCCAGATCCGGTGGTGCCGTATAACGCGATATTGATGGCCCGGATTGCGGCGTTGTTGCTTGACCGGTTTAAGATGCCCCTCGTCGACGTCATGGGCGTCAGCTGGGGCGGCGCCATGGCGCAGCAGTTTGCTTTGCAGAATGGCGCGCGGGTCAACAAGTTAATCCTTGCAGCGACCAGCGCGGGTATGTTGATGGTGCCGGGTAACCCCGCTGCGCTCATCAAAATGGCCGATCCGCGCCGCTATATCGACCCCAATTATATGGCGAAGCATTTCAAGACTTTATACGGCGGCATGGTTGGCGGCAAAGAAGGCCATATCGGCCGTATCACGCCGCCGTCAAAGACTGGCTATTTCTATCAATTGATGGCGATGATGGGTTGGACCAGCGCGCCGTTTTTGCCGTTTATGAAAACCGAAACATTGATCATGATGGGTGGCGATGATCAGATTGTGCCTGTGGCCAATGGCAAGTTTTTGGCGTTTTTGATCCCCAACAGCGAGTTGATGGTGATTGATAATGGCGGACATCTGTTCCTGCTCAGCCATGTTGATGAAAGCATCGCGGCGATACGCGGTTTTTTGGATCGGTCGGATGCGGGGATGCGGAAGGCGGCTTGATGTGATTGGGGACTGTCCCAGCGTAAGCGCCGTGGACTGTCCCGAAAGCCAGCGCGCGACCTATCGGGAACAGTCCACGGCGCTACGCTTGGGACAGTCCCCTAGCCACGGTTTAGCCTTCAACTCTAACCCGCCAACGCATCTGCCTTACACGCCTTAATCGCTGCGGGCTTGGGCCGCTCTCCCGTCAATTCAAACCGCGCAAAATAAGCCTTTACCTCGGGGCGTTCGACAAACTCTTTCAACTGGTACCCCACGGCTGCAAATTCGCAGAATAACAGCTTTGGCGGGATGCCGTGCTGGTTGGTCGGCAAATCGCGGTCAACGACAATCACTTGCCCACCGGTCGCAAGCGCAGGACGCATCCGCCACAGAAACGCATAAGGCTCCCCAATTTCATGATACATATGCACCATGAAGATGCGGTCGAAACTGCCTGGAGGAAGCCGCGGATCGTCAAAACCGCCTTCGATAATAGCCACATTATCGAGCAGCCGTTCGCGGACAATGCGTTCGCCCAGCCGGTCAAGGGCATCACGGTTAATATCTTGCGCCAGCACACGACCCTTAAGCCCGACGCGCTGCGACAGCCGCACGGTATAATAGCCTTCACCTGCGCCAATATCGGCCACAGTGGTGCCGGGCTGAATATCGGCCCAATCCATCAGCTTTTTGGCTTCCCCTGCCTCGTCACGCGCGGCTTCAGTCGAAAATTCAGTACTCGATGCATCGGACACAGCCCGGTCAGGTCGAGGAAAGTCGCGCGCGCTTTCCAGCCGACCGTCATTGTCAGCAGCGGGCTTGCAGGCGGCCAAAGCCGAGATTGTCAGTAGCAAAAATGCCGTTCGAAAAATATGCACCTGGCATCCTTAAAGCCAGTTACCGCCGGATAGAAGCGCATAAATGACGGATCCGAAAAATGCTCCAGCTGTGAATTTACACCCTTCGCCGCAGGCCTTGTGTCCGCAGGCAGGCATTAAATTGACATTAACCTTGTCTGGTTACACTCCGCAGCACCGGCAGCAGCCGTCATCAGACGCAAGTTCAAAGGGTCGTCAGTGTTCGAAGCCGGAAGCAGAAGTTTTGCTGGAGCGCATAATGCGGGAGACGTATCCATTGCAGATGCGATGGCCGCACCTCTGCGCTCGTCCGAACAACCCGGGTGGCGCGCGCGACTGGCCGCGATCGATTGGGCACCAGACCTAAGCGAAGATATCGGATCGCAGCGCTGGTTTCGGGGCCTTGCGACGTTAACATTATTCAGTGTTGCGGCGTTATCGTTCCTCCCCGATTTTGGACCAGTTTACGGCGCGCAACCGCCGATGCCGACGCCTGTGCAGCTTGATATCGCGCGCACCCAGGCCATCATGCCGATCGCCTTTGGTAGCGACACCGGTGGGCGGATGGCGGCCAATGAGAATGTCGTGGCACTTTCCGGCAGCCCTGAGCGACCGAGCATCGAAGTGACCGCAGTTTTGGGCCAAGGCGATAGCTTTGCCCGCGTGCTGCAACGGGCAGGCGTTGGTAACGCCGATGTCCAGACAGCTGTATCGCTTGTCAGCGGGACAGCAGCGCTTTCCGACATTGCTCCGGGAACTCCGATTGCAATTATATTGGGCCGCCGGATATCCAAAGATGCACCGCGGCCACTAGAGTCGCTCGATTTCCGCGCGCGTTTTGACCTTCATCTGGCTGTTAATCGCGCTGGCGGCGGCTTGAGACTCACACGGAAGTCCATCGCCGTTGATGATACACCGTTGCGCATCCGCGGGATCGTAGGCAGCAGCCTGTATCGCTCCGCCCGCGCTGCTGGCGCTCCTGCTGATGTCATTCAGGATTATCTGAAGATTATCGCCGGCAGAACCTCGCTGACCAACATCGGCGCGAATGACGAATTTGACATTATCGTGTCGCATAAACGTGCGGAAACCGGCGAAGTGCAAACCGGCGGATTGCTCTATGCAGGCATCGAAAGCGGCGGAAGGCCAAAAATCCAGATGCTGAAATGGCAGAGCGGAGACAGCACGCAGTGGTTTGAAGCATCGGGCGTTGGCCAGACCAGCGGGCAGATGGCCAGCCCAGTTAATGGCGGGATGACATCAGGCTTTGGCTATCGCCGTCACCCGATCCTTGGCTATCGCAAATTCCATGCAGGGATCGATTTTGGCGCGCCCAGCGGGGCTCCGGTCTACGCAGCGACAGATGGCGTTGTTGTGATGGCGGGTCGTGCAGGTGGCTGCGGTAACGCGGTCAAGATTAACCACGGCGGCAATCTGGCGACGCGATACTGCCATATGAGCCGGCTTGCGACGAGCAGTGGTGCGCGCGTGCGGCAAGGGCAAATCATCGGGTATGTCGGGTCCACCGGCCTCTCCACTGGCCCGCATTTGCACTATGAGCTGTATCGCAATGGTAGCGTCGTCAACCCGTTATCGGTCAAGTTCACGCAGCGGGCTTTACTAAGTGGCAGCGATCTTGCGCGGTTCAAGTCGCAACTGGCGCGGTTAAAGGCGGTGAAACCGGGAGCAGCACTTTCGTCCATGGGCGGCGCGCGTAAGTCGGTCGAAACGCCGCAACGCGAAATTGACCGCATCTCAGCGGCGCAAAGCGTAAGCCGCCAGAAGGGCTGATACGCAACCGGCATTGAGCAGGGCGAAAAGCTTCGCTATGCCGGTGCGATGACCCAAAACAGCAGTTTTCCCAACACCCGCCTTCGCCGCACACGCGCCTCTGGATGGAGCCGCGCGTTGGTGCGCGAAACGATCTTGTCGCCCGCCGACCTGATCTGGCCCTTGTTCATAACCGAGGGCGAAGGCGTCGAGGAGCCGATTGCATCCCTACCCGGCGTCTCGCGCTGGGCGGTTGACGGCATCGTCGCGCGTGCGGGTGAAGCGATAGCGCTAGGCATTCCCTGCATCGCTCTGTTCCCCAATACACCCCCCGCTCTGCGCAACGATGATGGATCCGAAGCTGCTAATCCCGACAACCTGATGTGCCGCGCCATTCGCGCCGTCAAATCCGTGCATGGGGATGCCATCGGCGTGCTGACCGACGTCGCGCTTGATCCTTATACCAGCCATGGTCAGGACGGGATTGTCGACGATGCCGGCTATGTGCTGAATGATGAAACTGTCGCAGCGTTGGTCGATCAGTCGGTCAATCAAGCCAATGCAGGCGCAGACATCATCGCGCCGTCGGATATGATGGACGGGCGCATCGGATCAATTCGCCGCGCGCTTGAAATGAATGGCCATGTCAACGTGCAGATCATGTCCTATGCCGCGAAATATGCTAGCGCCTTTTATGGCCCCTTCCGCAACGCAGTAGGTTCCAGCGGCTTGTTGAAAGGCGACAAAAAAAGCTATCAGATGGACCCTGCCAACAGTGACGAAGCCTTGCGCGAAGTCGCCATGGACATATCCGAGGGCGCAGACAGCGTGATGGTAAAACCCGGCCTGCCCTATCTGGATATCGTCCGCCGCGTGAAAGACAATTTCGACGTGCCGGTGTTCGCGTATCAAGTATCAGGCGAATATGCGATGATTGAG
>JAYUOS010000034.1:0-47285 GCA_043760725.1 Sphingomonadales bacterium
TATCTAACCATTTGGAACCGCGCCGCGAGTTTCCAACCCGGACGCGCCAGCCCGATCAGCTGGCTTGTCGCGGTGACGCGTAACCGCGCCATCGACCGGCTGCGTGCGTCTGGCAAAGCCATATTCACGCCGATCGATGACGCCAATGAGATTGCGGATACAGCACCAAGGGCCGACGCGCAGATGTTCGCCGCTAGCGAAGACGATCAACTGCACGGCTGTATTCAGAGGCTAGACGGGCGCGACGCACATTTCATTCGCTCCGCGTTTTTGGGCGGGGCGACCTATTTGCAATTGGCGGAAGCTGAAGCCGCGCCGCTTGCAACGATAAAAAGCCGCATCCGCCGCGCGTTGATAAAATTGCGTGCTTGCATGGAGGGGGAGGCATGAACCGCTTAAGCGAAGACGACATCGCCCTGGCTGGCGAATATGTTCTCGGCCTATTGGGTGCACCAGACCAAGCAACGGCACAAGCGCGGGTTGCAACTGACACCGTGTTTTCGGCAGAAGTTGACGCTTGGCGCGAGCGGCTTACGTCGATGGCGGGCGGCGCTGATATTGCTGCACCCGAACATATATGGGCCAATATCGACGGTGCTTTGCCGCGCTCCACCGGCCAAGACACAGGGCCCGGAAAGCTGCGTCTTTGGCAAGGGTTGACGGCTGCTAGTATGGCGATCGCTGCCTATCTTGGTATACTTGTCGCGAACCCGCCTGGGGTGCCGACCACTGAAACGCCAGCAGCTTTGGTTGCCGCATTGGGCAGTGAAAATGGCAAAACGGCAATCACGGCGCGCTATGACAGCCAAAGCGGAGAATTACTAATGACTCCGGTCGCGCTGGATACTGGAAAGCTCTATCCAGAGATATGGATCGTGCCCGGCGACGGTAAAGCCCGTTCATTGGGCATGATGGCGGTTGGTAAGCCCACCCTTGTCGCCGTGACGCCGGAGATGCGCGGGTATATGGCTGCAGGCGGAACGCTGGCGATCACGCCAGAACCACAAGGTGGCGCACCGAACGGAACAGCCACCGGCCCAATCATCGCCAGCGGAAAAATCACGATCATCTAAATTAATTTGGTCGCGGTGCATCTATTCTCATCCCGCATCCGTTTTTGAAAACAGCACGCACAAAACGGCGTGTCGTTTCAGAGAAGGATTGCCCCAATGCACACACGTTTTTCCCGTTCGCTTATTCTTGCAACCGCGCTCGTCGTTGCCGCGCCTGCGATGGCCGCAGCAAAACATCACGCGATGGCAAACCCAGCCGTCGGTGGAGCCGCCATGGTTGCCAACAAAAATATCGTTGAAAATGCCTCTGCCGCGCCAAATCTGTCGACGCTTGTCGCTGCTGTAAAGGCAGCTGGCCTGGTCGATACCCTCGCCAGCCCGGGACCATTCACCGTGTTCGCGCCAACAAACACTGCGTTTGACAAGCTGCCGGAAGGCACCGTTGGCACCGTATTGAAGCCGGAAAACAAAGCGTTGCTCACCACAATCCTCACCTACCATGTCGTCGCGGGCAAGTTGACCGCTAAGGACGTGATGGCCGCGATCAAGGCGGGTGGCGGTAAAGCCACGCTGACAACCGTCGCAGGCGCAAAGCTGACCGCGCGCCTATCCGGTAGCAGCATTGTCATCACCGACGGTAAGGGCGGCCAGTCTGCTGTGACCACCGCCGATGTGATGCAATCCAACGGCGTTGTCCATGTGATTGATTCAGTTTTGCTGCCGTAAAACTTTACTGTCCGGCGGTCCAAAAACCGATCCCCCGATCACCGCCGGAACAAACTAGCCCCTCCCCTAATCGGGAGGGGCTTTTTATTGGCGTTTGCGCATCGCATAGTGTTGAGTGCCATGGGTGACGACAGCGTCGTCCGGCAAGATATCCGCAATAGGAATATCGGGCAGTTGTTCCAGTTCAGCATATAAAGGCGCAAAATCTGTCTCGACCGTCACTCTGCGCAAATGCTCCAGTGACGGTATCACGAAATAATTCTGTTGATAGTCATCAATGCGATATTCGGTGCGCATCAACCGCATCAGGTCAAAGCCGATCCGGTTGGGGCTGAAATCATCCAGCGCAAAGATGCTTTCGCCAAAGCTGGAGACGATACCTGCGCCATAAATGCGCAAGCCCGCAGGCTCCTGAATCAACCCGAATTCCACCGTATACCAATATAGCCGCGCCAATTTATGGAGCGCGCCAAAGCCGAGGCTGCGCAGGCCACCTTTGCCATAAGCCTCCATATAATCCGCAAACACCGGGTCGGCGAGCATCGGCACATGACCGAAAACATCATGGAATAGGTCAGGTTCTTGCAGATAATCGATCTGTTCAGGCGTGCGGATGAAATTACCTGCGGGAAAGCGGCGGTTGGCGAGATGATCGAAAAACACTGCATCAGGAACCAACCCCGGCACTGCCACAACCTGCCACCCCGTCGCTGCCATCAACCGCGCATTGAGCTCGGCGTAATCAGGGATGCCCGACTTTTCCAGTTTCAGAACATCAATCCCGCGCAAAAATGCCTCTGCGGCGCGGCCCGGTAACATCGCCGATTGTCGCACGAACAAATGGTCCCACATCGCGTGTTCATCCGCACTGAACGCATCCCAATTCTGCGGAACCGTCCAATCCGCATTTGCGCCCAACGGCGGCGTGTCATAGACATGTTTGAAATCGGCCATGAGGATTTGGTTACACTTGAAACTGTTTCGCATCAACAGCCTGCGGACAGCAATGCGAGCCTTAATCGGTTGGCCGATGCTGTTGGTCGGGTTCTATTTCGCGGCGGCGTTGATGGGTAGTTTAGTTCCGGCCAATGCAGATTGGCAGGAACCTAAGGACGGCGTAGCCATTTTTGTCGAAACCAACGGCGTGCATGTTAGCCTTATCCTACCGATGGCAGCGGCGGGGCAAGACCTGTCCGACCTCATCCGCCCGGAACATCTCACCGACCGAAACCTTTACGGCACCCATGTGATGATTGGTTGGGGGCATAAAGCGGTCTATCGCAATACTCGAACATGGAGCGATGTGCGCAGCGGGGATATTGTTTCGGCCATCATCGGTTCCAACGATACGACATTGCATATTTATCATTTGGTCAATCCAGGGCCGAGCAGCATCCGCAAGAGTTTTCGGGTGACGGAGGCGCAGTATCGGATGATCGTTGCGGAGGTTCGCGGAAGCTTCAGAGTGACCAACGGCCAAAGCAAAGCCTATCCCGCTTATGGCCCGAACAATCTGTTTTACGATAGCGTGGGACGCTATTCGGCGATTAACACATGCAACGAATGGACGGGGCGGGTGTTGCGAAAAGCGGGTGTTAAGGTTGGCGCGTGGACGCCAATGCCGGGTGGCGTCATGCGCTGGTTTTAGCGTAAAAATGCCATCGCCATCCAACCCAAACTTCCCGTCGCCCCGTGTCAACCACGGGGCGACGGTGTTGTTTAGTTACCAGCCCCAGCCACAATCGCTGCCCAGGCCGCCTCGTCAATAACCTCAATCCCCAGTTCAGCGGCCTTTTTCAGCTTTGATCCGGCACCCGGCCCAGCAACCACCAGATCGGTATTGGCCGAAACCGAGCCCGCGGCCTTTGCGCCCAACGCCTCGGCCTGCGACTTGGCCTCATCGCGGCTCATCGTTTCCAGCTTGCCTGTGAACACAATAGTTTTGCCGGTCCACGCGCTGTCGCGGACGTTGGAGACATAGGCTGGCGGCGTGACTTCGTGCATCAGATCGTCCCAAACCGACAGATTATGTGTCTCGTGGAAGAAATCGCCCAACGCCTTAGCCACTGTCGGGCCGATGCCGTCGATGCTGGTGAGTTCGGCAACCGCCGCTTCATCTCCCGACGCAATCCGCTGTCCAAGTTGGCTGATCGCATCGAACGTGAAGAAATTGCGGACCAGATCTTTGGATGTGCCTGCGCCGATATGGCGTATACCAAGCCCGAACAATAGCTTGATCGGATCAGGCGTCCGCTTCGCCTCAATCGCTGCCAACAGGTTATCCACAGACTTATCCTGCCAGCCTTCGCGCGACAATATCGCCGCACGTTTTGTTTTCAAACGAAAAATATCCGCCGGGCTTTCCAACCAACCAAGTTCGAAAAATTCGATGATTGTCTTTTCGCCCAAGCCTTCGATGTCGAGCGCGGCGCGCGAAACGAAATGCTTCAGCCGCTCGACACGTTGTGCGGGGCAGATCAGGCCACCGGTGCAACGCACATCGACTTCGCCTTCTTCGGCTAGTGCTTCGGAACCGCATTCGGGGCAATGTTCGGGGAAATTATAAGGCGCACGTTCCTCATCTCGCGTCAAATTCTCGGCAATTTGCGGGATCACATCCCCTGCCCGCTGCACTTTGACGCGGTCGCCTGGGCGCACACCAAGCCGCGCAATTTCGTCGCGATTGTGCAGCGTGACGTTGGAGACGACTACACCGCCGACAGTTACAGGCTTTAGTCGGCCAACGGGCGTCAGCTTGCCCGTGCGGCCGACCTGAATGTCGATAGCCTCCAAGGTGGTTTCCGCCTGTTCCGCAGGGAATTTATGCGCAATCGCCCAGCGCGGAGCCTTTGCGACAAAGCCAAGGCGCTCCTGCCAATCGAGGCGATCGACTTTGTAAACCACGCCGTCGATATCATATGGTAAATCAGCACGTTGAGATTCAATGCTGCGATATTGGTTGAGCACTGCAGCGGCCCCATCCCCGCAGATCAACATCGGTGACACAGGCACTCCCCACGCCGCAATCGCCTTCATGACGTCATATTGGCTCTCGGCAGGCAGGTTGCTGACCTCGCCCCAACCATGCGCCAAGAACCGCAATGGCCGTGATGCGGTGACGCTCGCATCCTTTTGCCGCAGAGATCCCGCAGCTGCATTGCGCGGGTTGGCAAATTGGCGGGCCTTTTCGGGATCTTCGGCTTCGGCCAACAAACGCGCATTCAGAGCCTCAAAATCACCCTTAGCCATATAGATTTCGCCGCGAATTTCGAAGATTGCGGGAACGCTAAGCCCCTCCCCTTTAGGGGAGGGGTTGGGGGTGGGGCTTGTCTGAAAAAACTGGGCTTGACTGACAGGCCCCACCCCAACCCCTCCCCTAAAGGGGAGGGGCTTTAAATTTTGCGGCACATCAGAAATCGTCCGCACATTAAAGGTCACATCCTCTCCAACCTGCCCATCACCCCGCGTCGCCGCCTGCATCAGCACGCCATTTTCATAGCGCAGCGAACAGGAAAGCCCGTCAATCTTATCCTCTGCCGTTAAAGCAACGGCTGTGCCCTCAGGCAGGTTCAAAAACCGCCGCACGCGCGCGACAAAGTCCTCAACATCCTCGTCGCTAAACGCATTATCTAAGCTCATCATCCGTTTCGAGTGAGTAACCTTGGACAAAGGCGAGTTTTCCACCGCAGCGCCGACCGACGCATTGGGGCTATCGGCGCGCACTAGGTGCGGAAAAGCGGCTTCCAATTCACTGTTCCGTCGAACGAGTGCGTCATAATCCGCATCGGAAACCTCCGGCGCATCCTCTGCATGATAACGACGGTTATGATGCGCAATCTGCTTGGCAAGACGCATCAGTTCATTGGCAGCATCGGCTTCGCTCACACATCCTCCATCAACCGTTCGGCCTGCGCGCGCGCTTCATTCGTGACCTCAGCACCCGACAGCATGCGCGCAATTTCTTGCTTGCGACCCTCAGCAGTCAGGCGCGTTACGCCGGTGCGGGTCACAGTTCCCTCCGACGATTTGGCGATGAAATAATGCGCAGCGCCTTTGGCGGCGACTTGCGGGCTGTGCGTTACCGCCAGTAATTGTTTGCCGCCGCTGGCCAGGCGCGACAAGCGTTCACCAATTGCGCTGGCTACCGCACCGCCGACACCGCGGTCGATTTCGTCAAAGATGATCGTCGCTGCCCCGCCTTCTTCAGCCAACGCAACTTTTAGCGCGAGGATAAATCGCGACAGTTCGCCACCACTGGCGATTTTGGTCAGCGGCGCAAAAGGCGCGCCGGGGTTAGTCGAGATCAGGAATTCGACGCGGTCCATGCCGCTTGCTGACCAGCGATCTTCGGGCAATTGCTCAACCGCCGTCTGAAACTGCGCTGCATCGAGTTTCAACGGCGTCAGTTCTGCTTTCACAGCGATATCGAGCTTTGCGGCAGCGGCAATGCGGTTTTTTGACAGGGCCAAAGCGCATTCTTGATACGCGGCAGCCTTTGCCTTCACCTCGGCCTCAAGCTTCGCCAGACCCTCGCCGCCTGCTTGGATCGATTCCAACCGTGCGGTGAGATTTTGCTGCAACGACAGGATCGCATCGGGCGCGACATTGTGTTTGCGAGCAAGCGCGCGCAGTTCAAACAAACGCACTTCGATCTCATCCAATCGGGCCGGTTCAAATTCTACCGCGCGTGCGGCAGCGTTTAGCTTGTCTTCCGCTTCACTCGCCTCAATCACCGCGCGGTCAAGTGAGGTCAGCGCATCAGCCAGCAACGGGTGTGACTCTGCCAGCCGATCGAGTTTACGCGCTGTGGACCGGATCAGCGCAAGTCCGCTTTTGGGACCGTCAAAGCTTTGCAAAACCGTCTTCAAATCCTCGGCAATGCGCTCGCCCTTTTGCATATCGGATCGCTCACCCGCCAGCTGCTCTTCCTCGCCCTCTTGCGGTTTGAACGCCTGTAATTCGGCGACGGCATGCTCAAGCCACTCGCGATCGCGCGCCGCATTCTCAATGCTCTCGCGCGCTACTTCCAATCGCACCTTTGCCTCTTGCCAAGTCGTAAAATGCGCAGCAACAGCCGCCACATCGCAGCGGCCAAATATATCAAGCAAGGCCCGATGCCCGCGCGGGTTTAGCAGTCCGCGATCATCATGCTGGCCGTGGATCTCCACCAGCTGTGCGCCAATATCGCGCAACAATGCGGCGGAACAGGGTTGATCGTTGATATAGGCTTTGCTGCCCCCATCGCGCTTGACCGAGCGGCGCACGAGCAATGGCTCGCCAGCCTCAACATCAATGTCATTATCGGACAGCATCGCCGCCACGGCATGCGGTGTATCAAAGCTGGCGGTCACAAGAGCGCGTTCCGCCCCTGCCCGCACCAGCGCACTGTCGGCACGTGCGCCCAGCGCAAGACCCAGCGCATCCAGTAAGATCGACTTGCCCGCACCGGTCTCACCAGTCAGCACACCAAGGCCATGCTCGAATTCAAGGTCAAGTGCCTCGATCAGCACCACATCGCGGATCGCCAATCCTGTTAGCATGTAGACCAGGTCAGCATATTTGGGCTATCACGCCGCCGGTGCGTGCTTTTGCATCAGCTCAAACGCGCGCTCATACCATTTGCTGCCAGCATAGTTGGCACCCAAAACAGCAGCAGATTTCTTCGCCTCTGCGGGCAAGCCCATCGCCAGATAGCTTTCAGTCAGCCGATACAAAGCCTCTGGAGCGTGCGTTGTGGTTTCATATTTCTGCACCACTTCGCGGAACCGCAACGATGCGGCGAGCCACAAAGACCGGCGCTGATAAAAACGGCCGATTTCCATTTCCTTGCCCGCAAGGTGATCGTTGACCAAATCGATTTTCAAGCCAGCATCGGCAGCATAGCGGCTGTTGGGATAACGGCGCTGCACCTCACCCAGCGAAGCGAGCGCTTGCTCGGTAATTTTTTGGTCGCGGGTCACATCGCTGATTTGTTCGTAATAGCAAAGCGCCACGAGATAATAGGCATAAGGCGCGTCTTTGTTGCCCGGATGGATCGACAGAAACCGCTTTGCAGAGTTGATCGATTCGTTGTATTTTTGCCCCATATAATAGCTGAAAGAACTCATCAGCTGCGCCCGGCGCGCCCACGGCGAATAAGGATGCTGGCGTTCTACTTCATCGAAAAGTGCAGCTGCCACTTCGTAATTACCCGCATCAAGCCGCTCTTTCGCAGCCGAATAGAGCGTGTTCACATCGCGTGCCACATATTTGGTATCGGAACCGCCACCGCCGCGACCTCCACCCAGCATAGCGCAGCCCGAAAGCATGAGAGCTGAAGCGCCAAGCGCCAGCGCAGAAATCACAGTTCTATTCATTCAAGTTCCTTAGTCATTCATAGCGCCAAGGCCAAGTGCTATCGGGCAAATCTTTGTAGGGCGCGTAATGTATCCCTGATGAACCGGTTACCACACAATTTGGCGGCGGCCAGAAAAACTGCGGGTGCCATTAAGATGCGCCCAATCCGTCGGCAATCCTTTAGCTGACGGCGCACCAGCGGGTAGCCCCGCGACTGCGTAAAGATAAGCGAGATCTATTTTGCCAGAGGGCGTATCCGCAAACTCGATAACCAGTTCGGCATTCGGCGTTTCGGGTCGCCACGCGATGCGCATTGGCTTTCCGGCGGGGGTTTTGACCTGTCGTCCATTTACTTTGGTGTTGGCTAAAGCAACCGGACTGGAAAGCTGGATCGTTAGTGTGCGGGGTGCAGCAATGCTAGAAACACGAATGCGATGAAGGTTTCCACTAACTTGTTGGACGATGGTTGGCGTTTCGGCCGCAATCGCAGTTGCCGGAACAGCAGTCCACTTGATTGCATCAAATCCGGCAGGGCTGATTTTGGAAACAGGTCCGCTTGGCAACTGCGATAGTCCAGAGGTCGTCGCCCACCAGGTTTTGCCGGTATTATTGTCCCGATGATAAAACAGATCAGCAATGAGCGGATAGCGAGGTGAAAAGCTGTTACTTGCCGCAAACCAGATCGCTCCTGCTGCTGCTGTCAAAAGCAAAATGCCACCCACTAGTTCGGCAGGTTTGAATTCTATCAGCAGCGGCGCGGCCAGTGCAATTAAGAATACAATAATCAGCGCCACAGGAGCCGCTGTGAGCGGAGCTACCGTCATATAAAGATCAACAACATTGGCCAACAATACTGCGCCGACGCTTAAGGTAGCTAGACCGCTGGCCCACAAAGTTGCATTCGCGCCCATCCCTTTTCGTGACGCAAGCACAGCGAGCCCCGCGCCAATTAAAGCTGGCCAAGCGAATATCCAATTGGCTCCGGGAAGCCATATCTGCGCGGCAACCGCCGCCAAAAGCGCGACGCACAGAGCACCGAACCACATCGGTGCTTTAGGACGAAATAACAGCAACAGGCCTGCACTAAGCGCAACAAACAGCCACAAAGCAGGATCCATTTCGTTGATCCGGTCGCGCATAGAGATCATCCCATCGCCATACATTCCTTGGCCGAGATAATGGCTGATGACGCCTGTACCGATCACTAAGGCCGCTGAACCAAGCGTTGCCAACGCGGCCTGTTTGGGGCGAACGCCAAAGCCTTTCGCGGCAACAACCAACCCGGCACCAGACAGGGCAATCAACACCCACCCCAGCCACATCGGATAGCGCATTACGAACCGGCCAAGCACGTCGAAGTAGGCACTTTCTGCTCCGGTAGTGCTGGGCATTGCCGACGCATCAACAAGGCTGCGCGTCGTCGTCAGCACGAAATTGCCGAGATGCTGCAGCGACCCCGCCGAGATGTTTGCAATGCTATCGGTTGGCATATGATAATCGTGGAGGCCATCGATATATGCCGCATTGATCCCGACTATTCCTTTTGCCAGCGGTACAGACAGATCCGTGTCATTGGGCAGTTGTTGGTAAACCGCATTGGCAAGGCTATTGCCCGCAGGTGCGACTGCGTTGCGCGCCCAGTGCTCCAATATTCCCGCATTGCCCGTAGACGTTTGAAACATCACCGCACGGCCCCGCGAACCGCGCGCCTCTGCGTTGATGACGACGCCAACTCGGGCGGCCAGCGGATGCCGGTCAAAAAACTCCTGCGCGCCAATCAGCCCAACTTCCTCGGCATCCGTCAGCAGGAAAATCGTATCGCGCAACGGCTGTTGCCCGGTTGAAAGCACGCGAGCAGTGTCTAGCAACGCTGCGACGCCCGCGCCATCATCCGAAGCGCCATCGGCGTAAGGCACGCTGTCATAATGCGCCATCAATAGAACAGCCTTGGCCGACGGATTGGTTCCCGGCAGCACTGCGATGATGTTTTCATAAGGCGAGACGCTGACTGTGCCTGCGCGGCGTGCATCAAAATCGGCTTGCCGAATTCCAACGTCCTTTTGTGTGGTGACGTTAAGGCCAAGGCCGATCAAATTAGCGACCAGCCAATCGCGCGCACGATCATGCGCTGGTGACCCGACAGGGCGTGGCTCGCTGGCAATTGCGGTCAAAGTTGCGGTTGCTTTGGTGAGCGAAAAGTCGGTTCCAGCGTCACCTTGGGGCGGATGCCGCGATACCATCGCAAGCAGAAGCGCCAGACCGATTACAACAGGTAGCAATAGATAATTGCGCAACATAATAATCCCCTCGTTGGCAATAGCTATCATACCCGGCGCCGCCGGTCGAACGCCAAAATGGCGCGCAACAAAAAGGGCCGCCGAAGCAGCCCTTTTCGTTTTTTGCGTCAACTTAGTTAGTCGATATCAGTCCTTCAAGAAATCAGGAACGTGGTTGGGGTTTCCGCCCTCGCCGCCTTCGCTGCTTTCACGGCGTGGACCGCGATCACGACCGCCGCCACCGCCGCCATCGCGACGTGGACCGCGACCACCGCCGCCTTCACGGCGGGGGCCCCGGTCACCACGATCACCACCACCGCTTGGACGATCACCGCGTGGGCGTTCTTCGCGTGGAGGACGTGTGTCTTCGATTTCTGCGCCGGTTTCTTGATCGACCAGACGCATCGACAGGCGAACCTTGCCGCGTGGGTCGATTTCCAGAACCTTGACCTTAACGTCCATGCCTTCGCTGACGACATCGGTTGGCTTTTCAACGCGTTCATTCTTCATTTCGCTGACGTGGACGAGTCCGTCCTTGCCACCCATGAAGTTCACAAACGCACCGAAATCAACGATGTTGACGACTTTACCGTCGTACACTTTGCCAACTTCGGCTTCTTCGACGATGCCCGAAATCCATTTGCGAGCCGCTTCGATCTGGGCGACGTCGCTTGACGAAATCTTGATCAGACCTTCGTCGTCGATATCGACCTTTGCGCCTGTGGTTGCAACGATCTCGCGGATCACTTTGCCGCCGGTGCCGATGATGTCGCGGATCTTTGCCTTATCAATCTGCATCGTTTCGATGCGTGGGGCAAAGTCGGACAGTTCGGTGCGGGCAGTATCAAGCGCCTTGGCCATTTCGGCCAGGATGTGCGCACGACCTTCTTTGGCTTGGTTCAAGGCAGCTTCAAAGATGTCGCGGGTAATCCCGGCAATCTTGATATCCATCTGCATCGTGGTGATGCCTTCGGATGTTCCGGCTACCTTGAAATCCATATCGCCCAGATGATCTTCATCACCCAGAATGTCGGACAGGATGGCATAGTCTTTGCCTTCCAATATTAGCCCCATCGCGATGCCAGATACGGCGCGCTTAATCGGCACGCCGGCGTCCATCATGGCAAGCGATCCACCGCAAACCGACGCCATCGACGACGAGCCGTTGGACTCGGTGATGTCGCTGGTCAGGCGGATGGTGTAAGGGAATTCATCCTTGGTCGGCAACACCGCCTTGAGCGCACGCCATGCAAGCTTGCCATGGCCAACTTCGCGGCGGCCAGGCGCACCAAAACGTCCAACTTCACCGACGCTATATGGCGGGAAGTTATAGTGCAGCATGAAGTTTTGATACGAAAGACCGTTCAGGCCATCGATCATCTGCTCAGCGTCTTTAGTGCCCAAGGTGCAGGTTGCGATTGTCTGTGTTTCACCGCGTGTGAACAGGCAGCTGCCATGTGTGCGCGGCAAAAAGTGCGTTTCTGCAACGATTGGACGAATCTGCGTGGTTTTGCGACCATCGATACGGCTGCCGTCTTTTAGGATAGCACCACGGACGATTTCAGCTTCGAGCTTCTTCATCAGCTTGTTAGCGGCCATCTGATCCTGCGGGCTGGCGTCGGCAAAGGCTGCCTTGGCGCTTGCGCGGGCTTCGTTGAGCGCGTTGCTGCGCGCCGACTTATCGGTCAACTTATACGCTGCAGCAACATCCTTGCCGACGAGCTTCTTAAGCTTATCCTTGGCAGCCGAAAGATCGGCTTGTTCGGCCATAACCCATGGGTCTTTCGCCGCTTGTTCAGCCAGCTTTACGATGGCTTTGACGATGTCTTTACAGGCATCATGCGCAAACAATACAGCGCCAAGCATGATTTCTTCCGAAAGCTCATTCGCTTCGGATTCAACCATCATCACTGCGTCATAGGTTGCGGCAACAACGAGGTCGAGGTCGCCTTCAGCAACCTGTTCGTCGGTCGGGTTCAGGATATATTCGCCGTCAATGTAACCAACGCGTGCTGCGCCGATTGGGCCCATAAAAGGAACACCCGAAATGGTCATCGCAGCAGAGGCCGCCACCAACGCCAGTATGTCAGGCTCATTCTGTCCATCATAGGACATGACATGCGCGATACAGTTGATTTCGTTATAGAAACCTTCTGGAAACAACGGGCGCATCGGACGGTCGATCAGGCGGGAAACCAATGTTTCCTTTTCAGTCGCACCGCGTTCACGTTTAAAAAAGCCGCCGGGGATACGGCCGGCAGCGGCATATTTTTCTTGATAATGGACAGTGAGCGGGAAGAAATCTTGACCCTCTTTCACTTTTTTGGCGGCCGTTACGGCGCACAAGACAACAGTTTCGCCAAGGGTCGCCATAACAGCGCCGTCGGCTTGACGGGCAACTTTGCCCGTTTCGAGTGTCAGGGTTTGTCCGCCCCACTCGATTGATACAGTTTTCACATCAAACATAGATTTTCCTTGAGATGCCTTTGCGCCCAATTGCGCAAAGGGGCCTCTTCATTTTCCGGGGTGTCCGTCCCGGACCGGGTGGAGCGCTTTTGGCCCCTGTGGCGTGCTCACCTTATTGCGAGCAGGCCCCATATGCAAAAAGCGGCCCTCGAAAGAGCCGCTCCTGCGAATTTATTTGCGCAAGCCAAGCTTGCCGATGAGTGCGTTGTACCGATCAACATCTTTTTTCTTCAGATAATCCAGCAACGAACGACGTTTGTTGACCATTTGCAACAAGCCGCGACGGCTGTGGTTATCTTTATGATGACCTTTGAAATGCTCGGTCAGCGTGAGGATGCGGTCCGTCAAAATTGCGACCTGCACCTCAGGCGAACCGGTGTCGTTTGTGCCTTGGGCATTGTCTTTGATAACTTCGGCTTTACGTTCAGCAGTAATAGACATATTTTTCCTTCGAACATCGTATGTTACAGATTAAAGCCACGAACGGTTTTTAACAAACCATCGACCAACTCTACAAGGGCTACAGGCCGCATTTCTGCATCCCGCGCCCAGTATTGCCCGTCGTTCGAGGCTATCCCGGTCAAGACGCGCCCTTCACGGATCGCCCTTGCCTGTTCCGGGGAGAGATTGAGAGCCGGGATGTCGACCAGCCCAACCTCTATCGGCAAGATAATGTCTTCTTGGGCCGCGCCCTGGCCGAATGCGTTGAGTTTGTCTAGCGAAATCGCCTGATCGAGGTTGAACGGGCCCGCGCGTGTGCGCCGCAGCATGGAAACATGACCGACGGTGCCAAGGGCGTAGGCGATGTCGCGAGCTAGTGAGCGAATGTATGTTCCTTTGGAGACATTTGCGGTGACGGTGATTGTCTCAAGCCGTTTTGTTGCTTCGTGACTTTGCGTGAGATCATTTTTGTCACACAAAGTCACGAAGCAACAAAGAGAATAAATTTCAACGCGTCGCGCCTTCATCTCAACGGCTTCACCCGCCCGCGCCAGATCATAAGCGCGCTTGCCATCTATTTTGATAGCTGAATAGGCTGGTGGGATTTGTTCGATTGGGCCGATGAAGCGCGGCAGCACAGCTTCGATTTCTGCCAACGCTGGACGGTGATCAGAAGTCGCCACAACTTCACCCTCAGCATCCAAGCCACTCGTTTCACTGCCAAAGCTAATCGTGAAGTCATAGACTTTAGACGCATCTAGCATACGCCCGCACAGCTTGGTCGCCTCACCAAGTGCTATCGGCAGAACACCAGACGCTAACGGATCCAGCGTGCCGCCATGGCCGACTTTAACTTTGCCGAACCCTGCCTGGCGCAAATTGCGCTTTACCGCTGCAACAGCCTGAGTCGAGCCAAGTCCAACGGGTTTATCAAGGATGATCCAGCCATGCATGACCGCGCCTTGGGGACGCGGCAGACGATTGTCAATTTGCGGAGGCTTTAGCCTTCATCGCCGCTTCCGTGGCCAGCCGTTTGCGCTCTTTACGCGACAGGGGCTTTTCGGAGGTTACAAAGCTGGTTAGCTGGCAGGTATCACCATCGACAATAATCCGGCTAAACTTATCAAAGCGCGACGACCCGCCAGCGTCAAATCCGATAGCGTTGGCGAAGTTCAGTCCCTGACAGCCGCCCAAAATTTCGCCATAATACCAACGGCGCTGTTGATCTTCGATCCAGATGCCATCGTTGCCATCGGCTTCAAAATTGCGGATTGCGCCATAGTTGGGGAAAACGATCGACGCATCCACGCCAACTTCCGGCCAAGCATGAATGGTCGGTTTAGCAATCGCCGATGATGTAGCGAGGCCGAGTGCCAAAATGATCAGGGACGGTGCAAATTTCGTCATCGCTAATCTCCTAATGCTATGAAGATGCCTCATCCAAAATGAACGCGACATGACCCAATCCCGACGCGCGGCGCGCTTCCATAAAATGCTTACGGCACATCGCGACATATCGTTCGTTGCCGCCAATCTCCGTCTGCGCGCCGTCGATCACGGCCCTACCCGCTTCATCAACCCGCAAATTCATCGTCGATTTGCGCCCGCAATGGCAAACGGCCTTTAGTTCAACCAAATTATCGGCCAGCCCCAGCAACGCCGCAGAACCCGGGAACAATTCCGCTGCAAAATCGGTGCGCAAGCCGTAACACAGCACAGGTATCCCCGCCTCATCTGTGATCCGTGCCAATTGCATCACCTGGTCAGTCGAGAGAAACTGCGCCTCATCGATCAACACACAGGCAAGTGGGCGTTTGTCATGCTCTGCTGTGATCGCAGCCCATAGATCGGTCTCAGGATCAAACTTATCCGCGTCCGCCTTCAACCCGATGCGCGAGGTCACATAGCCCTGCCCGTACCTGTCATCAAGCGAGGCCGTCCACAGCATCGTTTCCATCCCGCGTTCGCGGTAGTTGAAATCGGCCTGCAACAATGTGGTCGATTTGCCGGCGTTCATCGAGCTGTAATAGAAATAGAGCTTGGCCATGTCGTTGGACCCTTAGTCCTCATCGATAAGGTCTTGCGCCACTTTCGGGGCGGCCAGCAACTTCTCAATATGGCTCGCCTCGTCAAAGCTATCGTCGGGAAGGAACTTCAGCTTTGCGGCATATTTCATCTGCACACGGCTCGCGACTTCCTTTTGGAAGAAAGCTGTGTTCGTCCGCAGTGCCTTCAGCACAGCCTCTTCATTCGCACCGAGCAGCGGCTTAATAAATACCGTCGCGTGGCGCAGATCGGGGGACATCCGGACTTCTGTTATGCTGACACTGTGCGTGGTCAGAATGTCGTCATGCACTGTTCCGCGCGCCAACAATTCCGACATGATATGCCGAAACTGTTCGCCCACGCGCAGCAATCGGACCGAGCGGCCTTCAGCGACTTCATTTTGAACTGCCATATCGTATCCCCGGTATCAGAGGAAAACGGATGCTATTACAGCGTCCGTTCACGCTCCTCGACCTCAAAGATTTCGAGCGTATCGCCCGTTTTGATGTCATTCGTATCTTGCAGCACAGTACCGCATTCAAGCCCCGCACGAACTTCGTCGACATCGTCCTTAAACCTACGCAGCGATGCGATAGTGGTTTTCGACACGATAACGTCGTCGCGGGTAAGGCGCGCATGCAGGCCTTTTTTGATGACACCTTCGATGACCAGCAAACCGGCCGCTTTGTCGCGCTTGCCCGATTTGAACACGTCTTTGACTTCGGCACGGCCGACAACGGTTTCGATGATTTCTGGCCCCAATTCGCCCGCCATTTCTTTGGCGATGTCGGCGGTAAGGTGATAGATCACGTCGAAGTATTTCAGGCGAACCTTGTCGCGTTTGGCCAATGCCGCCGCTTTCGTATTCGGGCGCACATTGAAACCAATCAACGGTGCGTTTGAACCAGCAGCAAGCAGCATGTCGGATTCGGTGATCCCGCCAACACCCGCCAGCAATATGCGAACCTTGATCTCGTCAGTGGACAGGTTGTTGAGCGCGGTCGAAATTGCCTCGACCGAACCCTGAACATCGCCCTTGATGACCACGGGATATTCCATCACTTGGATGCCCGTCAGATGCGCAAACATGTTCTCTACCGACGGCGGGGCCTGGGTGGTCCGTTTACGGGTCGATTGCTCGCGGCGGTATAACGCCACTTCGCGCGCGCGGCTTTCATTTTCAACCACCGTCAAAACATCGCCTGCCGATGGAACGCCGCTTAGGCCCAAAACCTCAACCGGTGTTGCAGGGCCAGCTTCGGCAACCTGCTTGCCTTTGTCATCGATCAACGCACGGACTTTACCCGATTCCCCACCGACAACGAAGATATCGCCGCGTTTCAATGTGCCGCGTTTGACAAGAACGGTGGCGACAGCGCCGCGGCCCTTATCCAATTGTGCCTCGACAACAATTGCCTCGGCAGCACGGTCTGGATTGGAACGCAGTTCCATAAGCTCAGCCTGAAGCGCGAGCTTCTCTAGCAAGGTATCAAGCCCAGTTTTTTTCAGCGCCGAAACTTCGACATCTTGAACGTCGCCGCCCATCGCCTCGACGACCACTTCATGTTCAAGCAAGCGTTCGCGAACCTTTTGCGGGTTGGCGCCTTCCTTATCCATTTTGTTGATCGCAATAATCATCGGCACGCCAGCAGCCTTTGAATGCTTAATTGCTTCAATGGTTTGCGGCATCAGGCCGTCATCAGCAGCGACTACAAGGATTACGATATCCGTCACCGACGCACCGCGTTGGCGCATCTGCGTAAAGGCTTCATGGCCCGGTGTGTCGAGGAACGTAATCAGTGATCCGTCCTTTGCCTTCACCTGATACGCACCGATGTGCTGGGTGATACCGCCCGCTTCGCCAGAGACAACATTGGCGCCGCGCAAAGCATCAAGCAGCGATGTCTTCCCGTGATCGACATGACCCATAACAGTGACAACCGGAGCACGCGCTTTCAGCGTTTCCGGGGCATCAACATCTTCTTCGTCGTGCGTAATATCGATGTCAGAATCAGACACTCGGTTGATGTTGTGGCCAAATTCGGTGACCAACAGTTCGGCTGTATCCTGATCGATGGTTTCGGTCAGCGTGACCGGCATGCCCATTTTGAACAAGGTCTTGACCAGATCGCTGCCCTTTTCGGCCATACGAATGGCGAGTTCTTGAACAGTGATCGCCTCTGGCACCGCAACATCGCGTGCCTGTTTTGGCTGAGCATTGCGTTGGCTGCCACCGAAGTGCAGGCGCTTTTCCTTTTCGCGCGCACGTTTCAAAGCAGCAAGCGAACGAGCACGTGCACCATCATCGCCGTCAAGCGCGCGCGTTACAGTCAGCTTGCCCGATTGGCGACGATTGTCGCCGGGACGTTCGCGTCCGGTTTTGTTCGGAGCTTTTTTGGCTTCTTCGCGCTCGCGTTCTGTAGGGGCCGGTGCAGCCGCAGGGCGTTTTGGTGCTTCGACGGGGGTGAACCGGCGGGCCGGTGGCGGCGCAGCATTCGTCGATCCAGCTTCTTCTGCAGGCGCTTCTGTTTCCGCGACTTCAACTTTAGCGGCAGGCACAGCCGACGGGGCCGACCCCGCTTTACGGTTGTCTTCCGCCCTGCGGCGTTCGTCCTCGGTCGCCCGGACGCGCTCGTCTTGCTCACGACGGCTGGCTTCTTCGCCCTGACGTAAGCGGTCTTCGGCTGCCTCCAGTTGAAGGCGGGCAACACGTTCTTGCGGAGTTTCGCCATTTGGCGCAGCTTTGCGAACAGGCGCTGCTGCAGCCGGAGCAGGCGATGGTGCGGGCGGTGGAGGCGGCGGGGGTGCTGCAACAACCACCTCGGGCTCCGGCGCATAACCCGGTTTGCCGACAAGCTTCTTGCGCTTCACCTCGACCACAACCTTATTGGTGCGGCCATGGCTAAAGGTCTGCGTTACCGCACCCGATCCGGCTGAAAGCTTAAGCCCCAAAGGCTTTCGGCCCAAAGTCGGTTTATTTTCGTTCTCATCACTCATCGGTCAGACCTTGCCCTTGATTATCCGTATTGCGGGATGCGGTTCCGGCACGGACATCCGCCGAAGCGGAGCCGGAGCCGTTACTGCATCCTATGAAATATAGCCAGCGGTCGAGATGATGTTTCACCCGTTCCGCAGCACGTGCGTCTGTAATGGCGACATGCACTGCGTTTCCGCGCCCCAATGCGGCGGAAAGCGCGTCGCGGTCAACCGGAAGTTTGATACCGGCCTTGCCACTACCTTCTTCGTCAGAACCGACGCGCCAGCTTTGGTCGCGCTTACCTGCGCCGTCGTTGCTGGCGTCTGCTGCATGTAGCAACATCGCCACAATTCCAGATCTTGCGGCTTGGTCGACTTTCTCTGCACCAGATATAAGGTTGGACGCACGCGCTTCCAAGCCCAGTCGGTTCAGTGTCGCTTTTTCCAGATTGATACGGATGCGTTCCACGATGTCATCGGGAACAACAACGGTTTCAGCTTTAAAGGCGCGTTTCAACGTGCCCGCAAGCTTGCCTTTTGCACGCGCAGTTTCCAACTCATCAGCAGTTACGCCTACCCACGCCCCACGACCCGGAGCTTTACCGAGGATATCGGGCGCGACGGTATCGTCCGGGCCGAGCGCAAGACGGATTAGCAGGCGTTGCTCCGCCCGTTCACCGCTCAATATGCACTTCCTTACAGGTGCTTGTGGCGTCTCATTGGGAGGTATCCGCTTCAATGGCGTCCTCCTTTTGAGTTTCTGGCTCTTCAGCCACTGCCGCCGGAGCTTCTGCCGCTACAACTTCTGGCACATCAGCTTCTGGCTCGTCTTCGAACCAGTGCGCGCGCGCGGCCATAATGATTTCATTGCCCTGCTCTTCGCTCAACGCGAACACAGCAAGGATGCCCGGTTTGTCTTCGGCACGGTTGGTGCGGCGTGTATTGTCGCTGCGACGCTGTTCAGTTCGCGCTTTCTGGATCAGCTCGTCAGTGGCCAAATCGGCCAGATCATCCAGCGTCAATATGCCTGCCTTGCCCAGCACAACGAGCATCGCTTCGGTCAGATGCGGCAGTTCTGCTAACGCATCGTCGACGCCCAGTTCACGGCGTGCCGCGCGTGATGCTTCCTCCTTGCGTTCCAAAGCTTCAGTCGCTCGGCTTTGCAATTCTGCGGCGATATCATCGTCAAGGCCTTCGATCCCGGCGATTTCAATAAGAGCCACATAGGCAACTTCTTCGAGCTCGCTAAAGCCTTCCGCCACCAACAATTGCGCCAGCGTTTCGTCAACGTCCAATTCCTGCTGGAACATTTCAGACCGTTCAACAAATTCCTTCTGACGCTTCTCGCTCGATTCAGCCTCAGTCATGATGTCGATGGCACGACCGGTCAATTGGCTAGCGAGACGGACGTTTTGACCACGACGGCCAATGGCAAGACTCAACTGATCGTCAGGAACAACCACTTCGATGCGGCCTTCGTCCTCGTCGAGCACGACGCGGCTGACGGTGGCGGGCTGTAATGCGTTGACAATAAAGGTCGCTGCATCTTCGGACCAGGGAATGATGTCGATCTTTTCGCCCTGCATTTCCTGCACGACGGCCTGAACACGGCTACCCTTCATGCCAACGCATGCGCCGACAGGGTCAATCGAGCTATCATAGCTGATCACACCGATCTTGGCGCGGCTGCCTGGGTCACGTGCTGCTGCCTTAATTTCAATGATGCCATCGTAAATTTCGGGCACTTCTTGTGCGAACAGCTTTTTCATGAAGTCGGGATGCGCACGGGAAAGCAAAATTTGCGGGCCGCGATTTTCACGAACGACTTTCAGGATCAGCGCCCGAACGCGGTCACCATTGCGGACGACTTCGCGCGGGATTTGCTGATCACGGCGGATAACGCCTTCAGCACGGCCCAGATCGACAACGACATGGCCAAACTCAACCGACTTGACGACACCAGTAATGATTTCGCCTGCACGGTCCTTAAACTCGCCAAACTGACGCTCACGCTCTGCATCGCGAACCTTTTGAAAGATCACCTGCTTTGCCGACTGCGCATCGATACGGCCGAGATCAACTGCGGGGAGCGGATCGACGATAAAGTCGCCAACCACAGCACCCTTTTGCAGCTTTTCAGCCTGCTTCAGGTCAACTTGCTTGAAGTAATCCTCAACCTCTTCGACCACTTCGACCACGCGCCACAGGCGAAGATCACCGGTCTGCATATCAAGTTTTGCCCGAATGTCGTTTTCCGCCCCGTAACGGGCGCGAGCCGCGCGCTGGATTGCTTCTTCAAGCGCCTCAACGACAATCGCTTTGTCGATCATCTTTTCGGTGGCGACCGCGTTAGCAATTGCCAGCAATTCGGCTTTATTCGCGGCGATGGGAGTTGCCATGGCTCAATCTTCCTGTTCGTGTTCGGGGTTAATATCGTCGATTTCGTCGATTTCATCGACCCCGGCGCTGTTGAGCGGCGCAGTCGACGCAATCAGCCGGTCTGTCAAGACAAGCTTGGCGGAAATGATCGCAGAAAACGGAATATTGTGGCGGACGTCAGAGGCGTCGACGATTGCGACATTGCTGTCAGCATCGAATCCTTCCAGATTTCCACGAAAGCGTTTTTGGCCGTTGATCGGCTCGCCAATTTCGATCTTCGCCTCTTGTCCCGCCCAATCGGTATAATCTTTCAGTCGCGTTAGCGGGCGATCAATCCCGGGCGAGCTGACTTGCAGGCAGTAATTTTCCTCAATCGGATCAAGCTCGTCGAACTTATCAGACACAGCCCGCGACAGGCCTCCGCACTCATCAGCCGAAAGTTGACGTGTATCTGGTCGCTCCGCCATAATTTGCAGCGTTGGCAGGTCAGAGCCGTCAATGCCTTGCGGAAACCACGCAACACGAACCAAGTCAAAGCCAAGCGTATGGACTTCTGGGGCGATAATCGCGGTTAGTGCTTCCAGGTTCGGCATGCGTTTCCAAGCTATGTAATTCACAATACGAATGACCGATTGCGCCGGCCCCGTTCGGCGCCAGCCCCTTCAGTGTTTCGCAATGTTGGGATAACGCTCGTCTAGTCGCAGGATGATTCGAATGCAACCCTCTTGCAAACTGGGCGTTGGATCGACATTTATCGTGCAACCAAGGAGATTGTTATGCTGCGCAATTCACTTTTGATCACCGCCGCCCTCGTCGCATCGGCTTGCGACTCATCGACCGTAAATGCTAGCGCAGACAACAGCACGGACAAACCATTTGCTATCACCGAAATTGCTGCATTCAACGAGCCGTGGGCGATGACCTTTCTGCCAGACTCCAATCAGGCGTTGATAACCGAAAAGTCCGGCAGACTGATGCTTTGGGAATCGGAAGGCCCAGTTGAGGAAGTAACTGGCGTCCCAAAAGTCGCTTATGGCGGTCAGGGCGGATTGGGCGATGTTATCCTACATCCCGATTTTGCCGAAAACCGCATGATCTATTTGAGCTATGTTGAGGCTGGTGAAGGCGGCTTCGGCGCTGCTGTGGCATCAGCGAAACTGGACAGCGAAAATGGCGTACCGGCATTGAAAGATGTCAAAGTTATCTGGCGGCAATTTCCCAAAGTCGATGGACGCGGCCATTTCGGCCACCGCCTAGCTTTCTCTCGCGATGGCAAATATCTTTTCATCGCTTCCGGCGAGCGGCAGAAATTTGACCCTGCGCAGGATATGAACAGCAATCTGGGCAAAGTCGTGCGCTTGTTTCCCGACGGCTCGGTGCCGACCGACAATCCGTTTTACGACGCTGCCAGTCCGGTCAAATCACAGATTTGGTCACTGGGTCACCGCAATCCATTGGGTCTAAGCTTTGATGACAAAGGCCAGTTGTGGAACCAGGAAATGGGCCCGCGCCATGGCGACGAACTCAACCTAGTAAAACGCGGTGCCAATTATGGCTACCCGAAAGTCTCCAATGGCAATCACTATGACGGCAGGGATATTCCCGATCATAAAGCAGGCGACGGTTTTGAAGCGCCAAAGGCATATTGGGTTCCCGCGATCTCGCCCGGCGGGCTGATGTTTTACAACGGCGACATGTTCCCGGAATGGAAGAGTTCAATGTTCATCGGTGGCCTTGGCGGCGAATCGCTTGTCCGAGTTAAAATCGACGGTGAAACCGCAACCAAGGCTGACCATTGGGACATGGGCACACGCATCCGCGAAGTCGAACAAGGCCCCGACGGCGCAGTCTGGTTGCTGGAGGACGGCGACAAAGGGCGTTTGCTAAAGCTGACGCCAAAGGACAATAAGCCGGCACGTTAGCCGCCGGTAACTGTCCCCGACAAATCGGCCAAGAACGCCCGAACCCGCTTTGCATTCACGCCGATGTCGCTAACGCCCATGCGGCTGACCGAACGCATATCGACCACGCTTCCGGTGCCGTCCTCGGTCGGTTTCACCCGCAAAACGACGTCATCCTTAAAGCGGAAAAAAGTCGAGGTAGCGGTTGCTTCAAGGCGCCCTTGAACCGGATCTGACACGGCAACTTCCCAGCCGCGCACCTTCGCCAGCCGGTCTGCTTTGGAAATGACATCCACGACAGGCTCGTTGATCCGAACAGTCCGGATATCGCCATATGCCTCACGATGGATGACTTCCCAGCGCTGTTGGGGGGACATCACTTTGGTCGCGGCGTCACTGGTACTGGGAATCGCGTCCCAATTGTCTTTGCGCAGCGCCAGCATCTGAAACTGAGGCGGGTCGGCAAGGTCGGTGGAGATGTCATGAATCGCAGGCACAGTGAATGCGGGTATAGCAACGCTGGCCAACCAGCCGATCATGGCAACACCCAAAGCCATGCCGATCCAACGGCTAAGCTTTGGAGCGACAATCCCCTTCTTGCGATTTCGCGCGCCAGTTCCTGCACCGATGGCAATCGCAAGCACAGCCAAAACCAATGCAGCGGCAAGCCCGAGAAACCCTGTGCTGAAATGCCAGACGCCCCATGCTGCCCCAAGCGCACCCACCAATGCCGCAACGGGCGAGGCAATACCAAGCGAGAGAACCAGCTTTCCTCCCCAGTCAGACGTCGTCGCCGGAACAGCAGCCTCAACCGGCGTTTCGTTCACAGTAACGACCGTTTCTGCCTTGCCTTGTTCGTTCAATGTGTCGTCGGACATTTTTGGTTCCTCACCCCTGTTTTCACAAGCTTAGCGCAACCCAGCAAGCCTTTGCAATAAACATGGACAAAGCTTTGCACCGCTGACAATGCCCCTCGATGATGGCAATCACGATGATGGACCCAAAAACGAAAAAGCGCGCGAGCAGATTCGTTCTGCTGACGGTACTGATCTATGCGCTCGGTTTTGGCATTATCATACCTGTGTTGCCCGACTTGATCCGGCATTTGGCCAAAGTTGATGCGCCTGAAGCTGCTCGGATCGGCGCATTGATCGGGGCGACTTACGGGCTGTTCTCGGTTCTGTTCATGCCGATGGTCGGCAATCTGGGGGACCGTTTTGGTCGTCGCCCGATTTTCCTGATCTCATTGTTCGCCTTTGGTGCGGACTTCCTGCTGATGGGTTTTGCGCCGTCGATAGGCTGGTTATTTGTCGGGCGCGCACTCGCCGGTGGCCTCGGCGCCGTCTTCGGGCCAGCTAACGCCGCAATGGCCGATATGTCGACGCCAGAGGATCGCGCGTCTAGCTTTGGAAAAGTCGGCGCGGCGTTTGGATTAGGCTTTATGCTCGGCCCCGTGCTTGGCGGGTTCCTGGGCGAATTCGGTCCGCGAGTTCCGTTTTTCGTCGCGGGCAGCCTCGCTTTTGCTAATGGCATTTACGGCTGGTTCGCATTCCCCGAAACCATGGCAAAGGACCAACAACGGCCGTTTGAATGGAAACGCGCCAACCCGTTTGGAGCCTTTGCCTCGCTACGCCGTATCGACGGCATTATTCCAATAGCTTTAATCTATTTCCTGTGGGCCATAGCGAGTGGTATCTACCCAGCGAGCTGGTCGTTCTTTGCCCCAATCCAATATGGATGGGACAGCCGGATGGTCGGCATATCGCTTGGCGTTGTCGGCGTGTCGATGGTGGCGTTTCAGGCCTTTGTCATTCGCCCCGCGATTGCGCGTTTTGGGGAGCGAAAGACCGCCTATATCGGCATGTGCAGCGGGATATTTGGCTATCTATGCGTCGCCTTCATCCCCTATGGCGGAATAATTCTAACCCTGTTTCTGATGAACGGATTTTCGGGCATGGGCCCGCCAGCGCTTAATGCCATGATGTCAAAACGTGCGCCGCCCTCGCAACAGGGCGAATTGCAGGGCCTGATTGGCAGCCTGACAGCGTTGGCAATGATGCTGGCGCAATTGATGTTCAATTTTACGCTAGCGGCATTTACAGAAGTCGGAGCGGCAATCCGTTTTCCGGGCGCTCCCTTTTTGATTGCAGCATTGATCGGAGCGATAGCATTACTCACGCTTGTGCTTTTGCCAAAGCGTGACGAGGTGGCTGATGCTTAGCCTCGCTCAAATTGTTCCAATCGGCACCGTTTCGTCGGCAGAGATTGAAGCGTTGCTCGATGCCGCCTTCGGGGCCGATCGTCGGCTAAGGACTGCATATCGACTGCGAACAGGCAGTCAGCCGATTACGATTTTGTCCTTTGCACTAATAAGGGACCAAATGCCGATTGCCAGTATCCAATGCTGGCCCGTTGGCATTCGCTCTGCTCGTCTAGTTCTAGTCGGCCCTGTCGCGGTGCATCCTGACAGCCAGAATGAGGGACACGGTAGCCGTTTGATGCAGGCTATGTTGGCGGCGGCAAACGAGATTGGCGAGCCACCTATGGTGATGATCGGCGATGCAGAATATTACGGACGCTTTGGCTTCAACGCTGACTCGACGACAGGATGGGGAATGCCAGGGCCGTGGGAGCCGCACCGATTGTTGGCTCGCAATCCTGCCGGTCATGCCCTGCCCGCTACAGGCATATTGGAGCGCGCCGATGCCCTATGAACCGCCGCCAGAGCTAGCCTCGCTTGGCCTAAACGACATCGCAGCGCCAGTTGCAGACCGGCAACTGCCACCGGTCAATGAATGGCATCCTGTAAAAACAGGCGATAGCGAAATGCGGATTGCCGCCGATGGCCGCTGGTTTCACCAAAATGGAGAAATTCGGCGTCCCGCTATGGTACGGGCGTTTTCCAGTCTTCTACGCCGCGATCATAACGATAGTTTTTGGCTGATCACACCGCATGAACGATTGTCGATAATCGTTGAAGATGCCCCGTTTATAGCTGTTGAATTGCGGAGCGACGGTTCTGGTAACCACCGCACATTGGCGTTTCGTTTGAACAGCGATGACCTTGTTATTGCTGACGCCGAACACGCGTTGGAATTCCGCCCCCTACCTTATCTCCATGTCCGCGACGGGTTATGGGCGAAGCTGGCACGGCCGGTTTATTACGAATTGGCGGAACTGGCCTTGGCCGAAAGTAACAACCCGCTGGGTATGTGGAGCAAAGGTTCATTCTTCCCAATTGGGGTAGCTGAATGAGCTGGCGCGCAGAAATTGTTACCGCACTCGACCCTGCCCGCACCATCGAGATTGAGGACGAGCGCTATCTCGAAATCGAACGCGACTACCGCGAGGCTGCCGTCCTGATTCCGATCACCGACCGCGCAGACCCCGGCGTTATCCTGACGCAGCGCCCCGAATGGTTGCGCAGCCATGCAGGGCAAGTGGCCTTTCCCGGCGGCAAAATTGATGCTGGTGATACAGATGCCATTGCGGCAGCTTTGCGTGAGGCCGAGGAAGAACTCGCAATGCCCCCCGAACATGTGACTGTGCTGGGCGAGACCGACATTTACCACACAGGCAGTGGATACCGGATTGCACCTGTCGTCGGTATCATCCCGCCCGATTTGCCACTGATCGCTAATCCCGACGAAGTGTCCGATTGGTTCGAAGTGCCGCTTGCTTTCTTACTCGACCCCGCCAATCTGGAACGGCGGCAAGGCATCTGGCAAGGTCAGAACCGTCAATATTATGATATGAATTGGCAAGGGCGAAGGATTTGGGGCGTGACGGCAGGGATTATCGCCAACCTAGCACGGAGGATTAGCGGATGAACGGAACTGCGCTGACCGATGCCGCTTGGTTCCAATCGCCGGAGCTAAAAGCTGTTGTTGCCGCGCTCAGCAGTACCGGGGAAAGGCCCCGCATCGTTGGCGGCGCTGTGCGCGATGGCTTGCTTGGGTTGCCAGTGGCCGATGTTGATCTTGCCACCACCCTGACGCCGGATAAAGTTATCTGCGTTCTTGAAAAGGCTGGCATAAAAGCGGTTCCCACAGGCATCGACCACGGAACGATAACAGCGGTTTCGGTCGGCAAAACCTTTGAGATTACGACATTGCGCCGCGATGTTTCAACCGACGGACGGCGGGCGACAGTAGCATTTTCGACCGACTGGCAGGAAGATGCCGCGCGTCGCGACTTTACCATCAATGCGCTCTATGCAGACCCCGAAACTGGCGAAGTTTTCGACTATTTTGGCGGCCTGAACGATCTGAAGGCAGGCGTTGTTCGCTTTATCGGCGATGCAACCGCCCGGATAGCCGAGGATCATTTGCGCATCCTGCGCTATTTCCGCTTCTACGCCCGTTTCGGCAAATCCGCCCCTGATGCCGGCGCAATAGCCGCGTGTGAAACGGCGGCGAAAAGTTTGATGGCCTTGTCGCGCGAACGGATCGCTGACGAACTGATAAAGTTGCTGGCTTTGCCTGACCCCAGCGACTCGGTGCGGCTAATGGTGGAGCACAAGATTTTTGCAGCGTTTTTGCCCGAGCTTTCCGCCAATGCGGCGGCGCGGTTGGAAAGGCTGTTGGTCCGCGAGAGAACTGCCGGGTTAGAGGCAAAGGCCAGCCGCCGTATCAGCGCCTTGCTACCCGACGACCCTATTTGGGTTGAGCAAGTCGCGTCGCGGCTGAAGCTGTCGAACAAAACGCGCCTTGAATTGTCAGAGCGCGCAACAGAACTTGAGCCCCAAAGCCTGTCTGCCACTACATTGGGCTATCGGCACGGCGTAGCGATGGCGACCGACATGTTCCTGCTGCATGGTGACGAAACGGCTTGGCTCAAAGGTGTCGAAGCGCTGCGAAATTGGACTCCGCCGATATTCCCCATCAAAGGCGGCGAAATAGTCTCACGCGGGCTCACCGCAGGGCCGTTGGTGGCCAAAACGTTGAAAGCCGCAGAGCAGCAATGGATCGCCGAGGGCTTTCCCGACGCCACGCGCGCCAATTCCATCGCTGATCAATGCGTCGCCGAAATGCTGTCCGCCAAGAACGAATAGGCCGCATCGAACGCTAGCGGCCGCGCAAAGAAATACCCCTGGGCATTGGTACAACCGAGCCGTTTTAATGCGGTCGATATTTCCGCCGTCTCCACGCCCTCTGCGGTTGTTTTCATCCCCAACGCGCTTGCCAGCGACAATATCGTGCTGACAATAGCATGGTTGTCGCGGTTGGCGGACATGTCGGTGACAAAACTGCGGTCAATTTTCAGCACATCAATCGGAAGCTTTTGCAGATAGGCTAGGTTAGAATAGCCCGTGCCGAAATCATCCATCGCCAAATTGGTATCAAGTGATTTGAGTGATTCCAATATTGTCCGCGCACCATCTGGATCGTCGACAAATGCGCTTTCCGTCAGCTCAAGAGTCAGCCGGTTACCCGAGACGTTTGCGCCTCTGATCGCTTCTTCAACCGCCACAGCTACGTCGTCGCGTTGCAGCTGAACGACAGAGAGATTGACCGAAATCCGGAACGGCAATTCGCGCCCGGCGCGTTGATCCCATTGCGCAACGGTCTGCGCCGCTCGATCAAGCGCCCAGCGGCCCAAAGGCACAATCAGGCCACTTTCCTCGGCAACCGGAATAAAATCCAGCGGCGATATCCAGCCATGGTCGGGGTGATCCCAACGGGCGAGTGCTTCAAAACCGCTAAGCTCGCCGGTCTCCAAATCAATTAGCGGCTGGTAATGCAGATCAAGCGCGCCCGAGGCAATCGCCCGGCGCAAATCGGTTTCCATCGCAAAGCGGCTGTTCGCACGTTTTAAGGTGTCATCGGTAAACAGTTCCAACCGCCGCGTCTTTTTGGCGCGCTTCATGGCGATCTGGGCATGGCGCAGCGTATCCATTGGCTCGTCCCGCCCGACGATACCGACCGCTGCCGCTGTCGCGCATTCAACCTGGATTTCCAGATTTGATAGTTTGCAAGGATCGGTGAATGCCTGTGACACGCGGTGCGCAACAGATTCAATCGCCGCTTCAGATTGCAAGCTTGCGAAAAGCGCAAACTCATTGCCGTTTAACCGCGCCAATTGCTCGTTACCGCGAAGACGCGAGTTTAGCCGGTGCGCGATGGTAATAATCAGTTCGTCACCAGCAACAGCGCCGACAGATTCGTTGATCTGGCTGAACCGGGCAACGTCGAACAGGATGATCGCATAACGACTGCCTTGGTCCGCAGCGTTCACCAGATCCTCGATACACTCCTCGAACCCGGTACGGTTGCAAAAACCGGTCAGACTATCATTGAGCATTTCGCGTCGCAGGTTTGTTCTACTGACAGCTTCTGCTGTGCGATTAACCACAGAGACCAGATAAAGGTCCTGATCAGGGCCAAAACGGGCGATACTGGTTTCCAATTCGCAGCGATTTACCGGATCGGCGGATCGCCAGGACCAGGAATGCGCAGTTTTTCCCTCGGCCGCCATTGCTTTGATGCAATCGACAAAGTCTTCAGTTTCTAGATCAAGAGGACGACCACTGCCCATAAGAAGCGCATCGAAGTGATTGTTAGTGGCGAGCTTCAGCGCTTGCATATGGCTAAATCGGAAAATCGCCGCAGCAATCGGCAGTGTGGAGAGCCACGCATGATCTGCACTCTGGGCATGAGGCAGCGCGCGCGCAACCAGGCGAGCCGAAAGGCTGGCAGGTTCAGTCTGCAAAAAATCAGAGTGCAACAGTTGTTCCATTGCCTCTCCAATAAGAGGAGGCGGTAAAATTTTGTCACTCCGAAACTGGCAAACGAAAGGTTAATGCGCTCGCCTCGTCGCGTTAATCAAACCGGTTATTTCTTGGAAAGCCCTGCGGAGGCAAACGCCCCGCTGCCCCGCGCGCAACACGCCATTGCGTAAGATCCATTTCGGTGCGCGTCCGGTTGCCCTCGCCGCCCATGGTCCAGCTTAAACCTTCGCTTAACCGGAAGCAGACGGCATCGGACAGGCCGCCGTCCTTATAGCGTTGCAGCGTGACACCTTGCCCCTTGGCCATTTCCGGGATCTCACTCATCGGAAACACAACCAGTTTGCGGTTATCGCCGACAACAGCAACATATTGATCCTTCAGCGCTGCTTCGTCAGAAGTTTCAGGCGGGGCCAGCCGGATGACCGACAAGCTCGCGCCAGGTTTTAGCGTGACCGCCGCACGCCCTTTGCGTGTTTCGGCGACGACGTCCTCCATTTTGCACAGGAAACCTTTGCCCGTCGATGCTGCAAGCAACATCCGCGCGCGCGGAACGACGGGTAACAACATCAAAACGTCATTGCCTGCCTCGATATCAATCATCGTCCCTAATGGTTCGCCAAAACCCCGCGCGCCGGGAAGCTTGTCTGCGCCCACCGTATAAAAACGCCCGTTCGTGGTGGCGACAAGGATCTTGTCCGTGGTCTGCGTGTGGAACACCTGCGCCAGCGCATCGCCTTCTTTGAACTTGTAATCGGCTTTCGCAGAAAGGTCGGCATGGCCCTTCATCGCTTTAATCCAGCCGCGTTTGGACAGGATCACCGTCACCGGCTCGCGTTCAATAAACGCCTCCAGCGAAATTTCGCGCGCCGGGGCCGCTTCGATTAACGACGTCCGCCTGCGACCAAGCAAAGTCTCCTCGGCATAGCCGGCGCGCAGTTTTGTCAGGTCTTTCTTCAACCGCGTGCGTTGCCGCGCAGGGCTTTCGATCAGCTTGACCAGATCTTCGCGTTCCAGCTTCAACGCGTCCAACTCGCGCCGTAGCTCCATTTCTTCAAGACGCCGCAACGACCGCAGCCGCATGTTGAGGATCGCCTCTGCCTGACGATCATTCAGGTCAAATTCCACCATCATAATCGGCTTTGGTTCATCCTTGGTGCGGATGATCTCGATAATCCGGTCGAGATTGAGATAGGCGATGATGTAACCGCCCAGAAGTTCCAGCCGTGCGTCAATTTTTTCCAAACGGTGCTGTGACCGCCGGATAAGCACCTCGATCTGGTGCGCGAGCCATGCGCGCAGCACTTCGCCGATACCCATAACTTTGGGCACGCGGTGCGCATCAAGCACATTCATGTTCAGGCCAAAGCGCGTTTCCAGATCGGTTAGCCGATACAACGCGTTCTTCAAATCCTCGGCGTCAACATTGCGACTTTTGGGAACCAGCACGATGCGGATTTCGGTGTCGCTTTCATCACGCACATCATCGAGGATCGGCAGTTTTTTATCGGCGATCAGCTGCGCGATCTGCTCGATCAGCTTGCCCTTTTGCACCTGATAAGGGATTTCGCTGATCACGAGCTGCCAAGTGCCATTGAGCAGCCGTTCGATGCCGGCGTCTTTATCTACAGCATCTTTGGACTCAGCAGCATGAAAGCGGGCACGCACCCGAAGCGCTCCCCGCCCCGATGCGTAGGCTGTGCTGATCGTCTCGCAGCTATCGACCAACACCCCGCCGGTAGCAAAATCCGGCCCCTGCACTATCTGCATCAATTGCTCGTGTGTTGCCGAAGGCTCGTCAATGAGCAACATCGCTGCATCAATAACCTCGGCGGCGTTGTGCGACGGAATGCTCGTCGCCATACCGACCGCAATTCCGCTAGCGCCGTTTGCTAACAAATTGGGGAACAGCCCGGGCATAACCTCCGGCTCTTCGTCTTCATTATTGTAGGTCGGCTTAAAATCCGTCGCATTTTCATCGAGCCCATTCATCAGCTCGATGGCGGTCTTGGTTAGCCGCGCCTCTGTGTAGCGGTACGCCGCCGCATTATCACCGTCAATATTGCCGAAATTCCCCTGCCCGTCGACCAGCGGATAGCGCAGCGAAAATGTCTGCGCCAATCGCACCATTGCGTCGTACACTGACTGATCACCATGCGGGTGATATTTGCCGATAACATCGCCGACAACGCGGGCGCATTTCTTATAGCCTTGGCTTGGATCAAGCTTCAGCTGCCGCATCGCCCATAGCAGACGCCTGTGAACAGGCTTTAAGCCGTCACGCAAATCAGGCAATGACCGCGCCGTAATCGTTGACATGGCGTAGATCAGATACCGTTCGGAAATCGCTGCATCGAACGGCGCATCTACGATCTGGTCAAACGGATCTTCTGCGGGGATATCGGTATCTTTGCTGTCAGCCATCATGGCCCCGATAGCGACACGCGGAGTCGGCGCAAAGCGCGGAATGCATCAATCCACAGATTTGTTATCACACACACATACTGCTAACGGCGCGTTCGACTCCAAAAGCCCAGCAGCCAAAAATCCTCACCAGAAAGCACCGCACATGATCGCCCGTTATTCCCGCCCCGACATGGTTGCCATTTGGGAGCCGGAAAACCGGTTCAAAATCTGGTTCGAAATTGAGGCGCATGCGACCGAAGCTTTGGCGGAACTAGGCGTCGTGCCAAAATCGGCGGCCGATGCGCTTTGGGCCTGGTGGGCGACCAATCCTGCGATTGATGTGGCAGCGATTGATGCGATTGAGGCGGTCACGAAACATGATGTCATCGCGTTCCTGACCTGGGTGTCCGAACAGGTTGGAGATGAGGCGCGATTTATGCATCAGGGGATGACCAGCTCTGATGTGCTGGATACCTGTCTTGCGGTGCAGCTGGCGGAGGCTTCCGATCTGTTGCTGGCTGATCTCGACGCCTTGCTGGCCGCCATCAAACGACGGGCTTTTGAACATAAAATGACGCCTTGCATTGGGCGTAGCCATGGCATCCATGCAGAACCTGTAACCTTTGGCCTAAAAATGGCGGAGGCCTATGCTGAATTTGCACGCTGCAAAGACCGGCTGATCGCGGCGCGCAAAGATATCGCAACCTGCGCGATTTCTGGTGCGGTTGGCACGTTTGCAAATATCGACCCCAAGGTTGAGGAGCATGTTGCGGCAAAGCTGGGCCTATCGGTGGAGCCTGTGTCAACGCAAGTCATTCCGCGCGATCGCCACGCGATGTACTTTGCAACCTTGGGCGTTATTGCGTCGTCCATCGAACGTCTCGCCGTCGAAGTCCGCCATTTGCAGCGCACCGAAGTGCTGGAGGCTGAGGAGTATTTCTCACCGGGACAAAAGGGTTCGTCGGCAATGCCGCATAAACGCAACCCGATTTTGACGGAAAACCTAACCGGCCTTGCCCGCATGGTGCGCAGTGCTGTTGTGCCTGCATTGGAGAATGTGGCGTTGTGGCACGAGCGCGATATTTCGCACTCATCGGTCGAACGCTATATCGGCCCTGATGCAACGATCACGCTGGATTTTGCGCTTGGGCGTCTAACCGGGGTGATCGACAAATTGCTGATCTATCCAGCGCGGATGCAAAAGAATTTGGACAAAATGGGAGGCCTTGTTCACTCGCAACGGGTGTTGCTGGCGTTGACGCAAGCAGGTGTCAGCCGCGAGGATAGCTATGTTCTGGTGCAGCGCAACGCGATGAAGGTGTGGGAATCGGACGGCGAATTGTCGTTACTTGAATTGTTGAAAGCCGATGCCGACGTGACGGCTGCGCTTTCGCCGCAAGCAATCGAGGACAAATTCGACCTTGGCTATCATCTGAAACACGTCGATACGATTTTTTCTCGGGTGTTTGTTGACTAAACGTCGAAATCAATAATCACCGTCGCCCCAGCGCAGGCTGGGGCCCATCACGTCTTTCCGCTTAAACCGACGGACGAGATAGGCACCAGCCTTCGCTGGTGCGACGGAAATGTTTTAGCGAAACCAACCCCTAGCGAAACGTCGATTGTTCCCCTAACATGCCTAATGTCCCGTGAAAGGAAGCCAAAACCATGTCATTTCTAAAGACTTTGTTCTGGGTCATTTTCCTCGTTGGCTTCGTGGTATTTGCCGTCAACAACTGGCAGCCGGTCTCGGTGCGGCTGTGGGGCGGTCTGTGGTTGGACACTAAGTTACCCGCATTAATGGGCCTGTCGTTCTTGATCGGTTTTGTGCCGCTTTATCTCTTGTATAGAACGCAAAGCTTCCGTTTCCGCCGCCGTATCATGACGCTGGAAAGCGCCGCTCGCCCTGCCCCGCTAGACATCAGCCAAACGCGCGCTGCGATGCCAGAAAGCGTAGGTACAGTATGAGCAATCCGCTCTATGTAGCTATCGATATACCCTATTTGGACGATGCGCTGGCGCTGATCCAAAAGATCAAAGCCCATGTCGGTGGGGTCAAACTTGGCCTCGAATTCTTCTGCGCCAACGGCCATCATGGTGTGCATGAGGTGCAGAAGCTTGGCCTGCCGATCTTCCTCGACCTGAAACTGCACGATATCCCCAATACGGTCGCCAAAGCGATGCAGGCGATCAATGTGCTAGAGCCCGCGATTGTGACCATTCACGCATCGGGTGGTCGTGCGATGATGGAGGATGCAAAGGCTGCCGCTGGTTTGCACACGAAGGTCGTCGCGGTCACAGTCCTAACCAGCCTTGACGATCACGACCTAAGCCGCGTTGGCGTGTCCGACGATCCTGCGCTGCAAGTCGCCCGGCTGGCCGCGCTCGCGCAGGAAGCAGGCCTCGACGGCATTGTCTGTTCAGGACATGAAGTCAAAGCCGTCAAAAGAAGCTGGAAAGACGGCTTCTTCGTCGTCCCAGGCCTCCGCCCCGCAGGCGGCAACAGTGCCGACCAGAAACGCACCGTTACGCCAAGGCAAGCCCGAGATGATGGCGCGAGTGTGCTGGTGATTGGGCGGCCAATTACTAAAGCCGAGAGCCCAGATGATGCGGCGCGGGCGATTGTGGGGACGCTTTAGGTGCAGTTCTTGGCGGGCATACTTGTCACTTTGGTTGTAGTTTTTTGGTTTGGGCGTGCGGCAAACAAGATAACGCACGGCCTAGCACGATGGCTCTTTCTTGCATTTTTTATGGCTTTACCTTTTACCTGCGTGATCGCTTTCTTTCTCTTTGTAATGGAGAAATGTGTGGAGGGACAAGGTTGCATGAACAATCTTTTTTTAGCTGTTTTTGGAATTCCATGCATATTGTTCGCCACTGCAACCTATGTTGGATTTTGGACCGGCAAACAAAATATTTTGAATTCTCAACAAAGAAGTAGCGACAAATGAAGTTTAATGTGAATTCTAAGAAAGTTCTGCATACCAGTACTCTAAAGTTGCGCTAGATAGCCCTACATGCAAACCCAAATAAAAATTTGCGGCCTTTCCACACCCGCTGCCATTGAAGCTGCTGCCAAACATGGTGCGACGCACATTGGCCTCGTCCATTTCGAGAGCAGCCCGCGCCATGTTAGCCTTGAGATGGCGGCCAAGTTGCGCGCGCAGACGCCGCCTAGCCTGAAAGTTGTTTTGCTCCTCGTCAACGCGGAGCCGGATCTGACGCAAAGGGCGCTGGATATGGTGCGCCCCGATGTCGTGCAATTCCACGGCACTGAAACCCCCGAATGGCTCAATCTGGTTCGTCAGCACACAAAGGCCCATATCTGGAAAGCCATTGGCCTTAAAAATCGGCAAACGCTCGTCGATGCTGACCGTTTTGATGATGTGGTCGACATGTTGCTTTACGACGCCCCAGCCCAAGCCTTGCCCGGCGGCACAGGCACACGCGTTGACTGGTCATTGCTGCAAAACTTTGAACATCGCACACCGTGGGGTCTTGCGGGTGGGTTGGCGCCAGACAATGTCGTTGCCGCCCTTCGCGCCACAAAGGCACCGTTAGTTGACGTATCCTCGGGCGTTGAATCGGCCCCCGGCGTCAAGGATGTGGACAAGATTGCCGCTTTCTGCAAAGCGGTCTGCGAATACACCCCTTAATCCAAACCGTAGTGCTGAGCTTGTCGAAGCACGCCTCTCAGGTCTGCTTTACCCCGTGAAGCGCCCTTCGACAGGCTCAGGGCTACGGTAAAATTCCACGAGCAAACTGAGCATTATGGCAACCGTACCGAACTCATTCCGCAACCAACCTGACGAACGCGGCCATTTTGGCCAGTTTGGCGGGCGCTATGTCGCCGAAACATTGATGCCTTTGGTGCTTGATTTGGAGCGTGAATACCGCGCAGCGCAAGCCGACCCCGAATTTACCGCGCAGTTCGACGATTTGCTTGAACATTATGTCGGCCGCCCGTCGCCGCTTTATTATGCGGAACGGCTGACCGAGGAACTGCGCAAGGACGCACCGCAAGGAAAAGGCGCGCAAATCTGGTTTAAGCGCGACGAGTTAAACCATACCGGCGCGCATAAGATTAACAATTGCATCGGCCAGATTTTGCTTGCGATCCGCATGGGCAAAACGCGGATTATTGCCGAAACTGGTGCGGGCCAGCACGGCGTTGCGACCGCAACGGTTTGCGCGCGTTTCGGTCTGCCTTGCTTCATCTATATGGGCGCAAAAGACATTTCGCGCCAACAACCCAATGTGTTTCGTATGCGGTTGCTGGGTGCAGAAGTCATCCCGGTCACGAGCGGCGCCGGGACACTCAAAGACGCGATGAATGAAGGCCTGCGCGACTGGGTCGCCAATGTGCACGACACATTCTACATCATCGGCACAGCGGCGGGGCCACATCCCTACCCAGAACTCGTCCGCGATTTTCAAAGCGTGATCGGCACAGAAGCGCGCGCGCAGATGTTAAGCCGCATCAACCGCCTGCCCGATTTGCTGGTGGCCGCGATTGGGGGCGGGTCGAATGCTATTGGTCTGTTCCATCCGTTCTTGGATGATGCGGACGTTGAAATGCTGGGCATTGAGGCTGCAGGTCATGGCCTGAACAAGGAACATGCCGCGTCGCTCGCGGGCGGTCGCCCCGGCATCCTCCACGGTAACAAAACCTATTTGCTGCAAGATAGTGACGGCCAAATTGCAGAGGCGCATTCGATTTCGGCGGGGCTCGATTATCCCGGCATCGGGCCAGAGCACAGCTGGCTGAAAGAAATCGGCCGCGTGCGCTATGACAGCGTGACTGATACCGAAGCGCTGGATGCGTTCCAGCTGCTCTGCCGCACTGAGGGGATTATTCCGGCGCTGGAGCCAGCCCACGCCATCGCCGCCGTGGCGCGCGAAGCGGTAAAGATGGATCGTGACCAGATTATCCTGGCCAACCTGTGCGGGCGCGGTGACAAGGATATTTTCACCGTGGCTGAGGCGTTAGGGACGGAGATATGACTAGGCCGCCCTTGCCTCCCTTTGACTCTGCTTCCGCAGTACAGAAGGTTCGAATGGCGGAGGACGCTTGGAACAGCCGTGATTCCGCACGATGCGCAAGTGCTTACACGACGAATAGCCGCTGGCGCAATCGGGTGGAATTCCCAAATGGACGCGACCAAATTGAACAGTTTCTGATCCGCAAATGGGCAAAGGAGCTCGATTATCGGCTGATTAAGGAGCTATGGGCGTTTGGTGGTAACCGTATTGCTGTCCGCTTTGCGTATGAATATCATGATGATAGCGGCAACTGGTTTCGCGCCTACGGCAATGAAAACTGGGAGTTTGACGATCAAGGCTATATGGACAGGCGCATCGCCAGCATTAACGAGGCGCCACTTGCCGAGGCAGATCGTAAGTTTCATTGGTCCTTAGGGCGCAGGCCCGACGATCATCCCGGGCTAAGCGAGCTCGGCCTATGACCCGCCTCTCCTCCGCCTTCCGCAAAGCCCACCCTGCCCTCGTCACCTTCATTACCGCCGGTGACGGCGACACCGCCGCTAATCTCCACGCACTCGTCGCAGGCGGGGCGGATGTGATTGAGCTAGGTATGCCGTTCACCGACCCGATGGCCGATGGCCCTGCGATACAGGAAGCGAATATCCGCAGCCTTTCCGCTGGCACAACCACAGCCGATATTTTCGCCATCGCCGCCGCCTTTCGCGCGCGGCATCCGCAAGTGCCACTCGTGCTGATGGGCTATGCCAATCCGATGACGATCCGGGGCGGAGACTGGTTCGCGGCGGAATGCAAAAAGGCTGGCGTTGACGGCGTGATTTGCGTCGATATTCCGCCAGAGGAAGACCCCGAACTTGGCCCTGCATTGCGCGGTGCAGGCGTGGACCTGATCCGGCTAGCCACGCCGACCAGCGATGCGGCGCGACTGCCGACGATCTTGGATGGCTCCAGCGGGTTTGTGTATTATGTCTCGGTCGCGGGGATCACCGGGAAGCAAACGGCTGCCCAGGCCAGCATCGAAGACGCCGTCGCCCGTCTGAAAGCCGCCACCGACCTACCGATAGCGGTCGGCTTTGGCGTGCGCACGCCCGAACAAGCCGCCGCGATTGCGCGTGTGGCCGATGGGGTGGTTGTTGGTTCTGCAATTGTTGAGCTGGTCGCGCTGCATGGTGCCAATGCCGCTGGTCCGGTGCGCGATTATGTGGCTTCGTTAAAAGCGGCTATTCAATCAGCCCGAACCTAACTACAAAACCGTTAGCCCTGAGCCTGTCGAAGGGTGTCCCGCAGGTTAGCGCTAAACTGAGGGGCGTGCTTCGACAGGCTCAGCACTAACGGTTTTTATTCAGGGATTATCATACGCCATGAACTGGGTTACCCGCGTCCGCAATGCCATGCCGTTTATCGCTAAGCGCGAGACGGCGGAGACGCTTTGGCATAAATGCAAAGGCTGTAACTCGATGATCTTCCTTAAGGAGTTTGAGGAAAATCAATCAGTCTGCCCGAAATGCGATTTTCATGGCCGCATCGGCCCGGCGGAACGGTTTGCCGCAATCTTTGACGAAGACACGCTGCGCGTGCTGCCCATGCCAAAGGTGATGGAAGACCCGTTAAAGTTCAAAGACACCAAAAAATATCCCGACCGTATCAAAGCCGCCCGCGCCTCAACCGGTGAAACGGATGCGATGATCAGCGGCCACGGCAAAATCAACGGACAGGCTGCGGTCGTCAGCGTGCAGGATTTCGCTTTCATGGGCGGATCGATGGGTATGGCGGTTGGCGAAGCGTTTGTCGCGGCTGCGCAAGAGGCTGTCGTCAAGAAATGCCCCTATATCATCTTCACCGCAGCCGGTGGCGCGCGGATGCAGGAGGGCATCTTGTCCTTGATGCAGATGCCGCGCTCGACTGTGGCGATCCAGATGCTGCGTGAGGCGAACCTGCCCTATATCGTGGTGTTGACGGACCCGACGACGGGCGGCGTGACGGCTTCTTATGCAATGCTAGGCGACATCCAGATCGCCGAACCCGGTGCGTTGATTGGCTTTGCCGGACAGCGCGTGATCGAACAAACGATCCGCGAAAAACTGCCCGAGGGATTTCAACGCGCCGAATATCTGCTCGCGCACGGCATGATCGATATGGTGACACACCGGCATGAACTAAAATCAACGCTTTCCGGCCTGATCGATTATTTGATGGCGGGTAAGAAAGCGGCATGACTAAGCCCCTCCCCTTTAGGGGAGGGGTTGGGGTGGGGCTTGTCTATAAACGCTGCTTTATCCCTACAGCCCCCACCCCCAACCCCTCCCCTAAAGAGGAGGGGCTTTAAACTGTGCCCGACCACGCTAAATCTGATTCCCCCGCCGTCCAAGCGCAACTTGACAGGTTGGCCGCATTGTCACCCGGGCGCGATACGTTGGGGCTTGAGCGGATTAGCGAGCTATGCGATCGGTTGGGCAACCCGCAGGAGCACCTGCCTCCGGTGTTCCATGTGGCAGGCACCAATGGCAAAGGATCAACCTGCGCGTTTTTGCGCGGCGCTATCGAAGCAGCGGGGCTGACGGCCCATGTCTATTCCAGCCCGCATCTGGTGCGCTTTAATGAGCGGATCAGGATTGCCGGAAAGCTAATTTCCGATGACTATCTGGCGACGTTGCTATCGGAAGTACTCGACCACGCCGAGGGATTGGAGGCGAGTTTCTTTGAAGTGACCACCGCTGCCGCCTTCCTCGCCTTCGCCCGCAACCCTGCCGATGCCTGTATCCTTGAGGTTGGCCTTGGCGGCAGGTTGGATGCAACCAACATCGTTGCGGCTCCTGCTATCTGCGGCATTGCATCACTAGGCATCGACCATGAAGGTTTTTTGCTGGCAGCCGAAGAAGGCGTGCCAGATATGCCGCCGCTCGATCGGATCGCGTTCGAGAAATCGGGCATCGCAAAAATAGGCGTGCCGTTGGTGTGCCAGAAATATGCGCCGTCAATGCTGATTGAAATCGCCAAGCAAGCGGTGCGCGCGGGCGCGAAATTGCTCGATCGCGGTGAGACTTGGGATGCAGTCGTTTATGACGGCGGACTGCACTACCGTGATGCTAAAGGCAAACTTAGCCTGCCTCTCCCCCGCATGGCAGGGCGGCATCAGGCGGAAAACGCCGCGCTGGCAATCGCAATGCTGCGCCATCAAAACGCGGTTACTGTTCCAGAAAGCGCGCTTGCCGCAGCGATGGAATGGACCCGCTGGCCCGCGCGGATGCAGCGTCTGGGCGAAGGTCCGCTGACGGCGCTGCTGCCGGATGGCACAGAGGCGTGGCTCGATGGCGGCCATAATTTGGATGCAGGGCGCGCCATCGCTGCGCATTTTGCCGCCGATAATCGGCGCATCCATTTGGTCACAGGGATGCTGTCTAACAAAGACCCTGCGGCCATCATCGCACCGCTATCGGAAAAGATTGTGAGTATCATCGTAGTTCCAGTGGCGGGACACGAACATCATTCTGCCTCGGCATTTCGGACAAATGCGAAAGCGGCAAAAGATCTCGATGGTGCCATCCAGTCGCTAGACATCGATCCAGACCTAGAAATTCTGCTGATCGCCGGTTCGCTTTACCTCGCCGGCGAGGTTTTGAAAGCCAACAACCAAATCCCGGAATAAGTTTATTGCGATTGACTTGCAATATCGTTTTTGCTTTTGAGCTCCTTCTGAAGGAGACACCCCATGCACCCGACTCAACCCGCTATCGTCAATCCCCTGCCCTTTGCCGCGCCGATGGTCGGCACAAATCAGTTGCTGTTGTATGTTATCCGCCGGATGGGTGCGCATGGCTTGCATGATGCCGCAGCGACCAATGCGTTGCTTGGCGTGTTCGGCATAAACTATCGCCGCCCAATGATTATGCTGCGCGCCTTTATGGCCGAGACAGCGCGCGGCGCGGACAAGAAAATCCTTATCGCTGCCTGCTGCTGCGTGCGAATGACCATCGACGAAGCGCGGTTGATCGAGGCGATCACAACAGCGCTAGACGATCCTGGCGGGGCTAGCTTGTTGTTGCGGCGAGCCATGGGATGCGACCAAGACATAGGTGCGCTGTCCGCCGCACAAGCGGTGTGTGCGGCGTTTGAGGATTTAGGTAGGGCGCTTAGTTCACGCGCATAAACCTAATAAAACCGTTAGCCCTGAGCCTGTCGAAGGGCGTCCCGCAGTAACTTGAGACGTGCTTCGACAAGCTCAGCACTACGGTATAAAATAATTTTGAGTCATCAAGTTTTGACGGTAACCTTTCGCTTCCACGCCAACGCCATGCCAATCACAAAGCTTGCCAGCGACGCATAAAGCCAAGTCGGCGCAAGTTCCAATTGCTTGGACAAGAGCACGCCCACCAATCCGGCAAGGATTAACAAAAACCCGATAATCCGCAATGCACCAACAGGCTCCCGTAACTTAGTTTCATCAACCGTGGCGGACTGCCGAATGCTTTGCACAACATAGCCTTTGCTCCACAATACCCAAAGCAAAATCATACCGGGAATGGCAGCGACAATAGTGAAGCCCCAGAAACCGATCCAACCGAATTCCTTGGCAACCCAGCCCGCAGGCCCGGCCATAAAGGTGCGGCCAACGCCGGCGAACGACGACAGCAAAGCAAACTGCGTGGCCGTATATGCGATGCTGGAAAGACCTGACAAATAGGTGGTAAAGACTGTCAACCCGATGCCGCTGGTAGTATTTTCCGTCACAATCGCTGCAACCATCATCCCGTAATTGTTGCCCGTTGCTGCGAGCAGCATGAACATGACGTTTGAAAACATCATCATCAGACCCGAAACAAGCAACGCCCTCCCCATGCCGAGCCACAGAACGAATGGCGCTCCCAAGGCCGAGCCGATAATCAAAGCGCCAAAACCCCACAGCTTATTCGCCGAAATATAGTCGAGGTCGGAAAAGCCCAGCTGCACAATCATCGGGCTCAGCATCGCCTGCCCCATTGCATCGCCAACCTTGTAAACCAACACAAAGCCAAGGATGAGGAAGGCCCCGTGTCGCGTCAAAAACTCGCGGAACGGGTTGACGACGGATTCGGTCAGCCATTGCCCAGCTTTCATGCCCGATGCGTTTTCAAATCGATCAACAAACTTGCCCGGGCCAACCCAAAGCGCACCAAAAATCGCGGGAACAACGCACAACGCCGTCAAGCCGTAACCCATGCCCCAGCCAAGGCCCAGGCCTTCAGACGAGGCAATGTAAATTGTTCCAGCGCCCGCGATCAGGTTACCGGTGCGATAGCCAAACTGGTTGGCGGCGGTGCCATGGGCGAATTCATCGTCTTCCAAAATCTCAATGCGATAGGCATCGATGACAATGTCCTGTGTTGCCGAGAGAAATGCTGTGATCACGGCCCAGATGAAGAACAGACTTAAATTGCCAGGTTTTGGATCGCTGGCACCCAGTTGCCAAATCGCGACGACTAGCAATGCCTGGATCAGGAACAGCCAGCTGCGACGTTGACCAAAGCGTTCATGCAAAAATGGCAGATGCAGCTTGTCCAACAACGGTGCCCAAAGGAACTTAATCGTGTAAGGAATGCCAACCATCACAGCGAGGCCGATAGTCGCGGTATCTAGCCCAACCTTGGCGAGCCAGAACGTAAGCGTGGCAACCAGCAACGTCAGCGGAAAACCGCTTGAAATGCCCAACATGAAAGCAACCGCTGGATTTTTGCGCAAATAAGGGCGAAACTTTTCACTCGTGAGCGCGATGAAGCCAATCAACCCCAACACCGCAACAAAGATGATAAACCTTTGCAGATCGACCGACATGCTCACTCTCCTCAAACTCCCTACAAAAACCGTAGTGCTGAGCCTGTCGAAGCACGCCTCACTGAGAAGCGCCCTTCGACAGGCTCAGGGCTACGGTGTTTGTTTCCCGCGACATCTCTAAAACGATTTTCCTGAATGGCCAATGTCTTTGCGCTGCGGGGTGACATTTCGCTGCTTATGCGCCAAAGAGCGCGGATGGCCCAAACTCCGACACGTCCTCCAAGAAACACCACCGCTCGCACCTCGCCCGCGTCTAAGCCTGCAAAACTACGCTGGGATGCAAAACCTGTGCGCAAACCGCGCCCTGATGCCGCACCGTCCAAGGGTGCTTTGGAGCGTAAGGATGGTGAAGAACGCATCGCAAAACTGCTCGCGCGTGCAGGTGTTGCTTCGCGGCGAGAGATTGAGCGGATGATTGCCGATAAGCGGATTACGCTAAACGGCGTGGCTGTGGAAACACCCGCAACTTTGCTAAAATCGCTGCACGGTGTTGCGGTGGACGGCAAAGCAGTTGGCCAGCCTGCGCCAACTTTGCTGTATATGTTTCACAAGCCCGAAGGCTGCCTGACCGCCGAACGCGATTTCAGTGGGCGCAAGACGATTTACGATATCTTGCCCAAGGATTTGCCGCGACTGATGCCCATCGGGCGGCTCGATTTGAATACCGAGGGCTTGTTGCTGATGACCAATGATGGCGAATTCAAACGCCAGATGGAAATGCCCTCGACCGGCGTAGAACGCACCTATCGGGCACGCGTGTTTGGCGACATCAGCCAGACGCAGTTAGAAGAGCTGATCCACGGCATCGAAATAGACGGTGTGCGTTATGGCAAAATCGACGCTAATCTGGAACGGCGCACGGGCCGCAACGGTTGGCTGGAAATGACATTGACGGAGGGCAAAAACCGCGAAGTGCGGAGGGTATTGGAGCACTTTGAGCTGGAAGTTAGTCGATTGATCCGCACGCGTTACGGCCCGTTCGTCCTCGGTGATCTGGAACCTGGCGCAGTCGGCGAAGTGCGGCGGGTGGATTTGATCAATTTCCGGAATACGCTGGTGTGATCGGGCTATTTGAAAATCACCCTCTCCCCTTCAGGGGAGAGGAGCGAGACTTGCGAACGTGTTCGCTAGTCGCAGTGGAGAGGGGTCTGTCAGCGCACAGCCATTTCGACAGACCCCCCTCCCAACCCTCCCCCCTAAAGGGGAGAGGGCCATTATGCGCGTAATTTCCGGCATTTGGCGGTCGCGGCCATTAATTGCGCCCAAAGGCGATACTACGCGCCCAACCGCCGACCGCACGCGGGAGACTTTGTTCTCCATGCTGACCAGCCGTTTGGGGTCGTTCGAAGACCTGAAAGTGCTCGATCTGTTTGCAGGGTCGGGCGCATTGGGGCTGGAGGCATTGTCACGCGGTGCGGCGCAATGCGTTTTTGTTGAACAAGACCGCGATGCGTTGAATGCACTCGACAGCAACATAGCCAAGTTGCGTGCAAAGGCGCAGTGCGATGTGCGGCGGTCGTCGGTATTATCGCTAGGCCCGGCACGGACAGGCTTTGACCTCATCCTTCTCGACCCTCCTTACGGCAGCGGTGCGGGTCAAGTCGCGCTCGATAAGCTCAACCGCCTCGGCTGGTTTGCGCCGGGCTCATGGATCAGCCTTGAGACCAGCGGCAAAGAAGAGGTCGAACTAAAAGGCTTCACTGTCGACAGCACCCGCAACGTTGGCAAAGCGCGGCTGACATTGCTGCGGGTCGAACAAGATCCTGCATGACCACTACCCCGAAACTTGACGGCAGCGGCTGGCTGTTGATCGGCATCCTTGCGATCCTATGGGGAGGCGCATTCTTCCTGATCGAAGTCGGCTTGCGCAGTTTCCCGCCGATCACGTTGGTGTTCATCCGCGTCGCTTTTGCTGTGCCGCCGATGTGGATTGCGATGCGGTTCATGGGCCAACGCTTGCCAACATCCGCAGGTGTTTGGGGCCTTTTGGCGGTTGTCGGCGCATTGAACTGCGCGCTGCCCTTCACGCTGTTTTTCTGGGGGCAGCAATATCTCGATAGCGGCTATGCCTCGATCCTGAACGCCACGACGCCGTTATGGGGCGTGATCACCGCGCATTTCCTGACCAGCGACGAAAAGGCAACACCGGCGCGCGTTATCGGTGTGTTGACCGGTATGGCGGGCATCGTCGTCATGGTCGGTCCAGCGGCGATGAAGGGGCTATCAAACAATGTCTTGGCGCAGATCGCCTGTGTCGTATCGACTGTCTTCTACAGCCTAGCCGCGATTTATGGCCGCCGCCTGTCGCAGACAACGCTGACGCCGATGGCGGTTGCAACCGGGCAAACGATGATGGCCGCAATATTGATCACCCCCGTTGTTTTGCTGGTCGATCAACCTTGGACGCTGGCTATGCCGCGCCTCGACGCCACGCTGGCAGGGCTCACATTAGCTTTGCTGTCGACCGCGCTCGCCTACACGCTCTATTTCCGGCTGATCGACCGCGCGGGCGCCTCCAATGCGCAGCTGGTCGCGTTCCTGATGCCGATCCTCGCGGTCATCCTCGGCGTCACCTTTTTGGGCGAACACCTCAACGAGGGCCAAATCAGCGGCGCGGTGCTTATTGCCCTGGGCCTTGCAATAATCGACGGAAGGCTGCTTGCGCGTTTCCGCAACGTTCCCTAATCGTTCGCTTGTGACTCACAACGCTCCTGCTCCCAATTATCCATGGCTAAACGGCCTTAACCCGCCGCAACGCGAAGCTGTGCTGACCACCGAAGGGCCTGTATTGGTGCTCGCAGGTGCAGGCACAGGCAAGACTGCGGTGCTGACCGCGCGGCTGGCGCATATCATTGCCGAGCGGCTGGCTTGGCCGTCGGAAATCCTGTCGGTCACGTTCACCAACAAAGCTGCGCGCGAGATGAAGAAGCGGATCGGCCGGATGATCGGCGACGCGGTCGAGGGAATGCCGTGGCTCGGCACATTCCACAGCATCGGTGCAAAAATGTTGCGGCGTCATGCCGAATTGCTGGGGCTGAAAAGCAATTTCACGATCCTTGATACCGATGATCAATTGCGCCTTTTGAAACAACTCGTGCAGGCCGCAAACATTGACGACAAGCGCTTTCCGCCCAAATCGCTGGCGAGCCTAATCGACAAATGGAAAAACAAAGGCCTGACGCCTGCCGACATCGATAAGGGTGAAAGCGAGCTTTATGCCGATGGCAAAGGTCAGGCGCTCTACACAGTGTATCAGGCGCGGCTGCGCGAGCTGAACGCCTGTGATTTCGGCGACCTGTTGCTGCACAGCCTGACGCTGCTAAAAAACAACCGCGATGTGCTGGCCGAGTATCAGGCGAAGTTCAAATATATCCTTGTCGACGAATATCAGGATACCAATGCGGTCCAATATCTGTGGCTGCGGCTGCTCGCGCAACAGCGCAAAAACATCTGTTGCGTGGGCGATGATGACCAATCGATCTACAGCTGGCGCGGGGCAGAGGTCGCCAACATCCTGCGCTTTGAAAAGGATTTTCCGGGCGCAAAGACTATCAGGCTTGAACAGAACTATCGCTCCACCCCGCATATCCTTGCCGCCGCGTCGGGGCTGATTGACGCCAATAGCGGGCGGCTGGGCAAGACATTATGGACCGAGCTCGATGCCGGCGAAAAAGTGCGCATCATCGGCGTTTGGGATGGGCCAGAGGAAGCACGGCGGATTGGCGAAGAGATTGAGGCGCTGCAATATAAGCAAGTGTCTTTAAACGACACCGCCATCCTTGTCCGTGCGCAGTTTCAAACCCGTGAGTTGGAGGATCGCTTCATCTCCATCGGGCTGAACTACAAAATCGTCGGCGGTTTCCGTTTTTACGAACGCGCCGAAATCCGCGATGCGATCGCTTATCTGCGCGTCGTCAATCAGCCTGCCGACGATCTTGCCTTTGAACGGATCGTCAACGTGCCCAAGCGCGGCATTGGGGATAAGGCTGTGGAAAAAATTCATATCGTCGCCCGCGCGCAACGTGTGCCTTTGTCATTGGCCGCTGCGCAAATGGTCGGCACCGATGAGCTGACCGGCAAAGCGCGCAAGTCACTGGCCGACCTTGTCATCGACATAGCCCGTTGGCGCGATAGCGCGGCGACGTTGCCGCCGTCGGCGCTGGCCGAATTGGTGCTGGAGGATAGTGGCTATACCGCAGCATTACAGGCGGAGCGCAGCGTGGAGGCATCGGGACGTTTGGAGAACCTGAAAGAGCTGACCCGCGCGATGGAGGAATATGAGACGCTGGGCGATTTCCTAGAGCATGTCAGCCTGGTCATGGACAATGAAAGCCGCGACAGCGGCGAAAGCATAACGATCATGACGATCCACGCCGCCAAGGGTTTGGAATTCAAACATGTTTTCTGCGCCGGTTGGGAGGATGGCGTGTTCCCGTCACAACGCGCCATGGACGAAGGCGGGCTGGCGAGCGTCGAGGAAGAACGGCGATTGGCTTACGTAGCCATCACCCGCGCCCGCGAAAAATGCACAATCACGCACGCGGCAAACCGGCGCATCTACGGCCAATGGACCAGCAGCATCCCTAGCCGCTTCATCCTCGACCTGCCGGATGAGCATATCGAAAACGAGCAAACCATGACCGGCGGCGCAAGCATGTGGCGCGCGAACTGGAGCGAACGCGAAGACCCGTTCGCGCATCTGGCGGCGGCCAACCAAGGCCGCAGCAACGCCCGCGGCCCGGGCTGGCAGAGGGCAGCGACCAGCGGAGGCTTCAACGCTGTG
>JAYUOS010000035.1:0-16331 GCA_043760725.1 Sphingomonadales bacterium
CCGATTTTCACGGCCATCAGGAACGGCTAACGCTCAATAGCCCATCGGACGTTAGTGAGACCGAGCACCGGCTGACGATTGGATTTTCAACGCGTGGGATGGGCAATGAAGGCTTTGCACATGCTGCCGAACTTGCCTTTGCGGCGCGGGCTACCGCCAGCTTTCCGGGTGCGTTCCCACCGTTTAATGTGCGCGAACTCGATGGGTTGTTGCAAAGCCGAAAGGTCAATTGGGCCGGACGCGACGATTTTCTGAACCGGATATTGCCACAACAATTTGCGGCAGGGACCGCCGATGACACTTTCCTGATCGACGGATCCGTGCTCGCCAATGCGCCCTTTGCACAAGCGATCGACGCGCTACGCAACCGTCCCGCTCGCCGCGAAGTTGACCGGCGTTTTGTCTACATCGATCCAAAGCCCGGAATGCCCAGTTTTCGCATGCGCGGTGGAGGCAAATCAGGCGGCGGGCCGCAAAAGCCCCCGGGGTTTTTCGCCACCATTTTTGGCGCTACGTCCGATATCCCGCGCGAACAGCCGATCCGCGACAGCCTGAACACCATACAGGGCCGTTCGCAGCGCATCGCCCGCATGCGCGAGATTTCCGAACATCTGGAGGTCGAGGTCGAACAGATGATCGAGACGATGTTGGGCAAAACTTGGTTTTTGGCAAAGCCTACGACAGAACGGTTGCGCAAATGGCGGTCGACGATGCTGGAAAAATCGGCAGCGGCCACAGGTTACAGCTATCCGGCCTATGCGCATTTGCGGCTGATGGGGGTGCTCGACGAGTTGGTCGCCACTGCTCGCCGGGCATGGCCAGACGGTGGGCAAGATCATTTCCGCCAGCTGCGCGACTCATTGTGGCGCGAGATTTGCGATCGCGGTCTCAACCGAATGACCGGACCAAAGGGCAAAGTGGCCGCCGCTGCGTCGATGAAATTTTTCCGCGATCAGGATGTTCGCTTTCGCATCAGACGGCTGCGCTTTTTGGCACGGCGGCTGGCCGAAGATGTCGAGGTGATGGCTGACATTCCTGATGCCATCGCGGACCGGTTGCGCCAATCCATCTACGCGTCACTCGCGCATTTCCTAGAGGTGGAGACCGCCGAATTTTTGGGGGCAGAAATTGCCGAGGCGGTGCGGCATGGGATTGAGAACCCAGCGGCTTTGCTCGATCTGCTGGCCAGCCGTCGCAATCTGGAGGCGGGAGACGCTGCGACCGATGCTGCGATTAACACCGCGCTTGCCGAAGTCCCCGATGCCGCAACCCGCGCGATCCTGCTCGGATATCTGGGTTACATCCTGTACGATATCGCGACATTGCCGTTGTTGCAGGGCGAAGGGCTGGACGAGTTCGACCCGATCAAAGTCGACCGTATTGCGCCCGACGACGCCAACGCCATCCGCAAAGGCGGGGCAGCGGAAACGCTAAAAGGCATCGAGTTTAATAATTTCGGTGCATTTTTCAGCCGCGCCTACCGCGAAAATGACTATCTATGGGGCCGACTGCACGGCATCGACAGGCTGGTCGACATAGTGTTATCGTCGATGCCGGGAACGGTATCCGCAGAACAATCCGAAGTGTTAGCGATCAAGAAAAAGGCGTTCATCGCTGTCCTCGACGCCGAAGCGCCGAGATTAAAGCGTATCCAGCCGCTGATCGCTGATCTGCGAACCGAAATCGATCAGATCATCACTCTTTAAGATTTTTGTAAACCGTCTCAACAAAACGGTCGGCACTGATGAAGCCTTTCGGGTTCACGCCAAAGCCATCAGTCGGATTTGACGCCTTGATCTGTTCGAGCGTCTGGCCTGCTTTGATGCCCGCCTCTACCTTTGCGATGACCGTGGCGATCATGTTCCGGTGGTTTTGCAGATCAGCCTTAGTTGCCATTGCGCCGTGGCCGGGAATGATCTTAGTCTGGTCATTGGCAATCGCCAGCACCGTGTCAGCCGCCGCGACAAATCCGCGAACATCGCCGCCGCTGTCTGTATCGACAAAAGGAAAGCTGACCTGCAGCATGAACAAATCGCCCATGTGGATCAGATTGGACTTGCTCCAGTGGATAAAGGAATCGCCGTCAGTATGCGCTGGCGCGACGGAGATAACGCGGATTTCTTCGCCGTTCAGATGCAGTTTCAAACCATCGGCATAGGTAATCACGGGAAGCGCGGCCTTTCCAGCAGGCGGCACAGCATTCCCGGCAATGGTCCCGCCGGCCGACAAACGCACACGGACATTGTCATGCGCCATAATGATCGCGCCTGCCTTACCGAGATTTTCGTTTCCACCGCTATGGTCGCCATGCCAATGCGTGTTGACCAAGAATTTCGCCGGTGTCGCGCCGAGTGCGACTAATGCGGTCTGAATTTTCTCGGTCATCGGCGCATATTGATCGTCGATCAGCGCTGTGCCGTCTTCGCCAAAGGACACGCCGATATTGCCGCCAGCACCGAACAGCACCGCAACACCGGGAGCCAGTTCCTGCGCCGTGACCTCGACCTTCGAAAAATCCTGTTGCGCCGCGACGGGGGCGGCGGACAGCGCAAACAGCGCCAAGATTACGGGCCGCATTTTCATCTCAAATTTCCTTTCAAACAGGCGTGGAAGGCCACACCAATTCGCCAGCCTCTGCCAGCATTTTTAACATCACAGCCGCACCGCATTGTTGTGATCGCGCAGTCGTGCTGAACTTTCCATCGGCGATATATTTCCCGCGATCATAAACGTTGGAGAAACTCCATAAATAAGGCGTTGGAACACCATAGCCGCGATAGCCAAAACCATTATAGGCTTCGAGCCGGTAGAGTGTCCGTTCCAGACTCCAATCCTTTTGGCCGGTAAAGCCCAGCAAACGCAAAGCATCTCGCGCGCTCGATTCCCAGTCGGAGGGCGGCAGCCATTTTGTTGGCCGTCCAGCAGGAACCTGCCGTGTCCGTGACGACAATGGAAAGTCGCCATTGTGCAAATGCGCGCGGAAGTTGAAACTTGCCTCCAGCCCATGGGTCACCGCGATAAAATACCACGGCACACCGGTCTGTTCGCCAACATTTTCGTACCGCGCCTTTGATTTGCGGATCATCGCCAAGTGCCAATCGACCGATTCTGATCGCGTTTCGCGGACCGACAGCTTGCGATACAGCCGACCATATTCGTCGTGCAGCGTGGCGTAGTCTTTGGCTTTGCTAAGCGGCTTGTCCGGTTCCGGCTCCGGCGGAGGATCGACAGCGACCGGATCGGGTAGCTTTGCTTCGGGTTCGGGCAACTTAACCGGCTCGTCGACCGGCGGTTCGGTTTGTGGTTCGGGAGACGTTATCGGAACATCCGGAACAGGAGTGGCATCGACCGGCGGCAGACCGGTCGTGGGCGTTGGCGGTAGGATAAATGTCGGCTCGGCACCGGCAAACGACAACTGATCAAAACCCGAAGGAGCAAGCCTCAGCGCCTCTGGCAATTCATGCTGAGTCTGGTGCAACTCGGCGAGCAATTCGCCCGCCTTCTCCGCCAGCCCGGCGTCGACCGTTTCGGCGCGGTCGACCAGAGCAACCAGCCGGGGCAACGCAAGCTGATATAGCGCATCATCGAGGCTAGTAATCCTCTGCCCCTTATTGCGCGACAGAATAGAATCCGGAATTTTCTTCCGGTCGGCTTCACGCTCAAGCCGCAGTACAGCTTCGGCAAGCAGGACATAACTTAACGGCTTGCGCGGGATGATCTCCAAAACGTCCTTGGGGATCGGAATTCCCAACAGGCTACCGCCCTGCCCGAATGCCCGAACCCCTGCGAATAGAATAACCGGCACCGCGATGCCGCCCCTCATCAACTGCCTCTTAGTAAAAGCGACTCGACCCACAATAAGCTCCTCTCCCAAAGGCTATCATTTGAAGGGCCGGGAGTCTCGCGGGATTAAGGGTCAGACCTTAATCGGTTAAATCGTCCCAGATTTCCTTGACCTTGTCAAAAAAGCCGCGCGATTGTGGGCTTTCATCACCGGTTTCGGTCGCTTGGAATTCGCGCAGCAGCTCTTTTTGCTTGGCACTCAGCCTGGTCGGTGTCTCAACGTCGATCTGAATAACAAGATCGCCTTTGCCGCGACCTTGTAACACCGGCATACCCGCGCCGCGTTGACGCAACTGCTTGCCCGACTGGATACCTTCGGGGATATTGATCACATGCTTTACGCCATCCAGGCCGGGAATTGTGATTTCGCCGCCTAAGGCAGCTGTCGTGAAACTGATCGGCGCTTGGCAGAACAGGGTCGTGCCATCGCGCTGAAACACGCTGTGCCGCGCGACATGGATGAAGATATAGAGATCGCCGGGCGATGCGCCATTGGGCCCCGCCTCGCCTTTACCAGCCACACGGATGCGCGTGCCCTCGTCAACACCCGGCGGGATATCGACATTGATAACTTTGCGCGCCTCGACCCGTCCGTCACCGCCGCATTTGCGGCACGGGCTTTCGATAACTTCGCCGCGTCCGTGGCAGGTCGGGCAAGTGCGCTCGACAACAAAAAAGCCCTGTTGCGCGCGCACTTTGCCATGGCCTGCGCACAATTTGCATTGGCGTGATCCGGTGCCAGGTTGCGCGCCTGACCCAGCGCAATCGCCGCATTGGTCAGCAACATCGATTTTGATTTCGGTCGATTTGCCGTGAAAAGCCTCGTCGAGGCTAATCTCCAGATCATAGCGCAAATCAGCACCACGCGCGGGGCCGCGTTGACGACCGCCAGCAAAGGCATCGCCGAAAAAGCTTTCAAAGATATCGCTGAAATCGCCAAAGCCTTGCGATTGGCCTCCGCCGCCTCCAGCTCCACCCATGCCACCATTTTCAAACGCGGCTTTGCCGAACCGATCGTAAGCTGCGCGCTTTTGCGGGTCTTTAAGGACATCATAAGCGACCGATATCGCCTTAAACTTTGCCTCGGATTTGTCGCAGCCGGGATTGCGGTCGGGATGGCATTCCATCGCAATCCGGCGATAAGAGCTCTTCAGCGCCTTTTCATCCGCTGTCCGCTCTACTTCCAGCAATTCATAATAATCTATGTCGAGATTCATATTTGAGCCCTCTCCCCTTCAGGGGAGAGGGTTGGGAGAGGGGGCCACATAAGCGACATCCCCCGACTCCCCCTTCTCCCCGACCCTCTCCCGCAAAGGGGAGAGAGAGAGGGTTAGTCTTTCTTGTCTTCATCGACTTCGGAGAATTCGGCATCGACAATAGAGTCGTCCGCCGCAGCCTCTTCTGCCGGAGCATCGCCAGAACCACTAGGTCCACCCGCCGCCTGCTCTTGCTCATAGATCGCCTGCCCCATTTTCATTGCAACTTGGGCCAAGGCATTTGCCTTTTCCTTCATCGCTTCGGGGTCGCCGCCTTCGATGGCCGCTTTGGTTTCCACAATCGCGGCCTCGATCTCACTGATCAGACCAGCATCGACTTTGTCCTTATGCTCTTCGATCTGCTTTTCCGTGGTGTGGACAAGGCTTTCGGCATTGTTCCGCGCTTCGGCAGCTTCGCGGCGTTTCTTGTCTTCCTCGGCAAAGGCCTCAGCATCGCGGACCATCTGATCAATATCGCTGTCGGACAGGCCGCCAGACGCTTGGATCTTGATCTGCTGTTCTTTACCTGTGCCCTTATCTTTGGCAGTCACGCTGACCAAACCATTGGCGTCGATGTCAAAAGTAACTTCGATCTGCGGCACGCCGCGCGGTGCAGGCGGAATGCCGACAAGGTCGAAATTGCCCAGCACTTTGTTGTCGCTCGCCATCTCGCGTTCGCCCTGAAACACCCGGATCGTTACGGCGTTCTGGTTGTCGTCGGCGGTCGAGAAAGTTTGCGACTTCTTGGTGGGGATCGTGGTGTTGCGATCAATCATACGAGTGAAGACACCGCCCAATGTTTCGATACCGAGCGACAATGGCGTCACGTCGAGCAACAGCACGTCCTTAACGTCGCCCTGCAACACGCCCGCCTGAATGGCGGCGCCCATTGCAACAACTTCATCGGGGTTCACGCCGGTATGCGGTTCTTTACCAAAGAACGCTTTCACGACATCGCGCACTTTGGGCATGCGGGTCATGCCTCCGACCATGACGACTTCGTCAATCGCGTCAGCCTTAAGCCCCGCATCGGCCAGCGCCTTTTTGCAAGGCTCCAGTGTGCGCTTAATCAACGCATCGACTAGCTTTTCAAGATCGGCACGGCCGATGGTTTTCACCAAATGCTTAGGACCATTTTGGTCGGCAGTGATAAACGGCAGGTTGACTTCAGTGGTCTGCGCCGAGCTTAGCTCGATCTTCGCCTTTTCAGACGCTTCCTTCAAACGTTGAAGCGCCAGCTTGTCCTTCGTCAGGTCAATGCCTTCGGCTTTTTGGAATTCAGCCGCCAGATATTCAACCAGCACGCTGTCGAAATCTTCACCGCCAAGGAAGGTATCCCCATTGGTCGATTTGACTTCGAATACGCCGTCACCGACTTCGAGGATCGAGATATCGAACGTGCCACCACCAAGATCATAGACCGCGATGGTTTTATTCTCATCCTTATCCATGCCGTATGCGAGCGCCGCAGCGGTAGGCTCGTTGATAATGCGCAGCACTTCAAGACCTGCAATCAGGCCAGCGTCCTTAGTCGCCTGACGCTGCGCATCGTTGAAGTAAGCAGGAACTGTAATCACCGCCTGCGTAACCGTTTCGCCCAGATAGGCCTCGGCGGTTTCCTTCATCTTTTGCAGGATGAATGCAGAGATTTGCGACGGCGAATAATCTTCACCACCAGCTTTGACCCAAGCGTCGCCGGTCTTGCCTTTGGAAATTGTATACGGGACCAGACCCATGTCCTTTTTGGTCATGGGATCGTCAAAGCGGCGGCCGATCAGACGCTTTACCGCATAAATTGTGTTGTCCGGATTGGTCACTGCCTGACGCTTGGCAGGCTGCCCGATTAGGCGCTCACCATCTTTTGCGAAGGCGACGATAGACGGAGTCGTGCGCGCGCCTTCGGCATTTTCAATTACTTTAGGCTGGCCACCTTCCATCACCGCAACGCAGCTGTTGGTTGTGCCAAGGTCGATACCAATTACTTTTGCCATTCTTTATTACCCCGAAATTCTATCTGCCCAAGATCACTGAGCAATGTTTGTAACGCTTTTCCGGCCCTATCAGGCACCGCAAAAATCGTATGCGCGAGGGCGATATAGGTGGCAATTTGCTTGGCACAAGGCTTGGTGCACCCTAAATGTAGCCAAACTGGCTTTTGCCCCATTTTCAAACAGGGGCCTATTGGATCGGAAATCGCTGTGAATCGCCTTTGGTTGTTGATTGTTCCCGTGGTCCTTCTGCTCGCCGCCAGCTGTGGTCGCCCTGCAGAGCTGCACGTAAATGATGCAGTACTAAAACTCTCGCCGGTCGATACAAACCCGTCCGCACTCTATTTTACGGTCCATGGCGGGACACAGGATGTGACATTGTTGCGCGTATCATCGCCATCGGTTTTGCGCGCCGAGATGCATGATTCGGCCAAAGATCCAAAAACCGGCATGATGAGCATGAATAAGATCGAGCGGATCAACGTGCCGGCCGAAGGAAAAATCGAATTCAAACGCGGCGGGAAGCACGTGATGCTTTGGGGCGTCAACCTGATTGCGCGGCGGCTGGAAAAAATTGAGGTAGAGTTTGTGTTCTCCAATGGAGATCGTATTCGCGTGACGGCTCCCATTGAAAAGATTGAAGCTGGCAAAGACGAGCATTCAGGACACTAAAGTGTTCGGACCGCATCACTCTGGCAGGCCAATGACGAGCCGCGAGATCGCGCTGGCCCGCACAGTCTTTGGCGATGCGCTGGACTACGCTAAAATCCGCATACACAAACGCAAATGGTGGTGGTTCCAACCGCGCAAAATCACCATGGCCCCCGACGGGCATTTGTGGTTCCATCCCGATAGCGATCTGTTCTGCGAAGATTTTTGCGACCGCGGCCTGAATTTGCAAGGCCTGTTCATCCACGAGCTCGTCCATGTTTGGCAGCATCAGACAGGCATCAACCTACCGCTAAAACGCCATCCGTTTTGCCGCTATGATTACAGCCTGAAGCCCGGCTGGAAACTGCACCAATATGGCATCGAACAGCAGGCGGAGATTGTACGCCACGTGTTTATGTTGAAAAACGGCGGCAAAGTGGCGGGTGCCCCGCCGCTTGCGCAATATCACGGCGTACTAACTTTTTAGTCGGGTAACAGCCCCAGCCGGTCGCGGCTGATCCAGCGCACCAACACCAGTGCCGCCACGATCCCCAGCCCAAGCGCCAGCCCGAGCCAGATACCGACCCCGCCCATATCGCGGTTGAACGCAAGCCAGCAGCCCACGCCGATGCCGATGACCCAATAGCCGAACGCTGCAAACAGCATCGGCCAAGTGGTGTCCTGCAATCCGCGCAACATGCCAGTGCCGACGACTTGCGCGCCATCGACAATCTGAAACACCGCCGCGACCATTAGGAACGAGACGGCAAGCTTTAACACCTCCATATTGCCCGCGTGTTCGGGGTCGAGAAAAATCTCTGCCAATGCGCCAGGCATCAACCACATGACCACCGCCATCGCCGTCATAAAGCCCACGCCAAGGGCATAGGCCGTCCACCCTGCCCGCCGGATCGCCTCTGGATCGCGCCGTCCATAGCCCAGGCCGACGCGCACCGTCGCCGCCTGCCCAATCCCCATCGGGACCATAAAAGTCATCGACGCAATCTGGATCGCGACGGCGTGCGCAGCGACCGACGCCAGGTTGATATAGCCCATCAGGAAGACGGCGGCGGCAAACACCATCGCCTCAAATCCCATGTGTAAACCAATCGGCAGGCCTAGCCTCCACAAGGTCGCAAAACGCGGCCAATCGGCGCGCCACCAGCGGCCAAACAAATGATATCGCCGGAATTTTGGGTGATAGGACACGATCAGTCCGAGGAAGATAAACTGGAACAGGCTGGTCAGCGAACTGCCCACGCCCGCGCCAAACAGCCCCCATGCTGGTAATCCGAAATTGCCAAAGATCAGCCCATAGTTGATGATTGCGTTGACGATAACGGCGGTGAATCCGGCAATCATCGTCCAGCGCGGCATTTCTAGCGCCGCCATAAACCCGCGGATCGCGACAACGCCAAGCGTTGGCCAAATTTGCCACATTAGGGCACGGATAAAAGTCCCGGCATCGGCGGCAAGGCGCGGCGGTTGCCCTGCCCATTCGAGCAACGCCCCCATCTGCCAAAGGATCGCCCAAATCGGGATGCAGATCGCCGTTGCCGCCCATAAAGTTTGCCGAAAGGTCCGCCGCACATCGCGCACCGAATGCGCTTTGCGGCCCAGCTCCGCTGCCATCAACGGCGAGCCTGCAACAACAATCCCGATACCGATCAACAGCATCGCGATGACAATGCCCGACCCAAGCGCCGATGCCGCCAAGGCATCCGGGCCCAGTCGCGCGAGTAGAAACACGTCGGTCGCGTTGATCAGGACCATACTGATATTGGTCAGGATCAATGGCCAAGCAAGCGCCAAAGTGGCACGAAACTCGTCGCGCCAAGGAGATATTACAGGAGAATTCATCGCAAACCGGCTTGCGTTATTGGACGCATAAGCGCAACTGCCTCTTTTGATTTTTGCAACAGGTTTCACGCATTGTCTTCGCCAAAACGTATACAGGAAAACCTGACCGCCGCAGTTGAACGGCGTATCCTCAACTGGATTTGCGCACGGCTGCCTTTATGGTGGACGCCCGACCGGCTGACGGCAGTAGGATTTTCGGGCGCGGTTTTGGTCGCCATTGGTTACGTGCTAAGCATCTGGAGCCCGATGTGGCTGTGGCTTTCGGTGGCGGGGTATTGCTTCAATTGGTTCGGCGATTCATTGGATGGCAGCGTTGCCCGCTATCGAAAAATCGAACGGCCCAATTTCGGCTATTTTATCGACCATAGCCTTGATTCATTCTCCAACGGCTTATTGATTATCGGCCTGGGACTAAGCCCTTATGCGCGGATGGACACGGCGTTGTTCGGCTTGGTCGGTTATTTGCTGCTGTCGATCCACACATTCATCTCGGCAAAAGTCGTAGGCGTGATGAACCTGACCTATCTTGGCGGCGGCCCCACCGAGGTGCGGATCATGCTGATCGTCCTGACCATCTGCATGTATGTTTTCGGGCCAGAGACATGGATTCAATGGCCATTTGCAGGACAGTTGTTTTCGCCATTCGACGTGTTTGCCGTGGTGATGGGCTTTATCCTGTCGGGAATTTTCGTATTTCACACCGTTCGGACCGGCGCGGATTTGTTTCGCAAGGGTGGGTGAGGTTAAAGTCGGCTATTCGTCTGGCGTTTTTGTTCGATCCTTATTTTTCTTATCGGCCATGTAAACTTGCCCATTTTTTCCCCGCTGAATTTCGAACAGCCCCGTCGCTTCAAAAAGCGCTGGAAAATTCTTGACGGCATAGTTTCGAGGATCGATAGGCGCTTGTCTTTTTGCGGTTGAACCGACCGCTGATAACAATGCCCAGCCGTTATCCTTAGCGCATGCTTCAACTGCTCCCCGCAGAATAGTCACCAGTTTTGTATTTTGGGAAAGCGGCGTAGCTTTCGCCTTAGCAACAGGCTTTTTGGTTGGCGCTGCGGCGACCTTCTTTTGTTTTGCAACCGCCTCGGCGGTAGTTGCGACGACGGGATCGTCAACCGCTATGATGTTATCTTCAAGGTATAAAAAGGTGGTGCACGCATTTGCAAACGGTTCGGGTGTTTGCCGCGCGCCAAACCCAAAAACATCGTGACCATTTGCTCTTAGATGCATGACCAAAGGAGTGAAATCAGCATCGCTTGAGGCAATGCAAAATGCGTCGAGTTTTTGAGTATATAATAGTTCCAACGCGTCAATGACCAACGCCATATCTGTCGCATTCTTGCCCTTGGTGTAGCTAAACTGTTGGATTGGTCTGATCGCAAACTCGTGGAGCTTTTCGCGCCAACCCTTCATATTTCCCGCTGTCCAGTCGCCATACGCACGACGGATATTAGCGGTTCCATATTTCGCGAGTTCGGCAATTATGCCCGCAATGGCGGTGTGCGAAACATTGTCAGCGTCAATCAGCAACGCGAGGTTGCGGTTTGTTCCTGTCGACTGGGATAATTCATTAGCCACTTTTTTGCCTAGTCCGCATGCATTTAGAGCCAAGTAATATACCCATGTTCTTAATATGAATACTGACTAAACACCTAATTATCCTTCCCCACCAGCTCAAATACCCATCAATACCCGCACCAGCTGGGTGCGGAGTCATAATCAATGCAAAGCGTCCGGTCCATCGCATCGAGATAAAATGGCCCGCGGTTTACCTTTGACCATTTGGTCACTGGCTTAGGTAATTCTTCGCCGTCGGCAATCTCGGGTTCCGGCCCAAGACCGGACACGTTATCGATATGCTGCTTTCGTCCGGTGAGAAAATTCACGCTGGTCCGGCTGCCCATTCCGCTTGCACGGTGAAAGGACCAGCCTTCTTGACCAATCAGCCGCAAGCGCTCTTTCTCGACACGAAACTTGCTTGTGTCCTGATTAACGTACCAGCTGCCACAGCTGTACCAATAGTTCAGGCTAATCGAGATGATACGCTTTTTGATTTCTATGCCCGGCCCCTCCATCAAGGGATCGGCAAGACAAGAGCTTTCGGGGTCACCCTCGCTTGGCAGAAACCCGTCGTCGCGACTTGCCACCACATAGCTATCGCCCTTCCCGGCAAGAATAAGCAACGCGCGCGGGTTGGTATTCAGCTGGCTGGCCCCCAGACGATCATTGCTGACTACATTTGCGGGGTCAGTTTCCTCGATCACCAACACAGCATCGTTCGTTTTCGGACCAAAGATACTGCCATCTGCTGCGAGCAGAACGCGCCATCCCTTAGGCGCAAAGCTTCCCCATTTTTGCTGGAGAGCTTGCCCGTCTGCTTCAGTCTGATCGGCGGCGCCCGGCCCCTGCGCAGCAGATAACGGGAAGGAACAGAAAACGAGAGCGGCCAAGGCCAAAGAATTGCGTAACATGCGCAATATATGCGGTTAATCAATCGCCTTTGCAACGCCAACCATTGCCGGACGCAACAAACGGTCTTTAATCATATACCCCGCCTGCATTTCGGCAATAATCGTGCCCGGCGCGGCGTCTGCGCTCGGGATTTCAACCATCGCCTGATGCTGGTTGGGATCAAGCGGCATGCCCATCGCGGCGATGCGGGTGATGCCGTGTTTTGCAAACGTGCTTTCCAGCTCGCGGCCCGTGGCGTCTAGCCCGACGACCAGTCCCTTAAACTTCTCATCAGCGCGCAGTTCAGCAGGGATCGCATCCAATGCGCGCGTCAAATTGTCCGATACTGACAGGATATCGCGAGCAAAATTGGTCGCGGCATAGCTGCGCGCATCAACCGCTTCTTTTTCCATCCGGCGGCGCACATTCTGCACCTCCGCCTGTGCATACAAGATATCCTGCCGCGCAGATTCGAGCTCCGCCGCCAGCTTATTCAGCTCCGCCGCTGCGCTGTCCGCAGCATCATCCGCGATCATATGTTCCGGCACACCGTCCAGTTCCTGCTCAATCGCCGCGTCGTTTTTATCTTGGTCGTTCATAACTGCCCCGAATGTCTGTGTTGCAGGCGCATATAGGCGCTGTTCGTTTTTCATCAAGCGCGGGCGTCACTTCATCAGACGCGATAACGCCTGCGCTGTGAAATCGACCATCGGCACGATGCGGGCATAGTTCAGCCGCGTCGGGCCGATTACGCCGATTACGCCGACGATCTTACCGCCGGCTTCGCGGTAAGGTGCAGCGATCACTGATGAGCCAGACAACGAGAACAGGTTGTTCTCCGAACCGATGAATATCCGGGTCGCCTGCGCCTCACGCGCATTGTCGATTAGCCGCGCGATTTCTTGGGTATTCTCCAACTCGTCGAGCAATTGCCGCACACGCTCCAGATCGTCCGCTGCTGCATCATCCAGCAGATGGGACTGCCCGCGCACGATCAGTACCGGCCGGTCATCGCCATCGAGCGACCACAGGGCCAGTCCTTTGCGGACCAGCTGCGCGCTTGCCGCATCCAGTGCCGCCTTTTGCCCGCGTATCTCTGCATCAATCCGTTTTAATGCCTCTGACAAGGTCAGCCCCGAAAGTGTCGCACTGATATAATTGCTCGCCTCAACCAGCGCACTGTCGCTGATCGACGGCGCTATTTCGACCAGCCGGTTTTCCACCGAATTATCGGCACCAACCATAATCGCCAGCGCCTGTGTCGGTGAGAGGCGCGCAAAGCTGAACTGTTTCAGCACCGCTTCCCGCTTTGCCACCATGACTACGCCCGCACAGGCTGAAAGCCCCGACAACGCAGAGGTCGCGGCGGCAAGCGCGCTTTCGATCGGACCGCTGCCCTCTATCTGCGATTCGATGACGCGGCGTTCCTCGGCGGTCGGTTCCGCCGCCTGCATCATGCCATCGACGAACAGCCGCAAGCCTTGGTCAGTCGGCATCCGCCCCGCGCTGGTATGCCGCGAGGCAAGCAGCCCCGCCTCCTCCAAATCCTGCATCACATTGCGAATCGAGGCGGGCGACAGGTTCAGCCCGCCGATTTTAGACAACGTCCGTGAGCCAACGGGCGCGCCCGATTCCAGATAGCTTTCGACTACAACCTTAAAAATTGATCGCGTGCGGTCATTCAATTCGGTGATGGGTGTGTTCACGGTTGCAACTGTTAGCGCGCATTCCTTGCAAAGCAACTGGCCTTGCAAAGCAACTGGCCTTGCAAAGCAAGTGCATGTAGCTATGGCGACGGCTCCCATTTTCAGGAGAATATTCCATGCGTCCTTCAGGTCGCGCGCCAGACGAAATGCGCGCCATATCCATCGAAACCGGTTTCACCAAACATGCCGAGGGGTCGTGCCTGATCAGCTTTGGCGATACCCGCGTGCTGGTGACCGCCAGTGTCGAGGACCGTCTGCCGCCTTGGTTGCGCGGCAAAGGTGAAGGCTGGGTAACGGCGGAATACTCGATGCTGCCCCGCGCGACGCACACACGCGGCAATCGTGAAGCTGCCAAAGGCAAGCAGTCGGGCCGGACGCAAGAAATCCAACGACTGATCGGGCGATCTTTGCGCGCTGTCGTTGATATGAAAAAATTGGGCGAGCATCAGATCACGCTGGATTGCGATGTCTTGCAAGCCGATGGCGGCACGCGAACGGCAGCGATTTCGGGCGCATGGGTTGCGTTGCGTTTGGCGGTCAACAAGCTGATGGCCGAGGGTAAGGTCAAGGAAGACCCGATTACCGGACGCGTCGCTGCGGTCAGCTGCGGGATTTGCGACGGCACGCCGGTGCTTGATCTCGATTATATCGAAGATTCCAGCGCCGATGCGGACGCCAATTTCGTGTTGATCGAGGGCGGCCAGATTGCCGAAGTGCAAGCTACCGCAGAAGGCGCGACCTATGACGAGGAAGCGTTACTGCGCTTGCTCCGCCTATCGCGTATGGGTTGCGACCGAATTTTTGCGGCGCAGGCGGATGCGGTGAAGTGAGGCTGGATGACTATTCGGGCAGGCTGGTCATTGCCACGCACAATACCGGGAAACTTCGCGAGATGCGATCATTGCTGGGACCGTATGGCATCGATTGCGTCTCTGCCGGAGAGCTTGGCTTACCAGAACCAGACGAAACCGGAACCAGCTTTGAAGAGAATGCGCTGATCAAGGGAAGAGCCGCCGCAGTGGCCGCGAATCTGCCGGCGCTGGCCGACGATTCCGGACTCTGCGTCAATGCACTTGGAGGCAGGCCGGGCGTTTATACCGCAGATTGGGCGCAGCGACAGAATTTCGAAGGCGAGCCGGGCCGCGACTGGTATATGGCGATGGGTAAAGTTGAAGGGATGCTGGCGCAGCATGGTCCCGATGTGGATCGTAGCGGTTCTTTCAACAGCACCTTGGCATTGGTTTGGCCCAGCGGTGACTATGCGATCTACTTTGGCTCTGTGGATGGGCATCTGACATGGCCGCCGCGCGGGTCCAAGGGCTTTGGATACGACCCCGTTTTCGTTCCTGCCGGTAGTTCGACAACGTTCGGCGAAATCGAGTGGGAAGAAAAACAACTCGTCGATCATCGTGCCAACGCCTTCGCCAAACTCGTGGCAGATCAGTTTCCAAGCTAGCACCCCGCATGCCGCTCGCCCTATACATCCACTGGCCGTTTTGCGTTTCCAAATGCCCATATTGCGATTTCAACAGCCATGTTCGGGACAGCGTGGACCAAGCGGTCTGGCTGGACTCGCTGCTGGCTGACATGGCGCATGAGGCACGGCTCACTGCAGGTCGCCCGCTCGGCTCGATCTTTTTTGGCGGCGGCACGCCATCGCTTATGCCGCCTGCAACAGCAGCTGCGTTAATCAAGGCGGCTGAGCGGCACTGGGGCTTTGCGCCCGATATCGAAATCACGCTGGAGGCCAATCCGTCGTCGGTCGAGGCGGCAAACTTTGCCGATTTGGCAGCGGCGGGAGTGAACCGTGTGTCGCTGGGGCTTCAAGCGCTGGATGACGCAACCCTCGCCTTTCTAGGCCGCGCACATCAGGTGGACGAAAGCCTGTCCGCGTTGGAAACTGCGCAACGCCTTTTCGACCGTGTCAGCATCGACCTGATCTATGCCCGGCCCGATCACACGGTCGCACAGTGGGAGGCCGAACTGGCCCGCGCCACAGGTTTTGGCACCACGCATATGTCGCTGTATCAGCTGACCATCGAACCCGGCACCCGTTTTGCAACCGACGTCGCCAAACGCCGATGGGTGCCGCTGGACGATGACCGCGCCGCTGATCTGTATGCCGCCACACAGGCGCAGATGGGCGCGGCTGGCCTTCCGGCCTATGAAATCAGCAACCATGCAGCTCCCGGGCAAGAGAGCCGCCACAACCTGACCTATTGGCGCTACGGCGATTACGCAGGTGTCGGCCCCGGCGCGCATGGACGGCGCGACGGAGTTGCGACGGTGCGGCATAAAAAGCCCGAGAACTGGCTGGGCGCGGTGGCGCGCAACGGGCACGGCATGGTCAGCGAGGACGTCCTGCCTGCCCGCGACCGTGCCGTCGAGGCGCTGCTGATGGGATTGCGTCTGCGCGAGGGGGTCGATGTCGACCGGATTGCCGCGCGTAGTGACGTTCCGGAACCGGTCGATGTGGCGGCGGTCGAACACCTCGTGGCAATCGGGCTAATCGCCTTTGCGCCGCCGCGATTGACCGTCACCGAACGCGGGTTCGGTGTGCTGGATGCGATTTT
>JAYUOS010000036.1:0-46582 GCA_043760725.1 Sphingomonadales bacterium
TTTTGCTGTTCGGGTTTACGCCGACAAAGCCGCTGGAGAATTGATCACCCGCCCCGATGTTGATAATCCACGCGTCATATTCCGCGCCTGCATGGCCCAGCGCTAGCAGTTCTTCGAGCATGATCGTGACTTTGACACCGTTGGGCGTGCCCAGCGAATAAAGCTGAAAAGGATGCTTGCCGACCGGCAAATACTTGTCGTGCGTCGCGCCCGAAACAGGGCGGTTGATGCTCGCGAATTGACCGCCGCTCGGCTTGTCCCAAGTCCAAACCGCAGGCGGCACATAATCGGCGGGTTGGTTCGGGGGAACGTCGCTGTTATCGGTCATAGCATCTCTCCTGTGTCGGAGATTATCTTGCGGGCATCCGTGATATTAGGCAACAGGCTATTGACCGGAAAGCACAGGCTTCCGGCCCGAAATCAGCCCTTTTTGCCCTGTGCAACCACATACCATTCAACAGAGCCCTTACGGCTTGCAGGTGGTTTGGCGTGTTTCACAGTGGTGAAATTATTTTTGAGGATCGCCAATAATTCAGGGTCAGTACCGCCGGCAAACACCTTTGAAACAAAAGCGCCGCCGGGCAACAACATTTCAACCGCAAAATGTGCTGCTGCTTCGACAAGGCCCATAGTCCGCAAATGGTCGGTCTGTTTATGCCCGACAGTATTTGCCGCCATGTCCGACAGAACCAGATCGGGCCGAGACCCAATGGCCGCAACCAACGCGTCGGGGGCGGCGTCGTCCATGAAATCCATTTCAAACAAGGTCACGCCGTCAAGCGGATCAACAGGCAACAGATCGATACCCGCAACCTTTGCCTGCGGTAGTCTTTTGCGCACAACCTGAAGCCAGCCGCCGGGCGCAACGCCTAGATCGACGATGGCGCGTTTACCCTTCAAAAAACCAAACTTCTCGTCCAGCTCGATCAGCTTGTACGCCGCACGGCTCCGATACCCTTCGGCATGTGCGCGCTTAACATACGGATCGTTCAATTGCCGTTCTAGCCATCGGTTCGACTGCGGCGTGCGCTTTTTGGCGGTCTTCACGCGCTCCTTAACTTTCAAGCTGCGCCCTGACTGGTTGCCAGTAAAGCCCGATTTGTTCCCTGGTTCGGTCATTGCCGGTTCCGCCTTTTTGCATCGCTTGCCATTAGCGCGCGCAAGATACCCTCGCGGATGCCGCGATCCGCCACACCCAGTCGTTCGCCCGGCCACATATCGAAAATACTCTCTAAAATTGCGCAGCCCGCGACCACTAGATCGGCGCGCTCAAAACCGATGGTCGGAAATTTTGCTCGACCTGCTGGCGGCGCTTTGGCCAAAATCTGACAAATGTCGCGCAGTGCTTGTGCCGGCAGATGAAGCCCATCAATTTTGCGCCGCTCGTAAGTTTGCAGTTCCAGATAGACGCTGGCCAAAGTCGTCACTGTACCTGACGTGCCCAACAACCGGTGGTCGCCACCTTTTGTTGGTAGCCGCGCCGCGAAATCAGCAAAGGCGTTGCTGGCTTTGGCACGCATCGCCGCATAGGCCGTCGCGCGGGCATCAGCATCCTCTTCGTCATGAACCTCGCTTTCGGTTAGCGAGACGACACCCCAAGGGATGCTCGTCCAATCAAGAATTTCAGGCACGATGCTGTCGGTTGAAACAAGAACAACCTCAGTTGAGCCGCCGCCTATGTCAAAGATCAAAGCAGGCCCCTCGCCGCTCTCAAGCAAAGCATGGCATCCCATCACCGCAAGGCGTGCTTCTTCTTTGGGACTGATAACATCTAGCACAATGCCGGTTTCAAGCCTGACGCGTTCAATAAAATGCGCACCGTTGACGGCTTGGCGGCAAGCCTCTGTCGCGACGGACCGAGCGAGCACCACATTGCGCCGTTTTAGCTTATCCGCACACACCGAAAGCGCCTCAATCGCGCGGTCCATCGCCTCTTCGCTGATCTTGCCAGTACTATTCAGCCCCTCACCAAGCCGGACAACGCGCGAAAAGGCATCGACGACAGTAAAGCCCTCGTTCGCAGCACGCGCGATCAACAACCGGCAATTGTTGGTGCCAAGATCGAGCGCGGCATAGGCCGTCTTGCCCAGCCAGCCATTGCGAGCAGCCTGCGGTGCGACGGCAGCCTGAGCTTTGGATAAAGAATTGCCGCTGGTATCAGCTGCGCCATCGCGCGAGCCTCCGTTTGCGGCCGCCCCGGTGTCTTTACGGCGATGGGGAGCTGTATTCTTTTTGCCTCTGCCCCGTCCGCCTTTATTGCCACCGTTTTGCGGCGATGGCGCGATGCGGTCGCCCATAGCCGAACTCAATCTCTTATTTTCTATCTGGCTTCGGATGATACCGCCCAGTGCTTGTATGCAGTGTTACATTGAAGCCGTTAACATTTCAAGGTGATAGCTGTTTGGTCGGAAACGCTCCGAAGCGAAGCGATTGACAGCGAACACAGGCCCGATTACTGGGCCGTCTGCACTCCCCGATCGTCTAACGGTAAGACTACAGACTCTGACTCTGTCTATTGAGGTTCGAATCCTTATCGGGGAACCAAATCAAGTGTAGCGCAAGCTAATCACCGCACCGGCATCACCCGCCCCAACGCATCTCTTTGCGCCCAAATCAGGTTGCAGTCACTTAACGGTCATCAAAACCCGCGTTAACAATACGCAAGATGTGGCCTGTGCCTGACACCCGCCAGATCGATGCCCTTGTTTGCCGCAAAGCGAACTTGCGATCATGCGGTCGCGCGCCGGCGTTACATGTGCAGCAACCGGCGTAACCGTTGTTGAACGCGTGGGCATTTTGAGCTCGCGGGCGTATCAGGATTCAATCACCAGTTCGGCAACCGCATCGATTATCGCTTCGGCATCCATTCGATAGGTTCTGTAAATGTCGATCAAATCGCCGGTCTGTCCGAAACGGTCGACACCTAATGGACTTACTCGCATCCCTCTGACGCCCCCAAGCCATGATAAAGCCGCAGGTGATCCGTCAAGCACCGTGACCAATCCGGCATCAGGCGCCAAGGAACTAAGCAAATCTTCGGCGTGACACCGATCCTGTTTTCGGCCCGTCCAGCGCGCCGCGCGTTGTGCAGACCAGTCTTGATGCAATAAATCCGGGGATGTCACATTCAACAGGCCCAAACCCGGGATATCATCCAAGAGCATCTCGTAAGCTGCCAGCGCTTCAGTTGCGATGGCACCACAAAACACTATTGCCATTTTCGCCCCGGCGGCAGGCTTGCGAAGCCAATAACCGCCTTTCAAGGCGTCGGCTTGCCAAGCATCGCCATTCCGTTCGACTTGCGAGATCACGCGAGTAGTCAACCGGAGATACACCGAACTGCCATCCGGTCGTTGCATGTGGTCAAAGGCCCAGCGCATCATCAAAGCCACTTCGTCGGCAAATGCGGGTTCAAAACTTGCTAGATTGGGTTGCCCCATCCCAATCAGCGGAGTGTTAATCGATTGATGCGCGCCGCCTTCTGGACCAAGCGTCAAACCCGAAGGCGTTCCGATGAGCAGGAAACGGGCATCCTGATAACAACCGTAATTAAGTGCATCGAGCCCGCGTGCAATGAACGGGTCGTAAACTGTGCCGACGGGCAACAGCCGGGTGCCAAAATGTGGACCTGACAAGCCGAGTGCGGCCAACAGCAAGAAGAAATTGCTCTCGGCAATACCCAATTCGATATGTTGACCCGCGCCATGCGCTGCCCATTTCTGCGCCGACGGGATATTGGCTTCACGAAACACGTCGGCCATTTCCCGTCGCCTAAAAAGCCCGCGCTGATTGACGAACGCGCCCAAGTTGGTGGTCTGCGTTACATCCGGCGCTGTGGTCACAATATGATCGCCTATCTGCTCGCCAGACTTTGCCAGATCGAGCAGAATTTTGCCAAATGCCGCTTGCGTCGATTGATCCTTGCCGTCAGGGACAGGGAAGGAGGCTGGCAAGGGGATCGCGGCAGCGTCTGGCTCTGGCGCACTTTTCTTCAACGCGCTCCCACCGATAAAGGCGCGCAATTCCTGCGTTAGATTATCGCCCAATCCGGCAAATGGCTCCCACTCGTCTCCTTGTGCAATACCAAGGCTGGCGCGAAACCCGTCCATTTGTGTCGGGTTCATCATGCCTGAATGATTGTCTTTATGCCCGGCAAGCGGCAGGCCGTAACCTTTAACCGTATAGGCAATGAACAGCGTTGGCCGTTCATCTTGCGCGCTGTCAAAGGCTTCAATCAAACTCTCGCTACAATGACCGCCAAGATTGGTCATCAGCGCGGCGAGTTCTTGATCGTCATAAGAATCAATCAGTTTCTTGGCATTGGATTTTCCTGCGAGATCGGTCAACAACCGTGCGCGCCACGCCGCGCCCCCCTGAAACGTTAACGCAGCAAATTGAGCGTTCGGACAGGTGTCGATCCATTCTTCCAACGCCCGTCCACCCGGCTTGGCAAATGCTGCCTTTTGCTGCTTGCCGTGCTTCAGAGTAATGACGCGCCAGCCGCACGTTTCAAAGATGTCATCAAAACGCCGGAACATCCGGTCTGCCGTCGTGCTATCCAGCGACTGACGGTTATAGTCCACAACCCACCAACAGTTACGGATATCGTGCTTAAATCCCTCGATCAGACATTCATAAATATTGCCCTCGTCAAGCTCAGCATCGCCCATCAACGCGATCATGCGTCCGGCTTCGCTCTCCGATATTTTGCCATGCGCGATCATGTAATCCTGCACCAGACTGGAAAAGGCCGTGATCGCCACACCTAGACCAACAGAGCCGGTCGAAAAGTCGACGGGGATGGTATCTTTGGTTCGTGACGGATAGCTTTGCGCGCCGCCCATTGCGCGAAATGCCTTCAACTGATCCAGCGATTGGTTGCCCAGCATATAGTGGATGGCTTGCAAGACCGGTCCGGCATGCGGCTTGACCGCAACTTTGTCTTGGGGCCGCAACGCGTGAAAATAAAGCGCCGACATGATAGCTGTCATCGACGAGCAACTCGCCTGATGCCCGCCGACTTTCAGGCCATCGCGCTTTTTGCGAATGTGGTTGGCATGGTGGATGGTCCATGACGATAGCCAGCGCAGACGCACTTCCAAAGCGTCGAGTAATGGAACGATATCATGCTTGGAGAGCGTATCAGTATCAGGCATGGCAAAACCTTTCTTGGATTTCACCATACTGCCCACAGCAGCGCCAAGTCCTTGCAAACTGGAGGGACAAATGGCAAATAATTAGCATTATCTGCTATGTTATTGATAAAAGTAGGACAAATATGCCAATTTATGAACTTGACGCGATTGATCGCAAGATTCTGGATAAACTCCAAATCAACGGCCGAATGACTAATCAGGAATTGTCCGAAGAGATCGGCCTTTCACCCAGCCCTTGCCTGCGCCGAGTAAAGCAATTGGAAACCAGCGGGATATTGACCAGCTATGTAGCGCTCATCAATCCAGAAACTGTAGGGCTATCGGTGTCCGCCTTTGTCCGTGTTCGCCTCGACAGTCAGGATGACAAACACCTCGCCGCGTTCGAAGCCGCTGTGGCTGAGTTTACCGAGGTCATGGAATGCTATTTGATGACTGGAGAAGCCGATTATCAGTTGCGTGTGCTGGTCGGATCGCTTGGCCAGTTTGAAGATTTTCTGCGACACCGCCTAACCCGCGTTGCTGGCGTCGCCAATGTCACCACAAGTTTTGCGCTGCGCCCGATCATCTACAAGACCGCAGTTCCAGTGGCTGGTTGATTGTGGCCCAAAGAAGTCAAAACTAGGGCGCAGTATCCATCGCAGGTAACAGCCTGCTGACTGTCACAATCTTAGGTCGACTTGCAGGTAGCCACGCTGTGTCTCTCTGTTCGGGCAGCGACACCGCTTAGTATCAGGCCCGTGATGCTTCAGCTTGACACGCCCAGCAATCTCTACCGCAATTGGTATTAAAATTGAGTTTGCTAAACAATAATTCAATTAAATTGATAATGAATTGTTCGTCTATTGGTTAATATTAAATACATAATATTCAATGATTTCAATTTCCAAAAAAATTTGCATTTTTTCATATAGATGCACCTAAATATCCAGAAAATTGTATTTGCGTTGCTTCAATTCGCTGCGCGTGCTAGTAACCGAGTCGTTGGTATAAGGTCGCTCAACGAAAACAATCTGTTAATTAAATTAGGAGATGTATCGTGGGTAAAAGAGCTGTTTCGAGCGTGCTTGGACGCGCCATGGTTGATGCAACATTTGCAGCAGATCTTAAAAGTGATCCGGTAAAGGCTGCCAATACGATTGGCGTCCATCTAGGTCCGAACGAAGTTAAAGCAATAAAAGACATCGACTTGCAAGCACTTGGCACGGTCGGCAAAACGATCCGCGACAAGTTTGGACAAGCCGCTTTTCTTGATCAGCAACAACAACAGCAAGCAAAAATGGATTGACGATGGTGACGCGTGCCGTTGCGCTCGCACCACTCGCCGACGACGAACTTCCCGAACTGATCGACCGCATGGTCGCGTTCGGGAAGAGCGTGGCGACTAGCAACGAGGCAGCAATGCGTCTTCGGTCCGATCTTCATGCACGGTTGGCAAACGCATTAGCAACGCCTTGTCATGAGTTGTTCACGGTTCGCGACTCCGATGGAGACGCTCGCGTCGGTGCTATGTGGATTGAGCATCGCGTCGAGGACGGCCTTTCTGTGTCAATGATCCTTTATCTGGAAATCGATCCCGACAAACGCCGTATGGGCTTCGGAAGAGCGGCAGTTGTCGCTGCTGAGCGCCTAGCTGCTAAAGCGGGCGACCGCGAATTGCGACTTGTCGTGGCAGCAGAAAACAGTCCGGCTCGACTGCTTTACGAAAGCCTCGATTTTTGCACGAAAAACCTATTGATGACTAAACCAATTCACGGTGATGCACCGCCATTCCACGGAGACTGAACATGGCGACACTTTTTTCCGACGAGATTTCATTCATCGACGCCGCTGTACCGCAATATCCTGATCCGATGGTTGCGTTTGACACTCTGCTTGATCGGGTGTGGCGCAAGCGATTTACGACTTTCCTCGCCATACAGGGCGAAATCGATACGCTGTGTCCCGACGATCCTGTGGCGGACGTTTTTCTTGATGATGCGGCAGCGGTACTGTTGCGCAATGCGTCAGCGCGGCGAGCACTGGTGGAGCACCCGACTTTCAACGGCTGGCTGTGGCTGACATTAGTCGACCTTAACCATCGGCTGGTTGGAACCGAAACCGATGAGGCACCCCTGCGCGCTCGATTAGCCTCTTTCGCCCCCATGCTGGCGCGCGTTGACGCCACGCCAGCACCACCAACCTGGCACTGCCGCGAGATCGATCCGATAATCGCAGAAACGGCTCCGCCCAGCTACGAAAATTTCGGAGAAGCGCCGCCACCAAACTGGCACTCGGTCGAATTCTTCGGCGATATCGTCGACGTCGCACTTGATCGCATAACGGAGACTTGGCCAGCCGCCCGGACGCGCTTTAACCGGTTGGTGCGTGCAATCGCCTATCTGCCCGATGCTGACTTCCGCAGTTGCTCGGCGTCGCGCTTCGTTGGCGTAATCCTGATTTCGGCGCGTGACCAATCATTGCTCGATCTTGAAGAATCGCTGGTTCATGAATGCGCGCACCAGCATCTGTATCACATCGTCGAAGACGCACCTGTGACAGATGCTGATACCGAAATTATGTACAGCTTGCCATGGTCGGGGCAAATGCGCGAACTTTACGGCTATTTCCATGCCTTTTTTGTATATGTAGAATTATCGCATTATTACGAGCGCGTGCTGGCGGCGCGACCGCGTGATAAGGTCGCAGCGCAGAAACGCTTAGTTGAGATTTTGTTGGGCTTGCGCGCGTCACTGGCGGATTTTACGAACAATCCGGGGTTCACACCGTCCGGCCGCGAACTGTTCATCGCTTTGTCTGGCGACGTCGCCGCGCTGCTCAATCGGCACCGTAAGCTTATGGCAAGCTGACATGTTTGACGACCGCGACTTCCCCCCGCTTGGCGTTGGCCTCGAATTCGAAATGGACTCGCGTCTTGTTCGCCCGCCAGAAGACCGGCGAATACTGGGCCGCATCAATGTGCCTGCACTCTTTGATTACGTCGAAGTGCAGCCACCGCATGTTATAATTGAACCAACTCTGCTCGACGCATTCGCTCCTACGAGGACGACCGTGCATGTCTCCAACCTCTCGATTGGCAGCGTCGATATACCTATGGACGCCGAGTATTTGAAGCTAGCCTGCCGCCTTTGGCGTGACACCGACACCCCTTGGGCTAACGAGCACATGTCTTGGAATCGATTCGACGGCGGCGATACACAGCATTTTGTGCTGCCAGTCCTAGGCCGGGATGTGCGTGATACAATCATCGCGAACGCTCTGAGATTAGGGGAATTGAGTGGGTTACCGATCGTGCTAGAAAATGCGCCGCGCACGGTAGTCGTAGATCTACCCGGCAACCTAACAGAGTCAGAGTTCGCAGCCTCGATCCTAGACGGCGCTGGCGCAGGCTTCGTTCTCGACATCGAAAATGGCAGGGCTACAGCGATGGCCCGTGGTATTTCATTTGCCGATTACCTCCGCGAACTGCCGCTTTCCCGGACGATCGAAATTCACGTTGCCGACCCGCTGGCCGACCGCGCCTTGCTGGATACAATACTAGATGTCGCTCCAGTTCGGGCGATCACACTGCATTGGGAATACATCACACGCGCCAACGAGGACGACGTAATGGGGCTTATCGCTCACTTTCGTGATCGGATTGGCGTGGGTGGGCGTAGCCTGAAATGCCCATCAGCACCGCTGAGTCCAGACACAGCGCTGTCGCTCGCACCCGGTGTTACCGCAACGATCCGCAACGACGCAATTCGCGTTTCTGGCGGTCTGGCCGCGCATCGACTTGATCTGCCGCTTGAATCGCTGCCAACCGTCGCCCAGTTTACGTCGCCGCAATCAATCGTTCGCGTTCTGGAGGAGATGGGCGATGGCCCAGCGGAACTCGGCGCAGCGACTGCGACGGTGCGTCAATTGCTCGACATTAGCGCACTTGCCCCGGCGGATACTCCCGCAGTGCCAAAGACTTGGGACTCTTGGGATGTCGCGCTCGACTTTTATCTTGGCACGCGAACGCGCGCCGATACGTCGTTTGCAACGCTCGCTGAATTGGAGGAAGGACTTGAATCAAAAGCGCGAGAGGAGCAGCAACCTTCAGCGTACAAGGATTATTGGGCGCATCCATTCTTACCTCTGCCCAATCCTCTGCTCGACGAACCCCATCGCAATAGTGATTTTATCGATGTCCTGTTGCGGCGCCGCTCCACGCGCAGTTTTGCCGACATACCTCTCGATGCGGATCGCCTTTCTGCGTTACTATACTACGTTTGGGGCGCAACAAGCGTTGAGCGCAACCCGTATGGAGATGTGTTTCTACGAAAAACTTCGCCTTCTGGCGGCTCGTTGCATCCAACCGAAGTCTATCCGCTGTTGATGAACGTGGACGGATTCGAGCCCGGCCTTTACCATTATTCGGTGCGTCGCCACGGACTTGTACTTTTGTCGCGGGATGACCCACGCGCTTGGATCGGTTCAGCGTGTGGCGGACAGGACTGGGTAGCGGATGCTGCTGCCGTCTTTGTGTCAACCTGTGTCATTGCCCGGCCAGCGTGGAAATACCAGTTCAGCCGAGCTTTCCGCGCTATGCTACTCGAAGCTGGTCACATCGGACAGAGCTTTGCGCTTACTGCTACCCATTTTGACCTTGCGCCTTTTACCACCATAGCGCTGCGTGACCCGATGTTCGAACAGCGTCTTTGTCTAGACCCGCTCGTGGAGCCGATCATGCTGCTGACCGGCGTCGGTATGCCAGATCCGGGGAACGAGCGACCGGATCGACCGCGTCAGCGGTGACTGGATAGTCGAGCCGCGTTCTAAGGCGGCAGTCTACTTTGCCTCCAAACTCCAACCCCTTTCACTCGAGCTTACCTTAAAGCGAAGGAATTCCGCTCCAATCACGCTGTCATGCTAAGTCTATTTCGTTCACCAAAACCGTTCTTTTTATGAATAACTGCTGACAACCCAATTCAGCCAGCGATCAGAACTAAACGCCTAATCCTTCATTCGAAGACGGAGATTGTTCCGGCTTCAACCAGGAGAAAGACGATGAAGATTTTGACCAAGAGCCTGCTCAGCGCCGGTGCCGCAGCTGCGGCCCTGGTCAGTGTCGCCGCCCCTGCCGAGGCACGTGGACGCGATAATGACGGGATTACTGCTGGTGAAGTTATTGCAGGAGCCGTTATCATCGGCGGCATTGCCGCAGTGATTGCATCCTCGGATAATGATCGTGACGATCGTCGAGACAACGGGCGCTATGACGACCGGCGCTATGATGATCGCGGAGGCTATAATGATGGTCGGTATGAAGACCGGGATGATCGCTATGACAATGGCCACCGTCGCGGACGTGGGCGCGGGCATGACGATTATGGCTATGACCGCCAAAACGGCAGCCGTTCTGCCGTCAACCAGTGCATAACTGCAGTGGAAAATTGGGCGAGCCGTTACAGCCGCGCCGATGTCACTCAGATCAACTACATTGATCGAACACGCAATGGCTACCGCGTCACCGGCAATCTGGTCGTGCAGGACGGTTATCGTGGTCGCAACCGTTACGACCGTGGCTATGATCGTGGCTATGACAAGGGTCATTTTACCTGCTACGTGGAGCGCGGTCGGGTGATTGATATCGATTATCGCGGGTTGGACCAGTGGCGCTAATTGCCCGCAGTTTGATGAAGTGGAATTGAATGTGAACGGTTCAGCTTAAAGACAGGCTGGACCGTTCATGAATTTAACCAAGGGGCTGATCGCCCTTTCTTTTGGGGGTAGTATCATGAAATTTTCAAGCAAATTGATCCTGGCATCCGGTGCCGCCGCGATGTTGGCCACAACTCCAATGGCTTCGATGGCGGCAACGATGGGTCACCCGGCTGTTGCGACATCAGTAGGTGATGTTTTGCACCAAGCCGCCGACGGCCACCGCCGCCATTATCGTCACCGCGACCGCGTGGATGGAGGCGATATTTTAACCGGCATAGGCATCTTGGCCGGAATCGCGATTATCGCAGGCGCAGCGAGCGAAGCCAAAAAACAAAGCCGAAACGAACCGCGTTACGAAGATCGCACCGACTATCCGCGTAATGACGACCGCCCCGTCTCTAAAGACAATGATCTGGGTTCAGCTGTCAGCGCATGCACAGACGCCGCCGAACGCAGTGCAGGTAACAACGCACGTGTCAGCGAAATCCGTTCAGTCACGCGCGACGGCAATGGCTGGCGCGTCGAAGGCGATCTGAACAATGATGGATTCACCTGCGCCGCAACCGACGGTCGCGTCGATTACATTCGCATCAACAACCGAGAGATCTAAACAGATTTTTTCAAGTTTGCCGGGGACGGGCATCTTTAAACACACGCCGATATTTGCCGTCCTCGGCGATTCAGAACATCAGAATACTGGATCGTTTGCCCCGTTGTCTTCATCGGCGGCATTCTCAACGGAGGTGTGGATACCACACTCCACTTTGTTCCAACCTTTCCAGCGACCCGAGCGCGGGTCTTCGCCCGCCTCGACTTTGCTGGTGCAGGGTGAACACCCAATCGATGGATAGCCCAGTTGGACGAGCGGATGGATCGGCAGGTCATGTTCCGCGACATACGCTTCGAGCCGTTCCTTGTTCCAATCCGCCAGCGGATTAACCTTTAGCCGCCCGTCCTCAATCTCGAACCGCGGCAGCGCGCTTCGCGTTGACGATTGGAACGCTTTGCGACCAGTGAATTGCGCATCAAATCCGGCGAGTGCTTTTTGAAGCGGCAAAACTTTGCGGATTTCGCAGCATCCGTCTGGGTCGAATGACCATCGAAGGCCATTGCCATCCTTTTGTGCTAAAAGCTCTGCATCGGGTTTCAAATCGCGCAGATCTTTAAGGCCCAGCCGATCGCGCAGTTCTTCTTTGTAAGTGATCGTCTCAGGGAAATGCTTTCCGGTGTCGAGAAACAACACTGGAACACTAGGATCAATGCTTGCGATCAAATGCAACAGCACCGACGATTCTGCGCCAAAGCTGGATACAATGGCCACATCGCCCAGTATGTTTTCGCGAAGCAAAACCTCCAGCATGTCCACCGTGTCACGCCCACGAAACATATGGTTTAGCCGGATAGCATCGGTTTCAGTGTAGCGTGGGCCGGTGTCGATCCGGTCGCGGGTGCGTGTTAGCGGCTCAGCCATGGCGCAATTTCCACACCGGAACCGCCGCATCAGCTGCACCTTGATAGACATGCTCAAAGCGCGCAATCGCTGCGTCAATATGCGCCTGATTCTGGGGCGCTTCGGGCGCGAAACTGTCAAAGCCGCAGCGTTTCATTAGCGGGATTTGATCGACCAGAACATCGCCCTCTGCACGCAATTCCCCGGTATAACCCGCCTCACGCAAGATACGCGCCGACGAATAGCCACGGCCGTCACGGAATTTGGGAAACGCGACCTCGATCAACGCCAGTCGACCCAGAAACGGGATCAGCGCACGCGCATCATCATCGGGCTCCAAGCGCACAGCAGTTGCGTTCGATTGGTCGAGGAACGCGTCGAGCGTTACTGCGGGTTCTTCGCCTGCAGCTATGTGATACTCAACCATAAATCGCTTCCTTAAACGGGTCCATGCCGACGCGGCGATAGGTATCGACGAAACGTTCGCCGGGTTCGCGCAAGGTCAGGTACTTGTCCGTCGCGCGCTCTACGGCGTCGACGATGCCGTCTTCATTGAACCCGGGGCCGGTGATTTTGCCGATGCTGACATCCTCGGCGCCCGAACCACCAAGTGTCAGTTGGTAATTTTCGACGCCCTTCCGGTCCACACCAAGGATGCCAATATGGCCCGCATGGTGATGCCCGCAGGCGTTGATGCAGCCGGATATTTTAAGCTTCAACTCGCCCAAATCGCGCTGCCGCTCCAAATCAGCAAAGCGCGTCGCAATTTTTTGTGCCACAGGAATCGAACGGGCATTGGCCAAGCTGCAATAATCGAGACCCGGGCACGCGATGATGTCGCTTATCAGGTCGAGGTTGGCATTGGCCAATTCCGAGGCGTTTAGGGCCTGCCAGACGGCATAGAGGTCGCGCTTGGCAACGTGTGGCAACACGATGTTCTGCGCATGGGTGACGCGCAGTTCGTCAAAGCTGTATGTCTCGGCAAGGTCGGCCATCACATCAATCTGTGCCGACGATGCGTCGCCCGGAATTCCGCCAATCGGTTTTAGGCTGATATTGACGATGGCGTAACCGGCTTGCTTATGCGGCTTCACATTCTGGTCAAGCCAGACCGCAAAATCGGGATCGCTGCGGTCGACATTTTCGCTGACCACTTCAAACGCAGGCGGCGCAAAGAACGGGGAAATCCGGTCGAACTCTGCCAGCGGCGGGTCGATACCCAAAGTCTTCACATGCGCGAATTCTTCTTCGACCTGGCGGCGATATTCATCGGCACCGATTTCGTGGACAAGGATTTTGATCCGCGCTTTGTAGATATTATCGCGGCGGCCGTGGCGGTTGTATACGCGCAAGCAGGCCTCGATATAGCTCAGCAAATCATCTGCTTTGATAAACGGGTTAATCTCTGGCGCGATCATCGGGGTGCGGCCCATGCCGCCACCAACAAACACACGTGCGCCCAAAACACCGTCTTGCTTGACCAGTTCCAACCCGATGTCGTGTAAGCGCATGGCAGCGCGGTCTTCGGGCGATGCAATCACCGCAATCTTAAACTTGCGCGGCAGATAGCTGAATTCAGGGTGGAATGTGCTCCATTGACGCAGCAATTCAGCCCATGGGCGCGGATCGGCGACTTCGTCTGCTGCCGCCCCTGCATATTGGTCGGACGAGATATTGCGGATGCAATTGCCGCTGGTCTGGATCGCGTGCATCTCTACGCTTGCCAATTCCTCGAGCAAATCGCCGCATTCCTCCAGCTTGATCCAGTTATACTGGATATTCTGACGCGTGGTGAAATGGCCATAATCGCGGTCATATTTGCGCGCGATATGCGCCAGCATCCGCATCTGGCGGCTGTCGAGCGTCCCGTATGGAATGGCGACGCGCAGCATATAGGCGTGCAGTTGCAAATACAGGCCGTTCATCAGCCGCAGAGGCTTAAACTGGTCTTCAGTGATTTCGCCCGCAAGTCGGCGCTTCACCTGATCGCGGAAATCAGCAACGCGGGCATCGACGATGGCTTGGTCATAAGTGTCGTATTTATACATGTCAGATTACCCGTTCAAATTACCCATTCGCCGACGTTGGCGTCAGCTGGTTTTAACGAAAGATCGAGCCGCACCGTAGGGCCAAGCGCGCGCACCCGGTCTTTGATATGCGCCGGACGCGGTCCTTCAGGCGTGGCCACGGCCTCTATGATGTAAGGCGCATTGACGCGGCGAGCACCTTCTTCGCGCGCCAGGATTGCATCCCCACTTTCGTCCACATCGACGGCATCTTCGACGTGCAAAGACCACCAGCTGCCCGCCCACCACGTGACGGCGCCAGAGGCGAGATCATTTCCTGTTAGTAATTTCACGCAAGCTTCTCCGCTTCTTTGGCAAAACTGCGGAGTCTATCCTCCGCATCAGATTTCAGGACAACATCGCCAACAATGATGATGGCCGGTGACCGCACATTTTCGCGCACAATCATACCGCCCAGATCGGTCAGGATGCTGCGCATTGCGCGCGCGTCTTTGCGCCCTACCCGCTCCAACACAGCAACCGGCGTATCGGGCGACAGGCCGTCAGCAATCAGTTTTTCGCTAATATCGTCTGCCGTCGCGACACCCATATAGATGACCAAAGTCCGGCCTTTGCCGGCAAGGCCAGCCCAATTCTGGTCGGTCAACCCCTTGCATTGGCCAGCGACAAAGGTAACCGCGCTAGAGGCATCGCGGTGCGTCAGAGGAAGCAATGTCGCTGCTCCGCCCGCAATCGCAGCTGAAATGCCGGGAATGACTTCGACAGGTACGCCGGCATCGCGGCAGGCCTCAACCTCCTCACCGCCGCGCCCAAAGATAAACGGATCGCCGCCCTTCAAACGCACAACCGCATGTCCGGCGAGTGCCTGTTCGACAAGGATCGCATTGATGCCATCTTGCGGCACTGAATGACGGCTGCGTTGTTTCGCCACCGAAATGAAACGCACATTCGGATTAGCCAGCGCCAGTATTGCATCATCCACCAGCCCGTCATGCACAACAACATCCGCCGCCGCGATCAGCCGCGCGGCCTTCACCGTCAGCAAATCGGGGTCACCCGGGCCTGCACCGACCAGATAGACTTTGCCCTTTTCCATCGTTGCAAAATGCGCCTCTGAAGGCAAAACGCCAAATCAGAATAGGTTGGACGTATGATAGTGCGGCTTTACCCTATCCGGCCTTGACCTTCTTTGCGCCTTTTTCCTTCTTTGGCTTCGCTGCTTTCGGAGGCGCAGGCGTCACTTCAAAGACCGGCTGGCCGTCCTTCATGTGCACCGCGACTTCGCCGCCATTGACCAGCTTTCCGAACAGCAGTTCCTCTGCAAGCGGTTGTTTCAGCTTCTCCTGAATCAAACGCCCCATCGGCCTTGCGCCGTATAGCTTGTCATAGCCGCGCTCGGTCAACCAAGCGCGCGCTTCATCGTCTAGCTTGATGTGCACATTTTGATCGGCGAGTTGCAGTTCGAGTTGCAGAATGAACTTGTCGACTACCATCGCCACCACTTCGGTTGGCAGGAATGCGAACGGTACAATCGCATCCAAACGGTTGCGGAATTCTGGCGCGAAAAGCTCTTTGACCGCTTCTTCGCTCGCATCCTCGTTCGCCTCGGCAGCGCGACCAAAGCCGATTCCTTCCTTTGCAAGGTTCTTAGCGCCGGCGTTGGTCGTCATGATCAAAATGACATTGCGGAAATCAACCGTTTTGCCGTGATGATCGGTCAAGCGACCGTTATCCATTACCTGCAACAGGATGTTGAACAGATCGGGATGCGCTTTTTCGATTTCGTCGAGCAACAACACGCAATGCGGATTTTGATCGACCGCATCGGTCAGCAAACCGCCCTGATCAAAACCGACATAGCCCGGAGGCGCGCCGATCAGGCGGCTGACGCTGTGACGCTCCATATATTCCGACATGTCAAAGCGCTTCAGCGGAATGCCCATGATGCTGGCCAGTTGCCGCGCAACTTCGGTTTTGCCGACGCCGGTGGGGCCCGAAAACAGATAGTTGCCGATGGGCTTATCGGGATCGCGCAAGCCAGCACGCGACAGCTTGATCGCGGAGGACAGCAGAGCAATCGCTTTGTCCTGCCCAAACACCACCCGCTTCAGATCAGTCTCAAGGCTGCCCAATGCAGTCCGGTCGTCGGTCGATACATTTTTGGGCGGGATGCGCGCGATGGTCGCGATAACCGCCTCGATTTCCTTGGGCGTTATCAGCTTGCGGCGCTTGGCCAGCGGAACCAGCATCTGCATCGCGCCGACCTCGTCAATAACATCGATGGCCTTATCGGGCTGCTTGCGATCATTGATATAGCGCGAGGAGAGTTCAACAGCGGCCTTTAATGCATCGTTGGTGTATTTGACTTTGTGATGGTCCTCAAATGCCGCGCGTAGGCCGGCGAGGATCTTGATTGTATCCTCTATGCTGGGCTCATTGACATCAATTTTTTGGAACCGGCGCAAAAGAGCGCGGTCTTTTTCAAAGTGATTGCGGAATTCTTTGTAAGTGGTCGAACCGATGCAGCGGATTGTGCCGCCGGAAAGTGCTGGTTTAAGCAGGTTGGATGCATCCATTGCCCCGCCGCTGGTCGCGCCTGCTCCGATTACCGTGTGGATTTCATCAATGAAAAGGATCGCGTCGGGCAGTTTTTCCAGCTCACTGACGACGGCCTTCAACCGCTCTTCAAAATCGCCGCGATACCGCGTTCCCGCCAATAGCGACCCCATGTCGAGGGAATAAATCACCGCAGGCAGCAAGACTTCTGGCACCTGATTTTCGACAATACGCCGCGCGAGCCCCTCGGCAATTGCGGTTTTGCCGACGCCGGGTTCGCCGACGTACAGCGGGTTGTTCTTTGACCGGCGGCACAGGATTTGCACAGTGCGGTCAACTTCCTCTGCGCGACCAATCAACGGATCGATACGGCCCTGTTTGGCCTTTTCGTTCAGGTTGACAGTAAACTGCTCAAGCGCGGTTTCTTTGCCCTTTTTCTCTTTGGGGTCAGTGGCTTCTTCTTTGCGTTCGTCCGCCCCTTCGACAGGTTTTTGATCGATCAGCTTGCCGTCTTTGCCGATGCCGTGGCTGATATAGCTGACCGCATCAAGACGGCTCATATCCTGTTGCTGCAGGAAATAGACCGCATAGCTCTCACGCTCAGAAAACAGTGCAACCAACACGTTCGCGCCAGTGACAACGTCTTTGCCCGACGATTGCACATGCAGGATGGCGCGTTGCACGACCCGCTGAAAACCGCTTGTCGGCGACGGATCAACGTTGCCAGTGACTTTCAGGCTTTCCAGTTCGTTATCCAGATATTGGACCACCGTATCGCTCAACTCGCCGACATCAACGCCGCAAGCCTGCATCACGCGCGCCGCATCTTCATCATCGACCAAAGCGAGCAGCAAATGTTCCAGCGTCGCATATTCATGCGCTCGCTCGCCTGCATGCCGCAAAGCATTGTGAAGCGTTGCTTCCAGCGATTCTGCAAATGACGGCATATTACGGTGCTCCAAGCGGGGCGGCTATCGCCCATTCGTAACTATATCGGCGTCCATGTTGCAGCTTTCAACAGGGATTTATCCTATAACGACCAGCTGGCGTGAAATTGCTTCTGCCGATGGTTAATGCGTTCGCGGTTGATCCTATTGTTTGAACAGAGAATCAGCGACATTGCGATGATCCTTTGAAAACGCAATTTTGGCTTCGCACCGTGCGATCTCGCCGTGCAACGCTTCGACGCGCTCTTTCAGTTCAGCCACCGAATACCGATCAATATCCTGTTTTAACAGCGCGACCAGCGGGTCATCGGGCCGCCTGGCAAACAATTCATCAAGGTCCATCGTTTGTCTCCTTAAAAGCAGAATGCGTAATCGCTGTGCATCTGTCAATTCACCTAACGCCGACTGCTTCTGCTCTGGAATGCTTGCAACATCGCCGCTATGATCTCCAAAACAAGGGGCAACCACATGACCAATCTACCCGAAACAATGACGGCTATCGAAATCAGCAGTCCCGGTGGACCCGATGTTTTGAAGCCATGCAGTCGTCCTGTTCCCATACCTGGCGCAGGTGAAGTGCTTCTCAAAGTTGCCGCAGCCGGCGTCAATCGCCCCGATGTGGTCCAACGCAAAGGCCTGTATCCAGCGCCTCCAGGCGCAAGTGACCTACCCGGACTGGAGATATCGGGAACAGTTGTCGCATTGGGAGCAGGAACTGACCCTGAGCTTATCAACCGGAATGTCTGCGCATTGGTCGCAGGCGGCGGCTATTCAGAATATTGCCTAGCGCGCGCTGATGTTTGCTGGGCGGTGCCAGATAGTATTTCGATGGAAGAAGCAGCCGCGATCCCGGAAACATTGATGACCGTATGGCACAACGTATTTGAACGCGGCTATGCTGATGAAGGCGAAACGATTTTGGTGCATGGCGGAACCAGCGGCATCGGATCAATGGCAATAAAGTTGGGCAATTTGTTCGGGTTGCAAGTTATCGTTACCTGCGGCTCCGATGAAAAATGCGCAGCGGCGGTCGGCATCGGCGCAATTCACGCTATCAATTACAACACGGCCGATTTTGTCGAGGAGGTTAAACGCATTACCGACGGAGAGGGCGTGCATATTGTGCTTGATATGGTTGCTGGCCCCTATGTTCCGCGCAACATGCAATGTCTGCGCTTCGATGGTCGCCACGTAACCATAGCGATTCAGGGCGGCGCGATGGCGGAGGTGCCGATGGTGCAGATTATGATGCGCCGTTTAACGCTGACCGGTTCGACCCTGCGGCCGCGCTCGGATGCATTCAAGGCGCTGCTTGCGGACGAAATACACCGAACCGTCTGGCCCTTTGTCGAGGCCGGACAGTTACGGCCAACGATGGCGTCAAGCTTTTCGCTCGCTGATGCAGCCTTGGCGCACACTTTGATGGAAAGCGGCGATTTTGTCGGGAAAATTGTACTAATTCCCTGACCAACGTCTAGTCCTAAACAAAAAACCCCGGAGCGTAACCTCCGGGGTTTTTTGTTTCATCTGAAAGCCAGCGTTAGAACTTAACGCCCGCCGCGACCCCAAAGCGGCGCGGTTCCAACGTAAACACGTTGGTATAAAGACCCGATGACTGGTCAGTTACATAAAGACCGGTAACCGGGTTTTTATCCGCGATGTTCTGGATAAAAGCACGCATGTACCAGCGATCATCGGGGCCATTCATCTGGATCTGGGCATTCATCTGCGAATAGCCGGGGATTTTGTTGATCGCACCGTTGAAAATGTTGCCATAGCTTTTGCCAGTGTAAACATAGTCAAAGCGCGGGACGATGGTCCAGTCATTCGGCAGCGTAGCCGTATATTGAATGCCGATATTGGCTTTCATATTCGGCGCCTGTGGCAGTTTATTGCCTTTCAGGTTGACAGCAACACCTGCCAGATCAACGCCAATGCCGCCAAATGCTGTTCCGACGGGGCTCGCGGCCAGCGATTGCAGGATACCGCAAACACTGAACGCACCACGCGCAGTAACACCGCTGCCTGCCGGGAACGCTGTTGTTGGCGCCAATCCAGCACCTGGTTGCAATCCACCCGTTCCAGCACTGGTCAGTGGGTTGCCGGGCGCATTGATCGTATTGATGAATGTGTTCACCTGATTAACAAAGCCATTGACCCCAGCCACACTGCCCGAAGTCGAGGTGACCGCACAGTTCGCGCCGTTGGTGATGTCCTTGATGATCACGGCATCAGCCCGGCCCCCCGAAGGATCACGCGGATTCGATAGGAACTTGTCCGAACTGACTTTGGTATTCAGGTAGCTGGCACCCAAGTTGATCGCCAACTCCGGTGTTGGACGGAAAATACTTTCCAGCTCAAAACCATAGATATTGGCGTCAACATTGTCGTTTACCGACGTTCGTGCGACGATCCGGCTTAGCTGCAGGCCTTTATATTTATAGTAAAAAGCCGTTGCGTTTAGTGTCAACTTACCATCAGCAATGGTATTTTTCGAGCCGATTTCAAACGCATCGATAAACTCTGGCTTGAACGAGTCAGCCACTGCAAAAATCGGCTGGAGCGGCGGGTTGATGCCGCCTGATTTATACCCGCGAGAATAAGACGCGTAGAGCAAATTATCAGAGGTTATCTGGTAATCCATGACGACGCGGCCGGTTAGCTCATTAAATTTGGCATTCCGTTCCTGAAACGCTTCGCACCCAACGACCGATCCTAATCCGCCAAGCGTAGCACCCGCTGGACAGGCAGTTGCAGGATCGGCATCAAATCGGGCGCCGTAGATGCCCGCACTGGTAAAGGCATTAGCTGAACCATGCGGCACCAGATAGCTGGCGAGCGTGGAACGCGCACGAACAAATTTCTTGTCGTTATTCAGGCGAATACCCGCCGTGATCTTCAACTTATCGCCGACGTCATAATAAGCTTCACCAAACAGACCATAGGATTTAACGGTCAGCAGATCGGTGTTGTTCCGGAAAAACGGCGTGCCCAAATAAGAAGGTGGCAAACCCCCGCCAAGCGCAGTGAAGGCACCTACGACGCCGGTGAAATAATCGATGCCAAAGCCGTTAACATAGTAACTGTTTTCGCTCAGCTTGGAATTGACATAAATGCCACCGAGCAAATAATTAAACGGCCCATCATTGTCGCTGCTCAGGATGGCCTCAACCGACCAATCCTTTGATTTCTGATTGGATCGGTCATAATCCTGCGGCGTGTTTGAACACAAACGATGCCCACCGAATGAGCCTGTTCCCGTTTCCTCAGTTTCCGACGTGCACAATTGAGCTGAAGCACCGTTGGGAATAATCGCATTGGCGACCGGCGTTAAATAGGTCTGCAGCGCTGCACCAAAGCCCCCAGACCGAGCGGTCGCAAGCGAGGTAAGTGCCGATGCATAAATCGCACGGTTTGCGACCGATATGTTATAGTCTTGCCGCGAATCTACCGATGCCGTGTGGTAAAATCCGGTCAATTGCAGGTTGTGGTTGCCAATTTCCTGGTCGACCCGCAATTGGTATTGCTGTTCGTCCGAGAAGTATTCCGGCGTGAAATCTGTACTGACTTTTCGTGGATCCGCAGGGTTGGCTGCGCCGCCATAAATGTCGGGTCCATAGAGGCTGCCCAAAGCCAAGAACGTTGGCAGACCCCGCAATGCAAAGAATTCTCGCGACGTCAAAACGCCAACAAATTGCGTATTTGCGTTAGTGATCCCATAGCCACGCCCGCTGGGCAAACAGCCAAGAACTCCGGTTGGGTCACGGTCACACAGCTGTTTTTGAATACGTGCGCGCTTGTCATTTTCGCGGAAGTAGAATGCAGAAAAATCAATTGTTGTCGTTTCGGTCGGTTCAATCCGGATCGAACCGCGAACCGCATACATGTTGCGATCATCGTGATCGTTACCGTCAAAGACATTCTGCGTATAGCCGTCGCGATCAAGGAAGAAGCCCGCAAGGCGCACGCCAACCTTTTCGCCAAGGGCAAAGTTGATCATGCCCTTTGCTTTGACCGAATTGAAATTGCCGTATTCAAGATCAGCCGACGCTGCAAACCCGTTTAGATCAGGCCGTTTCGGGATAATGTTGACTACGCCCGAGGTCGCATTGCGCCCGAACAATGTGCCCTGCGGCCCGCGCAGAACTTCGATCCGGTCGAGGTCGAAAAATTCAGTTTCGAACAGGCGTGTTGCAAGTAATGGTGTGCCATCTAGATGGATTGCCGTTGCAGAATCGCATGACACGCCGACGCAAAGGTCACCGACGCCGCGAATAGTAAAGCTGGAGCCGGTGAAGTTGCCCTTTGAAAAAGTGACGTTGGGTAGGGTCAGCTGCAAATCGCTGGAATTTTCGATTTGCTGGCTTTCAAGAGCCGCTGAATCGAATGCCGAAACGGCGATTGGCACTTCTTGCAGGCTTTGCGCCCTTCGTTGCGCGGTGACGATAATGCCAATGTCGTCCGCAGATTCGTCGTCTGCTTGTGGCATATCCTGCGCAAACGCCGGGGTGGCCAATGACATGGCCACCGCAGTCGCTGATATAAGATGTAGCTTACGCATGGTCCTCTCCCTCCATTAGTGGCTAACTGAATATGATAGTGTCAGATATTCAAAACTGAACCGGTCTCCTCAAAACTCTGTCGGTGCTGAGATGTTAAGTGCGCAATTAATCCAGTCAAGCCTTTCTGCATAACGCTGCATAGATTTCTGCCGAATTGGCGCTTGCCGTGACGAAGGCTTTGTCCTAAACATTAAGAATTAGCAGGCCGCTCCGGTAAGGGGTGGCCCTTTTAATTGGAGAATTACAGATGGCCCAGAACGGACTTGTTCCACTGATGCCGCATGCGACCGCTGCTTGGCTGGTCGACAACACTGCGCTCAGCTTCACGCAGATCGCCGAGTTTTGCGGGCTGCATATTTTGGAAGTGCAGGCGATGGCCGACGACATGACCGGCACGAAATACACAGGCCGCGATCCGGTTCGTGCAGGCGAGCTGGCGATGGACGAAATTGAACAGGGTCAGGCTGATCCTGATTACGACTTGCAGATCAGCAAAGGGCCCGATCAGGTTCGCCGTACAAAGGGGCCCCGTTACACGCCGGTCTCAAAACGTTCGGATAAGCCCGACGGCATCGCTTGGCTGCTGCGCAATCATACCGAAATTTCTGATGGCGCGATTTGCAAGTTGATCGGCACCACACGCAATACGATCGCTGCGATCCGTGATCGCAGCCATTGGAACATCAGCGAAATTCAGGCTAAAGACCCAGTGACCTTGGGGCTATGCTCGCAGCGCGAACTGGACGCAATCGTTGCACGCCTCGCCAAAAAGGCGGGTCTGGTTGACACCGTTGCCGATGACACCCGCTTTGCCGGAGACCGCGAAGCTTTAATCGAGCAACTCCGCGCCGAGCGTGACGAAAACAAGCGGCTGGCCGAAGAAGTGCTAACTGGCGAAGTCGAGACACCTGCAGTGGCATTGACCGCAGAGACATTGTTTAAAAAACCAGCCTGAAGCTTCGGCGTCGGCAAATTCTAGTAAGGGTCGCCAGAGCTATATCTGGCGACCCTTTTTCTTTGCCCTTCCCTTACGTCACCATTGCGCCGCTTTGCTGCATCGGGCAGGTCTGTATCAACATGCCAAATGAAACCCTCACCGCTTATGATATGACCTTATCCGACCACGGCTTTGAGCCGCTTGAGATGAAGGGCCTAACCTATCCTTTAGGCGAGCATGTCCCGCAATATGGCGAAGTCTATCCGCTTGCTCCCGATATGGGCTGGACGCGGATGCCTGTTCCGGGGAACCTTAACCATATCAACATCTGGCTGCTCGGTGATCACGACGAACACGGCGAGGGCTATGCCATTGCCGATACCGGCCTGTTTATGCCCGAAGTGATCGCGGAATGGAAGAAGCTGCTCGGTGGCACACTTGCTGACAGGCGGCTGACGCGCATTTTTGTGACCCATTTCCACCCTGACCATGTCGGTTGTGCCGGATGGCTGGCAAACCGCAGCAAAGCTCCGGTCTGGATGAACCGGACCGAATGGTTGATGGCGCGGATGTTGGTTGCCGATCAAAGGGAGGAGCCACCCAAGGATGTCCTCGCCCGCAGGCGTTTCCAAGGATATAGCGAGGCTCAGATCGACGATGTACGCAAACGCGGTTTTGGCAGCTTCGCCCGGGCCGTATCGCAGCTGCCGACGGGGCACCATCGGCTTGATGACGGGCAACATGTGCGTGTCGGCGGGCGTGTCTGGCAAATAGTCACAGGCGGCGGACATACGCCAGAACATGCCTGCATGGTCGACCACCACAATGGCGCAATCATCGCTGGTGACCAAATTTTGCCGCGCATCACCAGCAATGTATCGATCATGGACAGCGAGCCTGATGCTGATCCTCTGGGGGAATGGCTCGCATCGATTGCAAAGTTTCGCGCGCTATTGCCGCCCGATATGTTGGTGCTACCGGCACATGGTTCACCATTTCGCGGTGTTCATACCCGGCTAGATATTTTGGCGTCGGGTCATCTGGAACGTCTCGACAGGCTTGAGGCAGCGTTGCGTGAAAAGCCACATCGCGCGGTTGACTGTTTCGCCTTGCTTTTTGACCGACCGATTGATGAAACTGTGTTCGGGCTGGCTACCGGCGAAGCAATGGCGCATTTGCGGCATCTTGAGACGACGGGGAGAGCGATAGTAGAGGACAAAGACGGCGTCGGCTGGTTTGCGTCCGTTTAGGGGGATTACGATGACGACCGCTACACCCTGGGCATCCCACTATCTCCATCCGTCACCGTGGAACCAGCAATTCGCGCCGGTATCGGTACATGACATGTTTTTCCGGTCAGCAGAGCGCATGGGCGCTGCCCCACTCGCCGACTTCATGGGTCGAAAATACAGCTATGCTGACATCGAAAAAAGCGTTCGTAAATTTGCCAAGGGACTGCAACTGCGCGGCATTGGGAAAGGCGACCGTGTCGGCCTGTTCCTGCCCAATGTTCCACATTATATCGTCGCGTATTATGGCGCGATGCTGGCGGGTGCTGCGGTGGTCAATTTCTCGCCGCTGTATACCGTCGATGAACTCGCGCATCAGGTTGCCGATAGCGGAACAGGCATATTGGTGACCGTTTCGGCGGCAGCGTTGCTCCCAACAGCAATTAAAGTGTTAGACCAGTCAGATTTAGGCCAATTGATCGTGGGCAGCATAGCCGAGGCTTTGCCCCGATTAAAAAGCTGGGCTTATCGCGTGTTCAAAAAAGCGGATGTTGCGTTGATCCCCAATGATGCCCGCATCACCAGATTTGCAGATTTTATCGCCAATGACGGCGCACCCACATCGGTTGTATGCGATCCCGAAAAAGATGTCGCATTGCTGCAATATACCGGTGGCACCACTGGCACGCCAAAGGGCGCTATGCTGAGCCATCAAAACATCACCGCCAATGCGCGACAGATCAACGCGATTGATCCGCATAGCCGTGCGAACAAACCCGACGCGTTGGTAATCGACCGCATCCTCGGCGTGCTGCCATTCTTCCATGTCTTTGCCAACGCGACTGTGCTCAACCGTACAATCGAGAATGGCGGAGAGATCGTGATGCTGCCGCGTTTTGAAGCGACGGCAGCATTAAAGGCGGCTCATCGCACACATGTGACCGCTATTCCCGGTGTTCCAACGATGTATCAAGCGCTGCTTGATAATGCCCACTTGCCCGCGACTGATTTTTTCGCACTGCGCGCATGTATATCTGGCGGCGCGCCTTTGCCTGCCGAGTTGAAGGCTAAGTTCGAGGCAGTCAGCAAAGCTGTCCTGATCGAAGGTTACGGACTGACCGAAAGCTCGGGTGTGATCAGCTGCAACCCCTATGAAGGCCAAAGCCGGGCCGGCAGCATCGGGCAACCTGTTCCTGGCACGACTGTGAAGCTGGTTGATAAGGAAGACCCAACTAAACCTGCGCCGGACGGCGAACCCGGCGAATTGCTGTGTTCCGGGCCGCAGATCATGCAAGGCTATTGGAAGCAACCAGCGGCCACCAGCGAGGTGTTTGTTGACGGGTTTTTGCGAACGGGCGATGTTGCTACCATCGATGCTGACGGATTTATCTACATCGTAGACCGGTTGAAAGACATGATCGCGGTCGGCGGGTTTAAAGTTTTCCCGAGCCAAATCGAGGATGTCCTATATCGCCATCCAGCGGTCAAAGAGGCGCTCGTGATCGGCATAGCCGACCATTATTCCGGCGAACGCCCGATAGCCTATGTCACCACCACCGATGTTATCAGCGGCGCAGAATTAATGGCATGGCTGAACCCGCAACTGGGCAAGCATGAACGGGTCACCGATGTAGTTGTGCGCGACGCCCTGCCCAAAACGATGATCGGAAAGCTTGACCGCAAAGCGCTGCGCGCCGAGGTTGGGGCATGATGGCAAAGCGATGGAGAAAAAAATGCGCATTCGAACATTTCTAGCAGCAACAGCAACGATTTTCGCTGCAACCGCGTCGCCGGCGCAGCCCGTCGAGCCTACCGCACCGCAGCCAAAACTCATCGTTGCCATTTCGGTTGACCAATTGTCATCAGACATATTCAACGAATATCGCCGCAGCTACACTGGCGGGCTAAAACGGCTTTCGGACGGCGTCGTCTTTCCATCGGGCTATCAAAGCCATGCCGCGACCGAAACCTGCCCCGGCCATTCGACTATCCTGACCGGCAGCCGCCCTTCACGCACCGGAATCATCGCCAACAATTGGTTCGACCCCAGTTCAGGCCGGACAGGCAAAGACGGCAAAATCGATTACGGCGTCTATTGCTCCGAGGATATTGCGGTCGCGGGCAGCAACAGCTCCAACTACACGGTTTCAGCAAATCTATTGAAAGTGCCGACTTTGGGCGATCGCTTGCGCGCTGCAAACTCTGCGTCGCAAGTCGTTGCGGTATCCGGCAAGGACCGCGGTGCAGTTATGATGGGCGGGCACAATACTTCGCTAACAATGTGGTGGGATGGCAAAGGCTTCACGACTTATGCCAACGCCTCTGCTGCTGCGCCCAAAGCAACCATTGCAATCAACGCGCGCGCCAAGGCCGAAATTGACAAGCCGACGCTGTCAGCATTGCCCGCAATGTGTGCAAGCCATTCGCGCGCAGTCGCGACCGGGGCGACCACCTCGGTTGGCACGTTGCAACCGCGCAAAGCAGGCGACGCGAGAGGGTTTCGAGCGTCTGGAACGTTTGACGCATTGACCGTTGATGTCGCCATCGCGGCACTTGCGGAAAAGAAACTGGGTTCGGGAAGCGCAACCGACGTCTTGGCTGTTAGCCTGTCGGCAACTGACTACATCGGCCACAGCTTTGGAACATCGGGGGCAGAAATGTGTGCGCAGATCGCGGCGCTCGATGCCAATATCGGGCGGTTGCTTGCGGCGTTGGACAAAAGCAAAGTTCCCTATGCCGTGGTTCTGACCGCTGATCATGGCGGCCATGACTTGCCCGAACGTAATGACGAAAATGGCCTGCCCGGTGCCGAACGTGTCGACATAAAATTGATGCCACAAGTAATTGGCGCTGAGCTGAGCAAGCAATTTGACCTGCCCGAAGCCGCAATTATGGGCGATGCGCCGTTTGGCGATTTGTATCTGTCAGCCAAAATTCCGGCGAATACACGCGGCGCGGTGCTTGATGCTGCGGTCGCCGCCTATAAAACTCACCCGCAAGTCGAAGCCGTTTTCCGTAAGGACGAAATCGCCGCAACTGCCTCACCATCAGGCCCGCCAGAGGATTGGAGCCTGATCCAACGTGTTCGCGCCAATTTTGACCCTGCACGGTCGGGGGATTTTTATGTTGCGCTGAAACGTTATGTCACGCCCATACCGAACACAGGCTTTGGCTATGTAGCAACGCACGGGTCGCCTTGGAACTATGACCGCCGCGTGCCAATCCTATTCTGGTGGAAGGGTATCGCATCGTTTGAACAGCCCAACGGCATTGAGACGGTGGACATCATGCCAACGTTAGCCAGCCTGATCGGACTGGATGTGCCAAAGGACCAGATCGATGGGCGCTGTGTTGATCTGGTGGCAGGCAAAGCCAGCAACTGCAAATAGTTACCGCTGACAATCATCCAAGCAACGCCCGCCGGTCTTTCATCCATTGCTTCTGCCGTCCCTCGACCTCGCGAAGTGCCTGAAAAACCGTTCGTTCTGGAACAGGGCGACCGGTTTTGCCGATCGCATAAAGCTGGCTGTAAAACCAGAATTGTCCGGCGAAGCCATCCAGCGCTCGAATCGTTTTAAACCGCGTCAGCCATTGTAGCGACGGCGGAAACAGCGCCAAATCATTTTCCTTGCGCGGCAACATCTCCATCCCGCCCAGCAAACGCTTCGCACCGTCTGGAAAATAGCACAGCGGACGGCCCAGGCCGATCAAGTCAACTGCGCCGCTTTCCAGTGCCTGCCGCATCGCGCTGCGCGAACGGAAACCGCCAGTGACCATCAACGGGATTTTGATCTCCACCCGCATCGCTTTTGCAAAATCGACGAAATAGGCTTCGCGTGCCAACGTTGAAGCGGCGACATTCTGCTCCTCAGGCGCATCCATACCTTCGATGCCCAATAGCTTTGGCTGTTCATAGGTTCCACCAGAAACCTCGATCAAGTCAACGCCTGCATCTTGCAGCCATTTGGCGACTTGCAGGCTTTCCTCAAACGCAAAACCACCCTTTTGGAAATCCGCGCTGTTCAGCTTGACCGCGATAGGAAATTCGGAGCCAACAACGGTGCGCACCGAATTGACAACAAACAGCAGCATCCGTGCGCGGTTTTCAAGGGTTCCGCCCCAACGATCCTGACGGCGGTTGGCCAGCGGGCTAAGGAACTGTGACAATAAATAGCCATGCGCCGCATGAATTTGCACGCCGGTAAAACCGGCCTCCTTGCAAACGCGCGCCGCTGTTCCAAATCGGCCGATCAGGTTGAGGATCTCTTCATCGGCCAACGGCACAGGCACACCAAATTGCCCACCTGGCAAGCCCAGCTTTACCGAAGACGGAGCCTTGGGATTGGGATTAACCGGTCTTTGCGTTTGCCGCCCGGCATGGCTGATCTGCGCCCAGAAATGATTGCCGTTGCGGGTTGCGGTCGCGGCCCAATGCGCCAATGCCCGTTTTGCTTCGTCATCGGGTTCGCGGTCGATAATCACATTGCCGGGGCGTTCCAGATGATCGCCATCAATCTGGATATTGCCAGACAGCAACATCCCTGCCCCGCCATCGGACCAAACCGCATAAAGTCTATCCAATTCACCGGTCGGTCGGCCGAGTGGGTCAGCCATCCCTTCGGTCATAGCGGCTTTTGCCAAACGGTTCGGCAATGTCGCGCCGCACGGAAGCGTCAGCGGCGATGCCAATATATCGGCGGCCATATTCGGTTACTCGTCGCCAGTTTTGGCGGGCGCATCAACTTTGGGAGCGGTAACTGCTTTTACCTCAGGCTTGGCTTCGCCCTCGACCTTGGCCTTTGGTTTAGCGGTTGCTGGCGGGGCCGCCTCGACCATGGGTTGTTCGTTCAGCTCGTCGGTGTTGACCATTTCGTCGCTGATCGTGCCTTGCAGGCTGTCGATATCATCCATCCGCGTTTCGGTGACTTTGCTGTCGTCACTGCCGCCGCACGCGGCGAGCAAAAGAACTACGGACAAGATCATCGCGCGACGCATAGAATACCTTTCAAACCGACTGGATTACGGGCGCTAAGTCGCAATTCTCAGGCGCTTTGGCAAGGGCCGTTAGGAAATCGGGGGCGGTCCGGTGCAATGCCGCGTCAAAATCGGCAAGGCTGGCTATGATGCCCAAGTCCGCTAGGCTGGTCACGGGAAATTCCGCTATCCCGCACGGCACAATCCCACCGAAATGCGACAGGTCTGGCGCTACGTTCACGGCAAAGCCATGCGCGGTCACCCATTTGCGAATACGCACACCGATCGCGCCTATTTTTGCTTCTCGGCCACTTCGGTTGTCGCACCAGATGCCGATGCGCCCATCTGCACGGCGCGCCGCAACGCCAAATTCTGCAAGCGCATCGATCACCCAGCCTTCCAAAGCATGGACGAAACAGCGCACATCTTTGCCCCGTTTGGCCAAATCGAGCATGACATAGCCGACCCGCTGTCCCGGTCCATGATAGGTATAGCGTCCGCCCCTGCCAGTGTCATAAACGGGGAATTGCTGGCTCAACAGTTCCGCAGGGTCCGCACTGGTGCCTCCGGTATAAAGCGGCGGATGTTCAAGCAGCCAGATGAGTTCGCACGCGTTCGCGTCACGGATCGCCGATTGCCGCGCTTCCATCCGCGCCAATGCATCGGGATACGGTACAAGGCCATCCGCAACGTCCCAATCGATATTGCCCATCAAGGTCATCGCATCGCCATAGCGCGACACCAGCATGCTTGCCAGCCTTGTGCCTTGCCCCTAACCGTTCGCTGGCAACCGGAGGATGAATGTGAACCACAAACTCGATTATTCCAGCGTCTGGAAAGAAACCCAAACGCAATTGGCGTCGCATCGCGAAGGTGTCGCTGCAATCGCCGGCGCATTTCTGTTCCTACCAGATTGGGTGGCGCGGCTGTTTTCGGGGCAGCCCGATCTTGAAGGTATAAAAACGCCCGCGGCGATGATGGCCGCATTTCAAGATTTTTACGTTGAGCATTGGCCCGTGCTGCTGCCGACGGGATTGATAACCCTGTTTGGTGCTGCCGCGATTTATATCGTGCTGACACGCCAGGACATGCCGACGGTTGGGGCGGCGCTTCGGCAGGCTTTGATCCTCTTGCCATTCTATTTTCTCATGCAGCTTATCGGCGGATTTGCCACACTTTTCGGGGTGCTTTTGCTTATCCTGCCCGGACTATATCTCGCCGGTCGATTGACTCCGCTGGCTCCGTTGACTGTCGCTGAAACTGAGCGCGGTGTATCGGGGATCATTGCGCGCAGCTGGGAACTGTCGCGCGGCAATGGCTGGTCGATATTCTTGCTGACGTTCGTTGTAGCCTTAACGGCCAGCTTGGCGGCCATGGTCATCGGGGTTCTTATCGGTGTGGTCTGCCGCCTGATCGCAGGGCCAGACGGCGTAGCCATTGTCGAGACGGGCGTTGATGCCGCACTCGGCGCGGCGATTGCGACAATCATGATTTCCCTTTCGGTGGCAATTTACCGCCACCTTTCCGCAGACTAAAGCCCAAGCGACAGCCGTGCGAACAGGGTATAGCCCATCGGCTTGTTACCATAAGCGGCATCGAGCGCGGCGGGCTTAGCAAAGGCTGACACCGTTCCGCCGAGCGCAAGGTTGAACACTTCGGTCAGCGGCAGACGGTACGCATAGCCTGCCTGAAACTTGCTAACGCGAAACGGAACCTCGTGCAGCGGATCGAGATCATCGGGAAACAGTTCATCATTGCGAACATTTTCTGCGCGACCGAACAGCGTATGATGCGCGTCGATGTTCCAGTTAACCTCCGCCAGCCACGCCGTCAGCGTCGGTCCTGGCTTTCGATCCTTAGCGCTAAACGCCAACATCGCTGACAATCCTTTGGTATCGGCATAATGCACCGAAGCTGTGGTTCGCTGCTCGTCCTCATCGGGGTGAATAAGAAATTCAGGCGTCTTCAGCCGCCCGGTTGACGCTTGCAACGCCCAGTTCGGCGTGGGGTTCCACGTTGCGCGTACTGACCAGCTGTCAAAGCGCGGCTTTTCGATGTTCCAGCGGCGTTCGTCGGGTTCTCGCCCGGTGAAGATCGATCCTTCGATCTGAATTTTTCCCGATGCAAAACCTACGGTGCCAACACCATAAGTAATGTGGCTACTATCAAACCAGTGATGCGTGATTGGCGCTTCCGGGTTCAGCTTAGCCGAGCCGCGATGCATAAACGCGCTAGGGCCAAGCGCGGGTTCGCCGACAGGTCCGCCATAGATAAAGACGCTGCTGCCCTCACCGACGTTAAAATCAACACGCCCCGCCAGCTCCATAAACAGATCATGCGGATGCTGCCGGTCCACCAAAGGCTCCCCGCCCGCTGTTTCGCCGGTGGCAAACAGGTTGGGATAGCCGCGATTTTTCATCAACGGCTCAAGGCTCATCATCGATTTTAGCTGAACGCGCCCCCAGCCGGTGTCCTTTTCCGCAGACAGCATTGCCATCGACTGGACATAGACTTTGTCATCACCGCGCGGGCCGGACTGGTTGGTATAAACGCCCGTGACAAAGCCGTGGAGCATCACCATCCAGTTGTTGCCGGGCATGAGATGGATGCCGGAGTGCCCGCCTTCCCTACCCGGCAAGCGTGAAGTGCCCGAACCTTCGGTGGTAGACGATATCATATTAGCAACCGAATAAACTTCAACGTCGTCAGCAATCTCTTGATGCTGATTGTGATCCATCTGCGAATGGTCATGCTCCTGCGCGAAAGCAGCGTTTGATGAGGCGAACACCGCCGTCAACGCCAATCCGAAAACCCTCAGAATTCTGCGCAACTTGATAGTGAATTGACAGTTCGCGCAGTGGCGGAGAGGCGCCAGAAGTGAGGGCCGGGCAGTGAAGAAGGAGGGGGGTGTGTTCATGACTTCCAATATAACCACATTGGTTAAAATGTCAATGCGATTTCAGTTCTTCACCTTCGTCATTCCCGCGAAGGCGGGAATTCATCTCCTGAACGTTAGGTTTCAAACTAGGAGTCCGTATAAACCGATCCCTCAGGTGATGGACCCCCGCCTTCGCGGGGGTGACGAAGTGAGAGGATGTAGCACCTCGCTAAACATTAAACCTAAACAGCATGATGTCGCCGTCCTTGACCAGATAGTCCTTGCCTTCCGACCGCCATTTGCCCGCTTCCTTGGCACCGGCTTCGCCATTGAACTGGACATAATCATCATACGCCATCGTCTCGGCACGAATGAAGCCTTTTTCGAAATCGCTGTGGATCGCGCCAGCGGCATTGGGGCCGGTGTCGCCTTTGTGGATCGTCCACGCGCGCGCTTCTTTGGGGCCGACGGTGAAAAATGTAATGAGGTGTAACAGTTCATAACCAGCGCGGATAACGCGCGCGAGGCCGGTTTCGGTAAGGCCCAGGTCTTCGAGGAAAACCTCGCGGTCCTCGGCAGGCATTGTGGAGATTTCAGCCTCAATCGCGGCGGAAACAACGACCGCCTCTGCGCCTTCGGCCTTAGCTTTTGCAAACACCAACGCCGACAGCGCGTTGCCATTGGCAGCGCTGGCTTCCTCAACATTGCAGACATACAGAACAGGCTTGGCGGTCAGCAATTGCGCCTGTTGGAACAGGCGTTCCTCATCGGCATCGTCGCGCTTGGTTAGCCGCGCAGGCTTGCCTTCGCGCAGCAGGTCGAGCGCCTTGGCCAACACAATCGCCGTCGCCTTGGCTTCCTTGTCGCCCTGCGTGCCTTTTTTTGCCAACGCGGGCACACGCTTTTCAAGCGATTCCAAATCCGAAAGCATCAATTCGGTATCGACAGTATCCGCATCCGAAATCGGATCGATCTTCTCATCGACATGCTGAATATCGTCGTCGATAAAACAGCGCAGCACATGGACGATGGCATCGACTTCGCGGATGTTGCCCAAAAACTGGTTGCCCAGCCCCTCCCCCTTCGACGCGCCGCGTACTAGGCCTGCGATATCGACAAAACCCAATTGCGTCTCAATAATCTTTTGCGAGCCACCGATTTTGGCAATCGTCTGCAATCGCGCATCGGGCACCGCGACATTGCCGATGTTCGGTTCAATCGTGCAAAAAGGATAGTTCGCCGCCTGCGCCGCCGCAGTCTGCGTCAGCGCATTGAAAAGAGTAGACTTGCCGACATTAGGCAGCCCGACGATACCGCATTTGAAACCCATAATTTCCTCTTGGGAGAATAATAAGCCGCGTCCCTAGGCGACAGGGGGAAGCGAGTCCAGCCAGCGCACCAGCGCCTCGGGGCTTTTCAGCCTTATGACTTTATCCTCATGCCCCTTTAGCCTGGCCTCAGTGCGTAGTTTTGGGCCGCTGTTCCATTGCAGCAGATAAAGTAGAAAGCCGAAATCGAACCGTTCTGGGCATCCGTCGGTCATATCGGGCCGCGTCACCCCTCGATAGCGCCAGATGCGGCGTAGCAGGCGCATGACGCACAGCCGGATCGGATAATCGAGATAGACGGCGGTGTCGGCGCGCTCCAACCGCTCGCCCAAAGTGCCGCCATAAGTGCCGTCAATCAGCCAGCGGTCGGTGGCGGTAATAGGGGCTAGCTTTTCGCGGATTTCATCCTTGCTGCTTTCCAACCAGCCGCGTTTCCAGTTCAGCTGATCCATGTGGAAGACTGGCAGCTGGAGCTTAGTTTCAAGTTCGCCAGCGAGTGTCGATTTACCCGCACCGCATGGGCCGATGATAAGGACGCGTTGCATCGGTAAACTTAGCGTACCGCGTCGGTCGGTCAGGATTGTAGTTCTAAACGACGCTCGATACGTTCAATGCGCTCTTTCAACTTATCGATGGCATGCCGATCTGCAATCACCTCAGTAAAATTGTCTGCGCCGTCGCGCGCGAGGCGCGCAATTGAGGTTTCGATATGGGCGAGACGGCTCAACATGTCAGCATCGCGCTCACGCGAAGCAGTTTGCTCGGCTTGTATTTTCTTGAGGTGTTCTAGCACCAGATTATCTGCAGCGTTGGTCATGAAAAGTATTTAGCACAAAAATGATTGTTGAGTCCATAATACCCGGGCTATTCCGCCAACCTCAAAGCAACCTCGCTCATAAAGCGCGCGTCATTGCTCTGCGCCAGCCAGTCGGCCTCGGCGGACAATGCGCCTAGCATGTCGGCGAGCGGATCGATCTCGTTTTTGGAAAAGCTGCCGAGCACATAGCCGGTGACGCGGTCTTTATGCCCTGGATGACCGATGCCAAGCCGCACGCGGCGAAATTCTGCGCCGATATGGTCGATGGTGGAGCGGATGCCATTATGCCCGGCTGCACCGCCGCCGCGTTTTACCTTTAGCTTAAATGGCGCAAGATCCAGCTCGTCGTAAAACACGGTGATGTCAGCGGGGGATAGTTTGTAGAAATCCATGGCAGCGCGGATACTGCGGCCGCTTTCGTTCATGAAGGTAGCAGGTTTAAGCAGGATGACTTTGTCACCGCCAATGCGCGCTTCTTGAAACCAGCCTTGAAACTTCTTGGCGGGTGCGGGCGCATCAAATCTGTCGGCAATCGCATCCACAGCCATGAAGCCAACATTGTGCCGGTGCATCGCATATTGCGGTCCCGGATTGCCAAGGCCTGCCCAGATTTGCATGATCGGTTGCTAGCGTTCCTTTCTGGCAATGAAAAGGCCGGTCTGCAACCTTTGCAAACCGGCCCCTATTCATTGATGCAAAAAGCGAATTACTCGGCTTCGCCTTCTTCCTTGGTCGTGTCGCCACCCTGGCTCTTCATGCCAGATGGAGCGATGACCGTAGCGATGGTGAAGTCGCGGTCGGTGATCGCGCTCTTTGATCCTTCAGGCAGCTTTACGTGGCTGATGTGGATCGAATCGCCGACGTCAAAGCCGGTGACATCGATGACGATTTCGTCAGGAATCTTTGCGGCATCGCAAATCAATTCCAGCTCGTGACGGACGATGTTCAAAACACCACCGCGCTTAAGGCCAGGCGAAGCATCTTCGTTGGTGAACGAGACGGGGACTTCGACATGGACCGTTGCGTCCTTGGCAAGGCGCATGAAATCGACGTGGATCGGGCGGTCGCTGACCGGATGCAACGCGACGTCCTTTGGCAAAGTGCGGACGGTTTTGCCGTTCACAGTCACTTCGACAATGCTGTTGGAAAAATGGCCGGTCATCAATGCTTTGATAAGGGCTTTTTCCTCGACATGGATGTTTTCCGCGTCTTGGTTGTTGCCGTAAATAACGGCGGGTACACGGCCTTCGCGACGCAATGCACGGGAGGCTCCCTTGCCAGCCCGTTCGCGCGGCTCAGCCGACAATGTCAGCAGATCGCTCATAATATTTCTCCAATTAGATTCAGTGGATGCCGTCACGCCTCCAGGGATGACCATAACGACAAGCGAGCGCCAATAGGTGGCTTAACGCAGAAATGCAAGCTTTGCGGGGGCAATCTAATCGGAAAGGCTCATCTGCCTCTGCGCGCATTCAACAGCGGTCAATCGCGGACACGTTCAGCCTGTAAGCCATAAGCCGTCAACAAATGCTGCACGCTGCTCGTTCCTGCCAAATGCCCCGCCCCGACGGCAATGAAGACGGTTCCCGGCTTTGCCATCCGCTGCTTGATCCACGCCGCCCAATTGGCATTACGGCGCGTCAGCAAAGCCTCTGTCAGCTTCAGCGCGTCGAACCCCTCGTTCATGACCGTGGCGACACCATCGGTGTCTGCCGCCGCCCAAAGGTCGACCAAATGGTCAGTCTGCGGCGCGATCTCATCGATCGATTTTGCCGTCGTCGTAACATAGTCCATCTGCACATTTTCCGGCAGATTATCGAAGATCGACAATTGAAACCGCATTGTCTCCAGCCCGACAACTGGCTTTTTGCTGGCGGCAGCGGCAGCCTTTAACTGGACCTCAACCCCGCTGGTCATATCATAGCCTTTTTGCAGCAGCCCGGCATAATACAGGTTCACCGCAACCGCCCAGCCATCGAGCGGGTCCAGCGCTGCATGCGGTAGGCCCAGTTTCTGCACTGCAGCTTCATAAACAACAAGGTCTTCAGCACCCAGTTTCTGCCGGATTGTGCGACCGCTTTTGTCGATGCTCAGGTCCGCCATAATTGCGGCCGCATCCGCTGCGCTGGGATCGAGCATTTCCAACACCAGCGTATCCGATTTATCAAACGCCGTTTTCACATTGTCATCAAACCAGCCAAGGCTAGGGCGCAGGACATGGACTGTACCGAACAGATAGACTGTGGTGTCCGCATCACGCAGTACCCACAATGCAGGATCAACATCGGTTATCGTTCCCGTGTTTTCAGGCACTGGCTGTAGTTCAGCGGTTTGCGCCTGCACCGCCGGCGTAAGCAAGCACGCCGCTGCCAGCAACAGAGCGACCCGGATCATTTTGGATTAACAGCCTTGTCGGCCTCTTTCGCCACCGGTTTTCCAACCTTGGGCTTTTCCGCTTCCGCCGTTACCTCCGGTTTTACCTCAGTCTTTGGCTTGTTCTCGACCTTTTTGCCTTCCAGCTTTTCAGCGTCGATCTTCCATTCCTCGGGTTTAGCCTCGCCAGCCAGCACTTTACCCATCGGCTTGATAAGCCGTTGGAACTGGTCGCCCAGCATAGCATCGACTGCAGGAGCGATGTCAGCAACCTTATACCGCATATAGCCGCCCACCACATAAGACAGGCTGATCTTGGTTCCGGCTCCGTCTTTCAAAGGCTCCATTGCAACGGTCAGAGTTCCCTGCATCGCTTCGGATTGCAGCGGACCCAGCGCACCAGTCATCCGCAGGACTTTGCCTGGATCGGCAAATACGACACGCATATGCTCGACACTGCCGCGGGTTTTTAACGTGCCGTCAGCCGCCTTTTCTTGCAGCAATTCGCAAAAGCATCCGCCAGCCTGTGCATCGATATAGAAACCGTCGACCTTCCCGGACCAGCTGTGCGTGGGGTTCCAATAATCCTTTGGGACAATCAGGCGCTTCCAAACCTCTTCGGGCTTAGCGAACACCTCTGTACTAAGGCCAATCACAAAGCCGGTTTCGCTTTGGCTTTTGACTTCGGCGTTGGCGTTGGCGGTAATCAGCGTTCCGCACGCGGCGAGCAGGATGGTTTTCTTCATAGCGCCGAGAATAGCGCCGATAGCAAACGGCGCAAGCCGCTGTCGCGGCTACCCTGCCAGAATCGTATCAATCGCTTCTGTCACATCCGCAATCGAGGCCATGCCGTCAACTTTGCTCACCAAACCGCGCGACTCATAAATCGGCAATATCGGCGCGGTTTTGCCGCGATATTCAGCCATTCTGGTGCGGACAGTTTCTTCGTTGTCATCGGCGCGACGCTTGAATTCAGTTGCGCCGCATTTGTCGCATACGCCTTCTTTAGCGGGCAGTTTGAACACGTCATGATAGCCGGCGCCGCAGCCAGCACAGGTGAAGCGGCCGACGATGCGGGCCACCAGTGCGTCTTCGTCAACCGCAAGTTCGATGACATTATCGAGCGTGCGGCCACGCGATGACAGCAAGCCATCGAGCGACAATGCTTGCGCCTCTGTTCGTGGGTACCCGTCAAAGATAACGCCTGTTTCCGGGGGCAATGACGCCAACTTGTCATCAATCATGGCCGAGACAATTTCATCCGAAACCAGCGCACCCGAATCCATCACATCGGCAACTTGCCGTCCAAGAGCCGTTTCGGCTTTGCGTGTTTCACGCAGCATATCGCCTGTCGATAGCTGGATCATGCCAAATTTCTCCACCAGCAAGGCCGCCTGTGTGCCTTTGCCAGCGCCCGGCGGACCGAGCAGGATGATATTGAGTGCTTTCCCCATAAAGCAAAATCTCCCTGTATTCGTTGGCCTGTTAGCGTTTTCGCTTAACGCGCGCGATTGCTCTTAAGCTTAGCCTTTTTCAGCAAGTCGCCATATTGATGCGCCATCAAATGGCCCTGTATCTGCGCGATGGTATCAACAGTCACGTTGACAAGAATAAGCAGACTTGTCCCGCCAATGACAAAGAACTGCTGCTGTCCGGTCAGGCCCATGACGTAATCAGGCAGCAAGCACACCACCGTTAGATAGGCAGCGCCAATCACAGTGATCCGCGTCAGCACATAATCGAGATAATCTTGCGTACTTTTGCCCGGACGAATGCCGGGAACGAAACCACCAGCTTTCTTCAAATTCTCGGCAGTCTCTTCGGGGTTAAAAACGACCGCAGTGTAGAAAAAGCAGAAGAAGACGATGCCAAGGCCGTAGAGCACAAGATAGATCGGCTGACCATGCTGCAACCATTGTAGCAGCTGGATAACCAAATCCCCCGACGTGCTTTCGCCCGCGACTTTGTTACCGCCCAATTGGCTGATGGTAGTAGGTAACAGTAGTAGCGACGAGGCAAAGATTGGCGGAATTACGCCTGCGGTGTTAAGCTTCAAAGGCAAATGGCTGCGATCAGCCTGCATCATGCCGCGCTGCGTCGCGCGTTTCGGATATTGGATTAGCACCCTTCGCTGCGCTCGTTCGACGAAGCAAATTAGCAATGTTAGCCCGATGAACATGGCAATAAAGCCCAGAATGATGAGAGGATTGATCGACCCTGTCCGCGCCCCTTCAAGCAAGCTGGCGATCAGCCTTGGCATCTGCGAAACGATGCCCGCCATGATGATGAGCGAAATGCCGTTGCCAATGCCACGCGAGGTTATCTGTTCGCCCAACCACATTAGGAACAACGTGCCGCCAACAAGGCTGATCGTCGCAACAACGCGGAACATCAACCCGGGCTCGACCACGGCACGAATGCCATTAGCAGCGGCCAATGACTCCAGCCCCGCAGCAAGGAAATATCCCTGCAACGCCGTCAGAAAAACCGTGCCATAACGGGTGTATTGGTTCAGTTTTTTTCGACCGCTTTCGCCCTCTTTCTTGATGGCAGCCAGCTGTGGTGAAAGCGACGCAGCCAGCTGCACAACAATCGATGCGGTAATATAGGGCATAACGCCCAGCGCAATCAGGCTCATGCGTTGCAAACTGCCACCGGAGAAGGTGTTGAAGATATCAAGCACACCGCCCGCTGCGTTATTCGCATAAAGCGAAGCCTGCGCAACTGGGTCGATACCCGGCAACGGCACAAAGCTAAGCAAGCGGAACACGATCAGCGCTCCGACTGTAAACCAGATCCGCTTTTTCAGATCATCGGCTTGGCCGAATTTCGAAAAATTGATCCCCGATGCCATTTTGTCGGCTCTCGATGCCATGAAAATTGCTTTCTTTAATTCCCGATTGCAGCGCTAGCGTCTTGCCCCCGCGCAATCTACCCCGAATTCTTCTGCCTATGTCCGGTTTCCCGAAACAACAAGCCCCGCAAAACCATATCGGGTTGCGGGGCTGTTTCGACAAGAGCGTTGTTACGCTTTTATCATTTTGCGTTTTTGGCGGCCTTTATGGCGTCATTCGCTTTTTTGACGGTGCCCTTTTTCGCGGCCGCCTTTTCCTGCGGTGATTTCACCACCAGAATTTCGACTTTGCCGCCGGCTTTTTCGATGGCTTCAATGGCACCCTTTGAGGCACCAGCGACCGAAATGCTGATTTTCGACGTCAGCTCGCCCTTGGCAAGAATACGAACGCCGTCTTTGCCACCGCGCGACAGGCCAGCAGCACGCAGCTCAGCCTGATCGATGACAGCGCCAGCATCCAGCTTCTTGGCATCGATGAACTTCTGGATCATGCCCAGGTTCACGGCATCAAAATCTTTGGCGAAGATATTGTTAAAGCCGCGCTTTGGAATGCGCATGTGAAGCGGCATCTGGCCGCCTTCAAAGCCCTTAATGGCGACGCCCGAGCGGCTCTTCTGGCCCTTTTGGCCACGACCTGCGGTCTTGCCTTTGCCCGAACCAATACCGCGACCAACCCGCATTCTGCGGTGGCGAGCGCCTTCGTTGTCTTTGATTTCATTCAGTTTCATGTCTTGCACTCGCTTTCGCTTCTCTGCTCCCCTCCCCTTGCGGGAGAGGATACGGAGACTAAGGACGCGCAGCGGCCCTAGTCGTAGTTGAAGAGGGAGTTTAACCCCTCACCCTTCCGCCACCCTAAACTTAACTAAGGCTGGCGGGCCCCTCCCTCTCCCGCAAGGGAAGAGGGATAATCGTTACCCGATAACAGCAACCATATGACGCACCGCATGAATCATGCCGCGCACTTCGGGAGTGTCTTCCAGTTCGGAAACGCGGTTCATCTTGTTCAGGCCCAGGCCTTTCAAAGTGGCGCGCTGCGACGCTGGACGACGGATCGGCGAACCGGTCTGTTTGATAGTGATTTTAGCCATCAGATATTACTCCGCAATTGCTTCGGCATCGGCTTCAGCAGTCTTGCTGCCACCGCGACCAAGAAGGTCAGCGATTTTCTTGCCGCGACGTTGCGCTACTGATTTGGGCGATGTCTGGTCAGACAGCGCCGCGAAAGTAGCGCGGATCATGTTGTATGGGTTCGATGTACCGATTGACTTGGTCACAACGTCTGCAACGCCAAGGCTTTCAAACACAGCGCGCATTGGGCCACCAGCGATGATACCCGTTCCGGCAGGAGCCGAGCGGACATAAACGTTACCAGCGCCAAAACGACCAGTGCCATCATGATGCAGTGTGCGGCCGTCTTTCAACGGAACGCGGATCATCGCTTTTTTCGCAGCAGCGGTTGCTTTGTTGATCGCTTCCGGCACTTCGCGCGCCTTGCCGTGACCAAAGCCAACGCGGCCTTGACCGTCGCCGACCACAACCAATGCAGCAAAGCCAAAACGCTTACCGCCCTTAACCGTTTTCGAAACGCGGTTGATGTGGACGAGCTTTTCGATCGTGCCATCATCTTCTTTTTCTTCGCGAGGCTTACGGTCATTGCCGCGGCCACGGCCACCGCCTTCACCACCACGTCCGCGACCACCGCCACCGGCGCCGCCACCGCGTCCGCGACGGGCGTTATCACCCTCTGGCGCAGATGCTGCGTCAACGACGACTTGATCTGTTACTGTGTTTTCATCAGCCATCATCAGAACTCCAAGCCGCCTTCGCGGGCAGCATCGGCCAGCGCTTTAACGCGACCATGAAACAAGAAACCGCCACGGTCGAAAACAACGGCTTTAACGCCGGCTTTCTGTGCAGCTTCGGCAACGCGCTTACCAACTTCGGCAGCCGCAGCAGAATTACCACCGGTTTTAGACTTTACGCCTTTATCATTGGTCGATGCAGAGGCGACTGTTACGCCCTTTGAATCGTCAATAATCTGAGCATACATGTGCTTACCAGTACGGTGCACCGAGAGGCGCGGACGGCCAGCAACCTGCGAACGCAGTTTGGACCGAACGCGTTGGCGGCGCTTTTCAAAAAGAGAGAGCTTTGCCATGGCTTATTTCTTCTTCCCTTCTTTGCGGAAGATATACTCGCCGCGGTATTTGATACCTTTGCCTTTATAAGGCTCCGGTTTCCTCCAGCGACGAATCTCAGCAGCAACCTGCCCGACCTTCTGCTTGTCGATGCCCGAAATTTCCACCGTTGTGTTATCAGGCGTCTTAATATCTATCCCTGTAGGGATCGCGAAATCTACGTCATGGCTATAGCCCAGCTGAAGCTTTAAGTTGCTGCCCTGCACGTTGGCGCGATAGCCAACACCGGTGATTTCCAGAACCTTAGTGAAGCCCTCGGTTACACCCGTAACCAAATTCTGCACCAAAGTCCGCTGCATGCCCCAGAAGGAACGTGCTTCACGCGATTTGTTGACAGGAGAAACAGCAACGCCGTCGTCCTTAATCTCATAAGAGATCAAGTCACTCATCGGCATCGTCAGTTCGCCCTTGGGACCCTTCATCGACAGTGTGCCGTTGTTCATGCTGGCAGTAACGCCCGCAGGAATAGCCACCGGTTTTTTACCAATGCGGCTCATCAGAACACCTCCGCGAGGATTTCGCCGCCGACATTCTGCGTGCGCGCTTCAGCATCGGACAAGACACCGCGCGGCGTCGAGACGATAGTGATGCCCAAGCCGTTGCGGATTACAGGAAGCTCGGTGCTCCCCGAATAAACACGGCGACCTGGCTTTGATACGCGCGCAACATGCTGAATAGCAGGCTGGCCTTCAAAATATTTCAGCTCGATGCGCAAGCCTTTATGGCCGGCAAGCTCTTCTTCGCTGTAACCGCGAATATAGCCTTCACGCTGCAAAACATCGAGAACGCGGGTGCGCAGCTTTGAAGCAGGAGAGACAACGCTGTCCTTCTTTGCACGCTGGCCGTTACGGATGCGGGTGAGCATATCACCCAATGGATCGGTCAATGACATAGTCTATCCTTACCAGCTCGATTTGGTCACGCCGGGGATCAAGCCTTTATTGGCAAGATCGCGCAACTCGATACGGCAGAGCCGGAATTTGCGGTAATATGCACGGGGACGACCGGTTGTTTCGCAACGATTGCGAACGCGGGTCGGATTGCCGTTGCGCGGGATTTCAGCCAGTTTCAGGCGTGCCATCAACCGCGCGGTTTCGTCCAGAGACTCATCGGCAGCAACAGCCTTCAACCGGGCATATTGCCCTGCATATTTCTTGACGAGCTTCTTGCGACGCTCATTTTTGTTTATGGAACTCAGTTTCGCCATGACTTAAGTTCTCGTCCTTTCTTAAACGAAGACCAAAGGGTTCAAAAACCGGCTTACGCCGCTTCTTGTTCCTCAGTTTGTTCTTGCGGGAAGGGGAAGCCAAACTGCTTCAAAAGCTCACGAGCTTCATCGTCGGTATTAGCAGTGGTGGTTACGATCACATCCATGCCGCGAACGGTGTCGATCTGATCATAGCTGATTTCTGGAAAGATGATCTGCTCTTTCAAACCCATGGCAAAGTTGCCACGGCCATCAAAGCTTTTCGGGTTCAGACCACGGAAATCTCGGATACGCGGCATTGCGATTGTAACCAGACGGTCGAGAAACTCGTACATCTGGGCACCGCGCAACGTAACCTTAACGCCAATGGGCATGCCTTCGCGCAGCTTAAAGCCAGCAATCGACTTTTTCGCTTTGGTGACAACCGGCTTTTGACCAGCGATCAATTCCATTTCGGCCAAAGCGACCTGAACCTTTTTCTTGTCCTGCGATCCTTCGCCCACACCCATGTTGAGTGTGATCTTTTCGATCTTTGGAACCGCGAAACGGTTTGTGTACGCGAACTTTTCGGTCAACGCTTTGACGACAACATCGTCATAACGCTGCTTCATGCGCGGTGTATATTTTTGATCAGCCATCGAGCTTCTCCCCGGACTTTGCAGCCACACGGATTTTTTTGCCGTCGACTGTTTCAATGCGCACGCGGGTTGGCTTGCCCGATTTAGGATCAGCCAAAGCTACGTTCGAAATATGGAGCGGAGCTTCAAATGGCTTTTTGCCACCCTGAGGATCAGCCTGCGTTGGTTTGGAATGACGAATGCGAACATTCACGCCGGATACGACAAGCTTTTCAGCCCTAGGGTCAACGCGGGTGACTTCGCCGGTCTTGCCTTTGTCTTTGCCGGTGAGCACGATCACTGTGTCACCCTTTTTGATTTTTGCCATTGCCATCTTACAAAACCTCCGGCGCCAGGCTGATGATCTTCATGTGATTTTTCGCACGAAGTTCACGGCATACTGGGCCAAAAATACGGGTGCCGATTGGCTCTTTGTTGTTCCCGATCAACACCGCAGCATTGGTGTCAAACCGGATAACCGAACCGTCGGCGCGGCGGATATCTTTGCGGGTGCGAACGATAACGGCTTTGTGCACGTCACCCTTCTTTACCTTGCCGCGCGGTTGCGCTTCTTTGATCGATACCACGATAATGTCGCCAACTCCGGCAACACGACGCTTGGAACCGCCAAGAACTTTAATGCACTGAACGCGTTTCGCGCCAGAATTATCAGCAACATCAAGATTGGACTGCATCTGAATCATGGAATTAGCCTTCCGTCATTTCAGCGGCCTGAACTGGCGCCGCGCCTACGCGCTCCACCAATGTCCAAGTCTTGTTTTTCGAAATCGGCTTGCATTCCTCAATGCGGACCACTTCGCCAGCCACAGCCGAGTTTGTCTCGTCATGGGCGTGGTATTTTTTGGTACGACGAATGATCTTGCCGTAAAGCGGATGCTTTACTTTGCGCTCTACGAGCACAACGACCGTCTTGTCGTTCTTGTCGGACACTACAGTGCCGGTCAGTATACGTTTTGGCATCGGTTTCGCTCCTTATGCCGTCTGAGCGGCAGCAGCGTTTGCACGCTCTGTCTGCAGGGTTTTGATCTGAGCGATGTTACGGCGCACTTCACGGATGCGGGCTGGCTTTTCAAGCTGGCCAGTTGCACCCTGAAAACGCAGGTTGAACGCTTCACGCTTCAATTCGCCAAGATCAGTCGAAAGCTGATCGTCGCTTTTGACGCGCAGGTCTTCAATCTTGCTCATTATACAGCTCCCAGATGCGAGGTGTCACCAAGGCGGGCAACAACCTTTACCTTGATCGGCAGCTTCATCGCTGCACGGCTAAATGCCACCGCAGCCAATGGACCTGGGACGCCATCGAGTTCGAACAGTATCCGGCCCGGCTTTACGCGTGCAGCCCAGTATTCCACGGAACCCTTGCCTTTACCCTGACGAACTTCGGCAGGCTTTTTGGTCACAGGCACATCGGGGAAGATGCGGATCCACAAACGTCCCTGACGCTTGATATGACGGGTGATCGCACGGCGAGCCGCTTCGATCTGGCGCGCAGTAATACGCTCTGGTTCCATAGCTTTCAGGCCATATGACCCAAAGTTCAGGTCGGTTCCACCCTTGGCATTGCCATGGATGCGGCCCTTGAACTGCTTGCGGAACTTATGTTTTTTAGGTTGCAACATGATGCTTGCCTATCTTCTTATCAGCGACGGTCAAACTGGGGGCGAACGCCCGCAGTCTGCGCTTCCATCATCAGGCGGTCGGTCGCCATCGGATCATGACCCAGGATTTCACCTTTGAAGATCCAGACTTTGATACCGATGATGCCATATGCCGTCAGTGCTTCAGCTTCAGAGTAATCTATGTTTGCACGAAGCGTATGCGCAGGCACGCGGCCTTCGCGATAGCTTTCGGTCCGTGCGATTTCTGCGCCGCCCAAACGACCGCCGCAGGTGATCTTGATACCTTCAGCACCCAGACGCATTGCAGATTGCATCGCACGCTTCATGGCGCGACGGAATGCGATACGGCGGATCAGCTGATCGGCGATACCCTGTGCAACAAGCTTTGAATCAATTTCAGGCTTGCGGATTTCAACGATGTTCAGCGAAACTTCGGCTTTGGTATGCTTGTTGATCTGCTTTTTCAGCTTTTCAATGTCTGCACCCTTTTTGCCAATGATCACGCCGGGACGTGCAGCATAGATTGAAACGCGGCACAGCTTGGCTGGACGCTCAATCACCACCTTGGAGATCGCAGCCTGTGGCAACGTCTTCATGATGAACTTGCGGATGTTGATATCTTCCAAAAGCATGCGGCCATATTCCGCGCCTTCGGCATACCAGCGGCTATCCCATGTCCGGTTGATCTGAAGGCGAAGGCCGATTGGATTTGATTTCTGACCCATAACTTAAGCCTCTTCTTCCATTTCGCGAACGACGATGCGCAGGCGGCTGAACGGTTTCAGGATTTGGGTAGACTTGCCGCGACCACGAGCGTGGAAACGCTTCATGGTCAACGCTTTGCCGACACTTGCCTCTGCAACGACGAGAGCATCGACGTCGAGATTATGGTTGTTTTCCGCATTCGCAATTGCCGAAGCCAAAACCTTTTTCGCATCAACAGCCATGCCCCGTTTGGAGAATGTCAGGATGTTCAAAGCGTCTTCAACTTTGCGACCACGGATCAGCGCAGCGACAAGGTTCAGCTTTTGCGCCGAACCACGAATGGTCGTGCAGACAGCCAAAGCTTCTTTTTCGCCAACACGGCGGGGGGCTTTTTGCTTAGACATTAGCGTTTGCCCTTCTTGTCTGCGCCGTGACC
>JAYUOS010000037.1:0-108021 GCA_043760725.1 Sphingomonadales bacterium
AAAGTACAGGCTGTCGAAAATTCCAGCCAGTTCAACACCCAATATCTGGTCACTTTTTGCCGCGAAACTTCCCGTGTCGATAAATCGCACATCGGTCAGCTGGGTATTGGGCCGTGCGCGATAACGGGCCAGCTGGTTCGTGGAAGGCATGTTGACACCGGTTGAGGCTATGCCCCCAGCATTCGATGCAAAATTCCGGTATTGATAGCCAAGTCCCAAATGCAACTGACCGCCCAGTGCCTTTGGCGCGTACACAAGCCGTCCTGCACCAATCCAACCATTATTATCGAATCCACTGTCAATGCTATGCCCTGTGAACAACGCTGTTTCGAGGCGAATATCCTTGCTCTTGCTTTGCCAAGCCACCGCTGCGCCCAGTCGGCGACTGTTCGAGAACGCATCGTTAAACGCGGCGCGTTCTATAAAGCTGCTATTGTTAGAACTGGTAATCTGTTCAAGCCCGCTAAGCGTATCGAAATTACCAAAGCGGAGTGTGATAGGAGCTTTTCCGGGCGTATAGCTCAAATATGCGTCGCCAAAGCTGACTGCACTGTTTGCAAAATCAACATCGACTTTATAGCCAAAGCCGCCGGGCATCGTGCCCTCACCGCCCAAGCGAATACGGCGGACACGCGTGTTAAAGCCTAGATTGCGTGTCGTCGCCAAAGCACCGGGGATGCTGACATTACCGGCGTCCAAATGGATACGTCCGCGTGGCTTAAAGCTCCAGCCATCAGCGGTTGAGATTTCTGGTGCGCCTTTGAATTTGATTTCAGGACCACCCTTTTTCTCGGGCGTGGGGACAGCAACAGGGGCCGGTGCAGGTGCCGCAACTGGAGCCGCCGCAACAGTATCCAACTTTGCAGAAATAGCCGCAAGCTGTGCCTTCAAAGCGGCGACTTCTGCGCGAAGCTCCGCCATTTCGGCATCGTCCGATTGCGCCAATGCGGGAGTCGCAGCGGACATCGCAATCGCAGCAACGCTGGAAAAAAGGGCGTATTTCAAGGCTGTCATGTCACAAAGCTCCCGCACGTTGTGGCGGAGTAGATTGATATCAGACATCGCCTGACCCGCCAATTGGCAAGTCAGTTATGACAGCATTGTAACACTATTATGACAATGACAGTTTTATTGCAGGGATGTGACAGCTTTGTCACATCCCTGCTTAGGTCGTTAGAACTTCAAGGTCGCTTCCACCCCGAAAGTGCGCGGGGTGTTGAAGTTTGCATAGTCGCCCACCACAGTGCGGAAGTTGCCGTCCAGCGGGACGCGGTTAGCATTCGACCGGCGATAGATATGCTGTTCATTGAACAAGTTGCGTGACCACAAGGCAATTGTCAGTTTCTGGCCTGCATCGCTCATCTCTATATCCGCCAGAGAGACCCGTGCATTCACAAGGATGCTTTTATCTGCAAGCACCGGCTCGTTATCGAAAGTGTTTTGCGGACCAGAATAGTTTGCATCGATATGGAATTTAAGCGCCATATCACTCTCACCGCTTAGCGGCAGCGTATAGTCAATCGAGCCCGATCCAGCGTGCTTAGGTGTATAAACCAGAAACAGCGGCTGCAACGGATTGCCAGCAACCAGCGGATTCGGCGTCGGTGGCACTTTCCAATATGTGTAGGCATAAGACAGGTTCATCGACAGTCCTTCAACAGGACGCACGGTCAGATCAGCCTCGATACCACGGATCTTTGTGACCCCAGAGGCGTTAACCGTATCAAGCGTATGACGAACTGTGCCGTTCGATTGGATAAGGTAGAAATCGAAATCGAATTGGCTATCATAACGATTCATAAGGTAGCCAGCGAGATTGAAGCGGACACGCCGATCAAGGAACTCGGTCTTCAAGCCGACTTCATACGCTTTCACATTTTCCGGACCAAAAGTGCGATAGATAGCCGAACGCGAACTTGCGCCGCCTGCGCGGTAACCGGTCGAGTATTTGGCGTAAAGATTGATCCCGTCAGCAGCATCCCAAGCAACAATCGCGAGCGGGTCAAAACGGCCATAGGTAAAGCTGAACGGGAAGGTGCTGACTACGTTGTTGACCCGATAAAGATCACCACTTTTTTCATCATTTGTGTAACGTCCGCCCAATGTAAAGTGGAGGTTATCCATTCCTCCAAGCGTCCATGTTGCTTGTCCGAAGGCCGCATAGCTTTTCGAATTGGCAAAGCTGGCGCGCGCCAGCGACAGGTTGGCTGGCTGCCATAGTGACGCATCACGTATGGTATAAGAAATTGCGCCGGTCGTCGTGTTCGTAACCCACTGATTGGTATTGGGGTTGGCGGCGACTTCCTCTGCTCGTTCATCAAAATAATAGACGCCAAGCACATAATCGATGTCTGAAAAGCTGCCAACTGCCTGGAATTCTTGGCTGAACTGGTTCGCGTTAAGGAACGAAATGCTGTAACGGCTAAACGTCGCATTGCTTCCATTGGGCAGATAGGAAGGGCTGCGGTGCGCGCCACCCGAATTGTCCCATTGTTCTGAATCAACCGAACGCCATGCTGTAATCGAACGCAGCTGAAGATTATCCGCCACGTCCCAACGCAGGTTGCCGGTAAAGCCCTTGGTCTTGCCGAGGCTGGTCTGCTGAGGCACACCGATATCTGCAACCGACATGCGATTAGGGCCGAACACAGTTTGCGGCGGTAGCGGTGCAACAGTGCCTGCGGGCAGGACGTTGTTATTGGCAATGATCTGCGCAACTGTCGCCACGGGGAAGCCCAACGGGTTAAAATTGAGCAGCTGGCTGTAAAACGGCGTGTTTTCGTCACGACTGATGTCAAAAGCAAGATCGGCGGTGAAATTTTCCGACGGACGCCAACGTGCTGCTACACGCCCGCCGTAACGATGATACTGGCCCCAGCCGGTTTCACCAGCAAGCAGGTTTTTGACAGTTGGTCCCTGATGGCTGACAATTCCGCTAAGCTTGACCGAGATATTTGCAAATTCAGGTAGATCAAGGTGCATTCCGCCCTGATAGCTGCCCAAGTTTCCGAACCCAGCATTCACCCGTCCGCCGAACTCACCTGTAGGGGCCTTACTAATGATGTTCACCGCTCCGCCTTCGGTGTTGCGCCCGAATAATGTGCCCTGTGGGCCTTTCAGAACTTCGATACGCTCAACCTCAAACAAAGCAGCATTCAAACCGTGCTGCCGAGCAAGATAGATACCATCAATATAAACGCCGACACCGGGTTCGCGCGCGGGCTGGTTAGCGTCACTTGGAACAATCCCGCGGATGCCTACGGTGAGTGCAGTCTGGCGTGATTAATAAGTTGCGACACGCAGCGACGGAACCGAACCATCACCCAGATCAAGCAAGCTTTGCACGCTGCGTTTCTTAATGTCGTCAGCGCCCATTACCGAGATAGAAATAGGTGTTTCTTGCAGGTTGGTTTCGCGCTTTGTGGCGGTCACGATGATTTCGGTCAGGCCGTCACTTGAGTCTTGTGCGTCAACATTATCTATTGGATCAGTGCCTTTCTGCGGCGCTGCGACAGCTGCATCGGTGGTTTCGACGCCCTCGACGGAGATGCCCTCGGCTGTCACCAAAAATGCAGCATGTGCTGCGCCAGAGGTTGCGAAAACAGACGCTGAAGCGATGGCGGCAAGCGAAACTGACCTGAATACGGTCGACTTTATCATGATATACACCCCGAAATAATTATCTGTCCGTGGCAGTTCGAAAACGCGGACCTTATCGGCCTTTGGCGATTCGAATTCTTGCCACGCGAAAAGCGCTAGGGGTGTTTTGTTGCAGCGATGTGTAGCATTGGTGACAGAATAATGACTGTTGTGAATAGCCTATGGGACTTGGTTAGTCCGGTTAATTTGCCAGATAGGCGGAGGCTAACAGTGCCGTCCATTGTTGCCGTGTCTGTTCATCCATATCGGCCCGGTGGATCGCGTTCAGCATGAAGAGCGACTTGGGTCCTGTAACAATGCGGTAAAGGGCAAACTGCACCTTATCCGGCCCGCAATTGGTCGAACGGCGCGAAAACGTAATGCCCAGCGCATCTGTTGCAATCACCGCAAACTCACTCGCGCAGGATTTTCCAGCTTTGGCTTTAATTTCCGTGAACCAAGCATCCGCCGTTTTCACCTCGCGCGATGGCACGCGCACGATGATATCCAGCGCCTCCGTCCAATCAGTCGCTGACTTGCCCTTGATCGCAATCCGGTCGATAACATAGCCAGGCTTAGAATTGTCATAGGCAATCATCTCGTCCCGGTTGTCTTCAAATACCGCCTTTAACGGGGCATAGAGACGGTGATCGAAGTTAAGGCGCTCGGCAAACGCAGCCGTCGGTAGCGCGCATAAAAGCAGAAATATGATGTGTAGCTTTTTCATCGCTTCGGTCCTCATTGACCCCTAATATAGCAAATCATACCTCTAGTGGGAACTGGCGTAAACAATGCGCATAATCATTAGCTTTACGCTTGCGTAAACGTAAAGGCCATGCCAATCCGCGCGGCAAATAATGTAGGAGTCGCGGCTTGGCCCGCTCCCCCAAGATACGGAGATTACAGATGACCATCAGCTTTAAAGACAAAGTCGCTATTGTAACGGGCGCAGGCGGCGGATTGGGCAGAGCCTATGCATTGGAACTCGCCAAGCGCGGAGCCAAGGTGGTGGTCAATGATCTTGGCGGATCGCGCGATGGCACTGGCCATTCGGACGCCGCCTTAAAGGTTGTTGAAGAGATTAAAGCCGCAGGCGGCGAAGCGATGTCGAACGGCGGCAGCGTGACTGAATATGAACAGATGGTAGAAATGGTCGCGAAGACCAAAGAAGCCTGGGGCGGTGTTCATATCTTGATTAACAATGCAGGGATTTTGCGCGACAAAAGCTTTACGAAGATGGAAATTGCGGACTTCAAACTCGTCGTTGATGTTCACCTGAACGGTTCGGCCAATTGCACCAAAGCGGTGTGGGATATGATGCGCGAACAGAATTACGGCCGCATCCTGATGACCGCATCGTCCACCGGACTGTACGGCAATTTCGGCCAAGCCAATTACGGCGCGGCAAAGCTGGGCCTTGCTGGCCTTACCAAGACACTGTACCTTGAAGGCGCGAAGTATAACGTCAAATGCAACACGATCGCCCCGATTGCGGCAACGCGGATGACCGAAGACATTTTGCCGCCAGCGGCCTTTGCGATGTTTGATCCCGTCAATGTCGTTCCCGCTGCTTTGTATCTGGTGTCCGAAGACGCGCCGTCGAATGTTATTATGGGCGCAGGTGCCGGCTTCTTCCACACCGCGCATGTCACGATGACGCAGGGCGCGTTGCTACAGGGCGACGACCTGTCCCCCGAAGGCGTCGCTGCCAATTTCGCAAAGATCAGCGACCGGACAGGAGAGACTGTGCCACAGACAGGCGGTGAGCAGTCGATGCAAGCAATGAAGCTGATACAAGCAGCGGCAAACGGTTAGGAACCTCGAGACATCCATAAAACCCGTTTGTGCTGAGTAGGTGCAGAGCGTCTTTGCGTAGCAAAGGCGCGAAGTGCCGTATCGAAGCACTGCAACCCTTCGATACGGCACTTCCCCTTCGACATGCTCAGGGTCAGCACCTACTCAGGGTAAACGGATAAAGGATGACAAGGCTTCACGGCCGGTATTTCCGCTCTGCATGTTTCAACGCATCCGCCCATTCAAAATGAACGGGTTTGTATTTACCCGCGACGTACAGCTTCATCTGGTCCGTATAATGCGGCGATTCAGGCCGGTTGGTCGCTGCGCCATAAGGTTGGATTGATTCCGATAGCACTGCTCCTGCTTTGTCCCAGCGAACCAGCATGATGAAGCTGTCGCCGTGGCGAACGCGGAATTTGCCGTCGGGTTGGTCGCGATCCCACATCGTTGTCGCACGCAACGTATCGGTTCCGCCCAACATCGGCAGATCGACTTTACCGCGCCGCAGCCGCTGAATATCGCCAAGTGCGGGATCAAGGCGACCAAAACGGTTCGTAAATACGTCCGCAACCTCTTGCAAAGTGGCGCGCGCATCGGGGAGCTTTTCGCTGCGATAGGCGGCACGCGCGGCTTGGCGGATTAGTCCTTCGGCAAGCGCATCGGCGCGGCCTTTGCCGTCGCTTGACCGATCCCATTCGCGCAGCAATTTTTGCGCCTCGGCCAGCTTTGGCGACTTGCTGGTATCAACCGCAAGCAAGCTTTCCATCCAGCCGCCGACCCAGCCAACCTTTGCATAACGCGTGTTCATTTTGATCGCGATCAGCTCCTCGGGGGTAATCGATGTGTCCGCCATCATCAACGCCGTCCCCTGTAATCCCCTATTAGTCATACCCAGTTCGACGCCTAGATAGGGGGAGGTTTTCAGCGGATCGATTTCCGATCCCGGCCCTGCGGCAAGATAAGGGGTGTTGTTCGCGTTCTGGACAAAGCCCGATGCCGGGCTGACGATTTTGGGATAGCGTTCAAAGCCAACAGGCCCCTTCCATACGGGCGCGGAAGTGTCACCCGGCAGGATTTTGGTATAATCAAAACCCGGTTTACGGTCGGGGAACAAAGCATTGTAGACATACGCAATACGACCCGTTTTATCGGCATAAATAAAGTTGGTCGCGGTGATACCGCCAGTGGACATTGACTTGGTCCACTCATCCCAATTGGTCGCTTTGGTGTTGCGATAATATTGTTCAACCGCCTTCACATTGTCGATCCCGGCATAGCGGATTGCAAAGCTGCCCTGATCGTTCTTGATGACAGGGCCGTGGACAGACCGGTAAAAGGTCTGCGGCACAGGCACAGTGAACCAGCCGAATTTGACCGACAACCAGACACGATGTTCCTGCAACGGCAACCATTTGCCATCATAACGGTATTTGTCGCCCGCCTCGTTCAGCACCAGCTTATAGATATCAACCAGATCGGGCCGGTTGACGGTGTTCGTCCAGCCTAGATTTCGGTTGTGCCCGAGCAATACAAACGGCGATCCCGGGAACAAAGCGCCCGCCATATCAAGCCCCTCGCCCGAATGCGTTACCGCTTCATACCAAGCGACTTGTCCTTCGAGAGGTTGGTGCGAGTTTGACACCAGCCAGGTTTTGCCATCAGCCATCCGGCTGGGCGCAACTGCCCAAGCGTTGGAGCCGTTCATATCGGCGTCCTTACCGAGCGGATTCATCGGCGCCGCGCTCTCGCGGGGCGGCGCTTTGCCCTCAACCAACATGCCGATGTAATTGTCGAGGCCATAGAAAAATGGTGCACGCAGAACGAAGCCTGCAACGATGTCTTTGCCGCTTACGGGGAACAGTTTGGACATCCGGATTTCGCCCGGATGCTTGTCGGCATAATGATTGAGGCCAGCGGCATAGCCATCGAGCACCGCACGGACATCGGCGGGTATCTCCGCATAGCGCCGGTCAACCGTGTCGCGGACGCCGAGCAGGTGGAACGCGTAATCCACCTTTGCCCCGTCCGACCCGATCATCGCGCCATACCGCCCGCGAGCCATCGAAACGACTTCTTGAATCGTCGCAAAATCATCCTCGCTATGGGCAAAGGCGAGGCCGTACGCGGCATCAGCGTCAGTCTTTCCATTGATATGCGGCACGCCAAATTCGTCGCGGACGATTTCGACATCATAGACGCGTTTGGCAGGTGCCAGTTGGTCTGTTGCGGCCAGCGGTTCCCAAACCATCGCTGCAACGGCCACTGCGCCAACTACCGCCAAGCCGGACCAACCAATTTTCTTCGCAACACCCATGTAAGACTCTCCCGCTCTGCGCCTGTGAATGGCAGAGAGCGGGAAGCGTTGCAATTTGCAATTGGGCAAGCCCAAACTCAAGACCTAGCGAATGGGCGGCAATTCCGCGTCAGGCAAAGCCACACCCATGATCTCGGCGAGTGTCGGGGCGACATTGCGCATATCGATTTCGCCTAGGTTGCGCCCCTTTGCCACGCCTTGACCCATCATCATGAATGCTGATCGCATCTGCGGGTTGGCAGGGAAAAAGCCATGCGTTCCTTTGCTTGCCGACGGCCCAATGAGTGGCGCATCCGCTCCTTTGAAACCACCGGCATAGGCATTGAGTTCAAAGCTGACATAGAAACTGGCGAGCGGATTGCCCCCCATCGCTTTTATCTCATCGCGCCCGGCAATCGCGGCGATCCGGTTTTTCGGGTCAACTTTCAAGCTGGCAAGCATCGCACTGACCTTCGCCTGCAAACTGGCATCATCCGGTCGCGCAAGCATGATCGCTGATGAGCCGCCGGAGTTCCAGGGGCTGGCCTCCCAGCTTTTTATCTTGCCTTTGTCGTCCAGCAAAATCAGCCCTGCGTCGATGAAGGCGCGGTAAAGATTGACCTCAGTATCAACTTTGGAAAAACCATGGTCTGAAACAACCGCAATAACGCTGTCCGGATGCGCCCGCATTTGCGCGGCGACCAGATTACCCACGATCGCGTCTATGCGTTGCATGACCGCGTGCGCTTGCGGTGTGTCCGGACCTTCGCCATGCTGCTCATGATCCAGGGCGGTCAGATAGACTGTGCTGAAATCTGGCTTTTCACGGGCGATTAAGGCAACCGCAAAACGGCCGCGATTTTCGTCGCCCTCGATGCTTTCGTCGATGCCCTGAGCATAGGCCCCAAGTTCGGTTTCCAACGCTTCGATCAACCCTGGCGAGGCAAGGGCCTTCATAAGCTTTGCATCGTCACCATGCCCGGTCCGCCAGATTTGTGGCAGGTTCCATTTGATCGCGTCGGCTTTCACGCTGACCGGCCAATGGACGTTGGCCGTAGTCATTCCAGCTTTGGCGGCGGCATCCCAAAGCGTTGGTACCTTGAAATCACTGGCATACCAATACCAGCCATTCTGGTTGATCTGCATCGGATCAAAGCTGGTATTACCAATGATGCCGTTTTTGGAGGGGCTGACACCGGTCAGCAAAGTTGCGTGGCTGGGATAGGTTACGGTCGGCAACACGCCGCGCACACCGCTCGCATAGCTGCCTTCCTTCACAAACCGCTTTAAGTTCGGGATGTCGATCTTACGCTTTTCCGCTTCGATCACATCTGCGGGCTGCAGCCCATCAATGGAGATTAACAATACGGGTTCGGCGAGAGCCCCGGCGGGCAGCGCCGCCAACAGAAATGCGCTGCCCGTCAGGATTGTCCTTTTCATCAGAAACCGACCTTTACCGTTGCAAAGAACTGCTGTGGCGCGCCTGCCAGCAATGTCTGATTATCGCCGCTATTGCCGAAACCATTTGAACCGATGGTCGACACATATTTTTTGTCCAGCAGGTTGGTAGCATTGAGCTGCAACTCGATTGGCGCGCGCAGGCCTGCGTCAAAACGATAGCCAAGCGTTGCGTCGATCAACACCCGGGCGCTAACCGATTGATCGTTGGTATAGGTGAAATAGCGCTTGCTCATATAATTCGCACCCAGCCGTCCAAAGAATGTGTCGCTATCATAAGCAATTTCCCCACGCAAAAGATGCTTGGGCGTATCAACAACGGTCTTGCCTTTGATACCGATGATCGTCGGCACCACGCCCGGCACAATCACATCGTCGCGATAGCTGGCATCGGTGTAGCTATAAGACGCAAACAACGTCAAACCACTACCAAGCCGAACATCACCTGCCGCTTCAAAACCAAGCGAACGTACGCCGCCGACATTCTGCAAAATGGCAGGGTTGCCGACAATCCCCGGGCCGGTTGGCACGCCAAGCAGCCGGTTGCGGAAATTGACGTAGTAGACGCCGATGACACCGTTGAAGACTGGGTCATTATACCGCGCACCCAATTCAAACGTGTCCGATTCCTCTGGCTTTAATCCTCGCGCCAGCAATGCATTGAAGCCCGCTTGCGTGGTAGAGAACGGCCCGCTGGTCGCAGATGACACAAACGCGCGGGTCACTTGCGTAAAGCCGCCGAACAATTCGGCCTTGTCGTTCAGCTTATAGGCAGCACCGACATGCGGCTGAAACCAGTCTTTCGATCTGATTTTACCCGCCGCCAGCGAACCTTGAACGCGCGGATCGGCTTCGTTGTTAACCTGAAAACCCTTCCAGCCAAGGTTCACCGTCAGATTGCCAAAGCTCATCTTGTCCTGCACATAATATTGCAGCGTGTCGGTGTTGAAATCGAACAGCCATTGGGTGAAGAATGGATTCCGCTGGAATTTGAGATGATCGCGGCCCGGCGTGGTGAGGCTTTCATAGGCATAGAAGCGTCGTGCCTGGGTAAAGTCATTATGCTCATACCAGCCGCCGACGGTGATTTCATGATCGCCAATTTCGGCGTTTAATGAACTGAATACGCCGCCGCGCTGAATATCATATTCAGTGGTGCGGACCGACATCGGGACGCCGTTAGGGCTTGCAACATAAGGGGTTCCCCACGTGCCTTGGCCGGTATTGTTGTGGTAATAGGCCTTGATCTTAAAGGTAACGCCTTCGTCGAGCGGGGCGGTCAGCCCATAGCCAGCCAGCGTGTCTTTGCGCAGACCGGACGCGTCGTAATACGAATCGTCGCGGTTGTTGATCGGCGCGACAAAGATGTTGCGCGCTGCGTTAATCGCCGTGGCATAATCGGGGAAGAAGTTGTCGTGGTTATAGCCAAGGCGGCGGATCATTTCGAGCGAGAGATCCTGATAATCCTGCTCTGCACGATCGGAATAGCTGAAATAGGCATCGAACTCGGCGTCACCTACTGGGATCAGAGCTTTAGCGTTAATCTGCCAATTACGCTGGTCACCGCCCCCCTTCCATTTTTCGGCATTGTGATAGACGCCCGAAACAAAGCCGCGAATGCCGCCTGCCTCGCCCCAGTTCAGCCGCGCAAAGCCGCGCATAGTATTTTCCGAGCCATACGTTAGATTAGCATCAACTCCCGTCCCGCTATTGGGATCAGCCGAGAAGAACTCCAGCGTACCGCCCAGATTGTTGGTCGCCTGCGTACCAATCGACCCAGACCCCTGCGATACCCGAGTCACACCAATGTTTTCAGAGATAATGGCGCGGCCGATATGCAGGCCGTTATTGTTGCCATAGGACGAATCACCCAATGGAATGCCGTCGAGAGTGAAGCCAAGCTGGTTCTGATTGAACCCGCGAATCGATACGCGGCTTGACCATTCATAAGTGCCGAACGGATCGGCCGACTGAAAGTTGACGCTGGGCAACTTCTCGATCGCCTTTAGCGGGCTGGTGCCTGGAGCCAGGATCGAAAGATCCTCGCTATCGAGTTCCTGAACTTGGCGCGTTTGGCCCTGACCAAAAACGACAATTGCAGCCTCTTCATCGACGCTTTCATCGATAGGGTTTTGCGCAAAGGCAGGGGACGAAAATGGAACGCAGGAAAGCAGAAGCAGATAACGAATACGCATGGGAGAGGCCCTCTTTTTGATGCTCGCAATTTTATCGCCGCGATAGTTGCCCTAGGCGGTTGCAGAGGATCTCTAGTGGGCCAACATGACAGTTTTCCCGCCAAAATGGTGACGCTTTGATGTCAAATACAGCAACGTATTGTGACAGCCGCGTTGGCGTTGGCACCAAATCGCACGCAAATCTGTGCGGGAATGCCTGCGATTTGTCAGCTTATGGCTTCGATTGGCGGCTTGACTGATTCCGCCCAATCCGTAACGCAGGATATAGAATTTCAGGAGAGACCATGTCCATTATTCCCCGCGCATTTTTGCTTGCAGCACTGCCTATGATTCTCGGCGCGACCGACGCGCCAGCCGAGATCATCACCCCTGAATCGATGCGTGCGCATGTCGAATTTCTGGCGAGCGACTCGCTTGAAGGCCGCGAAACCGGCACGCGCGGATATGATATCGCCGCCGAATATGTCGCCAGCCGCTTCCGCGCGATAGGCATGCAGCCGGTGTCGGACAAAGGCTGGTTTCAACAGGTGCCTTTCGTTGCGAATTTGAATGATGAGAAAACAGCGAAGTTTTCCATCAACGGTCGTGAATTTGCGCTGCGCCAGGATGTCCGGTTTGGCCCTGCGCGCAAAGCTGGGACCGAGATGGTTGAGGGCGATGTGATCTTTGCAGGTTTTGGCATTGATGACCCTAAAAATGGCCAGAACGATTATAAGGGTATCGACGCAAAGGGCAAAATCGTCGCAGTCCTATCGGGCTTTCCCAAAGGCATGGCGAGCGACATCGGCGCGCATTATGGGCGAAGCAAAGCCAAAATGGCCGAGGCACGCGGGGCGATCGGCGTAATAACCATCCGCACCTTGGAAACCGAACGCACGCGGCCCTGGGCAAGGAATTTGAACGACCCACAGCATCCATCGATGGGATGGGCGACAACCGATGGCAGCAGTTTTGATGAAGCGCCAATGATCCGGTTTTCCGCGCAATTGGGTGCCGCCGCGGCAGAGACGCTTTTTGCAACCGCTCCAAAGAAACTGGCCGATGTTTTGGCCGATGCAGACAAGGACAATGGCCGCCCCAAAGGCTTTAAGCTGAAAGCAAACGCCAAGATCGAACGGACAACCAGCTCAGCGACAGTCACCAGCCCCAATGTCATCGGTATGATTCCCGGGTCAGATCCGGCGCTCGCAGGAGAATATGTGCTGTTAATGGCGCATCTCGACCATAACGGCGTCGAGGCCACTAAGGAAGGCGACAAAATCTATAACGGTGCGATGGACAATGCATCGGGCACAGCGACGTTGCTGGAAGCAGCGCGTGCATTGGCAAGCGGTCCAAAGCCCCGTCGGACGGTGATTTTTGCGGCGGTAACGGCTGAAGAACGCGGGCTTTTGGGTTCCGATTATCTCGCCCGCCATTCCGTGACAGCGGACGGTAAAGTCGTCGCTGTCGTGAACCTCGACATGCCGATTTTGCTATATGATTTTCAGGATGTTGTTGCCTTTGGGGCTGAACATTCAACGATGGGAGACGCGGTTGCGCGCGCGGCGGCCACGCGAGGCGTCAGTCTATCCCCCGATCCGATCCCTGCCGAGGGCATATTCACGCGGTCGGACCATTACAGCTTCGTCCGGCAAGGCGTACCATCTGTGTTCCTGATCACCGGTTTCAAAAATGGCGGGGAAAAGCAATTTCAGGATTTCCTGAAAACGCATTACCACAAGGTCAGCGATGATTTAGCACTACCGTTTGACTGGAATGCAGCGGCTAAATTTGCGCGATTGAACACGGCTATTGCAGCGGAAATCGCCAATGCGCCGACGGCGCCGCTCTGGTATTCGGACAGTTTCTTTGGCAAAACCTTTGCGCCCACCGCAGCAAAGGCGGAACGGGCTAAACCCTAACCGCCAATCATCGCCCGTAAATCCGCGATCAAATTCGCTTCCTCTGCCGGCTTATCCGTTCGGATGCGGCTGATGCGGGGGAAGCGCATGGCAATGCCGGATTTATGGCGTTTACTGTCTTGCACCGCGTCAAAGGCGACTTCAAAGACAAAGCTTTTCTCAACCTCTCGCACCGGGCCGAAACGCGCCGTGGTATTTTTGCGCACAAAGCTGTCGATTGACTTGAGTTCTTCGTCAGTGAACCCCGAATAGGCTTTGCCGACAGGCAGCAGCTCGCCGCCCTGCGCCGGGTCCGCTGTCCAGCATCCAAACGTGTAGTCCGAATAGAAGCTTGATCGTTTACCCGAACCGCGCTGCGCATACATAAGCACGCAATCGGCCACCAGGGGATCGCGCTTCCATTTATACCATTGGCCTACCCGCCGCCCCGCGACATACAGGCTGTCACGGCGTTTTAGCATCACGCCCTCAATAGCAGCATCGCGCGCTTGGCTGCGAATTTCGGCGAGCGATTCGAAATCGGACGCCTCGATCAGCTGCGACAGGTCAAAACGGTCAACTGGGAGCTGCGCCATCGCAGCCTCCAACCGCACCCGCCGCTGCTCCCAAGTTAGCCCGCGCAAATCCTCCGTTCCATCGAACAATATGTCATACAGTCGAACAAATGCAGGAGCCTCAGCCAGCATCTTTGCCGAAACCGTCTTGCGCCCCAGCCGTTGTTGCAATGCGTTGAAACTCGCCGCACCACCGTCTGCGCCGCCCTGATGCGCGCCGCGCACCAGCAGCTCACCGTCGACCACGCCTCGCCAGTTCAGGCCCGCTCCGATTTCAGGAAAGGACCGCGTAATCTCTTCACCCCCGCGCGAATAAATCCGCACTTCGCCGCCGATATGGACGATCTGCACTCTGATCCCGTCCCATTTCCATTCAGCGGCATAATCGGCCAAATCGACAGTGTTATCCTCCAGCGGATGCGCCAGCATGAACGGTCGAAATATCGGCAGATTGGTAGAATCGGGTTTAGCAATTTTGCCCTCAGCCCACTCGAAAAGCTCGGCATAGGGGGGCTGCAACGCGTGCCAGACCTCCTCGACATCATCGAGTTCCAGCCCGAATGCCTGCGCCAAGGCAGTCTTTGCCAGCCGCGCTGAAACGCCAACCCGCATCGCGCCGGTGGCGAGTTTTAGCAACGCGAACCGGCCATTTGGGTCCAGCCGGTCTAGCAACTGCGCAAACTCTGTGCCTACCGTAGCGCGGGTCATTGCGACTAGCTCGGTCACTGCTTCGCTAACCGTCGGCGAAGCGCCGTCGGTCGGTTGCGGCGGCCACATCAGGCTGATCGTCTCGGCTGTATCGCCGACAAAATCACGTGACAAAGCAAACAAAATAGGATCAACCCGCGTCACTGCAAGTGCCCGGATCGTCCCGGCCTTCACCGCTGGAAAATCCAATCCATCGGTCAGTGCCGCCAGCGCCCAACCACGATCCGGGTCGGGCGTTTCGCGCAGGTAATCTGCGATCAACGCCAGCTTTCCGTTGCGTGATCGCGTGTAAATCAGCGCGTCGATGAGGGCAGAGAAGCGCTCCATCAGCTTTCGTCGTCTTCCTCGCGCCCGACAAGTTCCAATGCGCGCGCCTTCAACTGGTGCAGCTCGCACCAGTGCAGCAAAGCTTCTTCGCGCCCATGGGTGATCCATGTTTCGGCGGGCGAAAGCTCGCGGATCGTATCGGTCAGTTCATTCCAGTCACAATGGTCGGATATGATCAGCGGCAGTTCGACGTTGCGCTGCACAGCCCGTTGCCGGACGCGCATCCAACCAGAGGCAATCGCGGTAATCGGATCGGGCAGCCGCCTGCTCCACCGGTCGTTCAGTGCAGAGGGCGGCGCAAGGATGATCGACCCTTTGAGCGCGTCCTTGGGCATTCCAGCTGCCGGGGCCAAGGAGCCCAGCTCGACACCGTGTTCGGCATATAACTCGCACATCTTTGCCAAAGCACCGTGCAGATATATGGTATCATGATGACCCGCCAACCGTAATTCTGCAATCACCCGCTGTGCTTTACCCAAAGCATAAGCACCCACAAGCACGCAGCGTTCTGGATTTGCCGCCAGTGCTTCGGTCACTTTCGCGATTTCACCGGCAATCGCCGGATGAGTGAAAATTGGCAGACCAAAGGTCGCCTCGGTGATCAGAACATCGCAAGCAACGGGCTCGAACAAAGCACAGGTCGGGTCAGCGCGGCGTTTGTAATCACCCGTTACCACCACGCGCTCACCCGCTCGATCCAACAGAATTTGCGCAGAGCCCAACACGTGCCCAGCGGGGTGCCAGCTTGCGGTAATGCCGCCACCGATATCGACTGCATCGCCGTAAGCCATGCCGATATTGCTCCCCGCTTCTCCGTAACGGAGCTTCATAATCGCCAAAGTCTCCTGCGTTGCCCACACGTTGCTGTGGCCGCCGCGCGCATGATCGGCATGGCCGTGCGTCACTAACGCGTTTTGCGCCGCGCGCGATGGATCAATCCAGCAATCCGCCAGCGGCAAATATATCCCATGTGGGTGCGGGGTAATCCAGTCTATCATGCGTTATAGATAAGGCGCGCGGCCCGAAAATCCACCCAGCCAAAACCCGCGTCCCTTGCACAAAGGGTGGGAGGCACTACCTGTATTATGACACTATGACAGGGACTAGCCATGAACCTCGAAAAATTCACCGATCGCGCCAAAGGCTTTCTGCAAAGCGCGCAGACCGTCGCCATCCGCATGAACCATCAGCGGATCGGTCCGGAGCATCTGTTAAAGGCCCTGCTCGAAGATGAGCAAGGCATGGCGTCGGGCCTGATTAAAGCCGCAGGCGGCGATGCGCCGACGGCTTTGCGCGAAACCGACGCGGCGCTTGCCAAAGTGCCAGCGGTCAGCGGCGGCGGTGCTCAGCAAACGCCGGGGCTGGATAATGATGCGGTGCGTGTGCTCGATACGGCAGAACAGGTCGCGCAAAAGGCTGGTGACAGCTATGTCACTGTAGAGCGGCTGTTGCTGGCGCTTGTGCTGGCGACAACGACCACGGCTGGTAAAGCCATGGCCGCAGCAGGGGTGAAGGCCGATGCGCTAAACGCTGCGATAAACGAATTGCGCCAAGGGCGCGCCGCCGACACGGCGGGCGCCGAAGACCGTTACGATGCGCTCAAGAAATTCGCCCGCGACCTGACCGCGGTGGCGCGTGAGGGTAAGCTTGACCCCGTCATTGGCCGTGACGAAGAAATCCGCCGCACCATCCAGATTCTTGCCCGCCGAACAAAGAACAACCCCGTGCTGATTGGTGAAGCAGGCGTTGGCAAAACCGCGATTGCCGAAGGCTTGGCTATCCGCATCGCCAATGGCGACGTTCCCGACAGCCTTAAAGACCGCAAGCTGATGTCACTCGACATGGGTTCGCTGATCGCGGGGGCAAAATATCGCGGCGAATTTGAAGAGCGGCTGAAAGGCGTTCTGGATGAGGTCAAACAGGCCGATGGCGATATCATATTGTTCATAGACGAGATGCACACATTGGTCGGCGCTGGCAAAGGCGAAGGCGCGATGGATGCGTCCAATCTGCTAAAGCCAGCCCTGGCGCGCGGAGAGCTGCATTGTATTGGCGCGACAACGCTGGATGAATATCAAAAGCATGTCGAGAAAGATCCCGCGCTGCAACGCCGTTTCCAACCGATTTTTGTCGGCGAACCGACGGTTGAAGATACCATCTCCATTCTGCGGGGGCTCAAAGAAAAATACGAGCTGCATCACAAAGTACGGATCACTGATGGCGCATTGGTCAGCGCTGCCACGCTGTCGCACCGCTATATCTCTGATCGGTTCCTTCCCGACAAAGCTATCGACTTGATGGATGAGGCCGCATCGCGATTGCGGATGGAGGTCGAATCCAAGCCTGAAGAGATCGAAAATCTAGACCGCCGGATCATGCAATTGCAGATTGAGCGTGAGGCGTTGAAAAAGGAAACCGATGCTGCGTCGAAAGACCGGCTGGCGACACTGGAAGGTGAGCTGGCCAATCTGGAGCAGCAATCGGCGGAATTGACCACGCGCTGGATGGCGGAGAAAGACAAGATTTCTGCTGAATCCAAGATCAAGGAAGCGCTGGATCACGCTCGAATCGAACTTGACCAGGCGCAGCGCGGCGGCGACTTGGCCAAAGCAGGCGAGCTGCAATATGGCACCATTCCCGGTCTGGAAAAGCAGTTGGCCGATGCAGTGGCCGCTGCGGGTAACGCGATGGTGCGTGAGGAAGTGACGAGCGAAGACATCGCCTCGGTCGTTAGCCGCTGGACCGGGATTCCGGTCGACAAAATGCTGAAAGGCGAACGCGAGAAGCTTTTGAAAATGGAGGAATGGCTCGGCGCACGCGTGATCGGACAGATGGACGCTGTGGTTGCCGTGTCCAAAGCCGTCCGCCGTTCACGCGCGGGCCTGCAAGACCCCAACCGTCCACTGGGCAGCTTCTTGTTTCTCGGCCCCACTGGTGTGGGCAAAACCGAACTGACCAAAGCGCTCGCCCAGTATCTGTTCGACGATGACAGCGCGATGGTGCGGATCGACATGAGCGAGTTCATGGAAAAACACAGCGTATCACGGCTGATCGGCGCACCTCCGGGCTATGTCGGCTATGACGAAGGCGGCACTTTGACTGAAGCCGTCCGTCGTCGCCCCTATCAAGTGGTGCTGTTTGACGAGGTTGAAAAAGCGCATAGCGACGTGTTTAACGTCCTGCTTCAAGTGCTCGACGATGGACGCCTCACAGATGGACAGGGCCGCGTTGTCGATTTTTCGAACACGCTGATCATCCTCACCTCTAACCTTGGCAGCCAGTTTTTAGCGGCGCTTGGCGATGACGAAGAGGTCGAAAAAGCGGAGCCTGCAGTGATGGAGATCGTCCGAGCGCATTTCCGCCCGGAATTCCTCAACCGGCTCGATGAGATCATCTTGTTCCACCGATTGGCCGCGCAACACATGGCGCCAATTGTCGATATTCAGGTCAGCCGGGTGCAAAAACTGCTCAAGGATCGCAAAATCGTCATTGCGCTGTCGGATAAGGCAAAGGCGTGGTTGGGCCGTGTCGGTTACGATCCCGTCTATGGCGCGCGCCCGCTAAAGCGAGCAATTCAGCGGCATCTGCAAGATCCGCTCGCTGACATGCTGCTGCGCGGCGAAGTGCCGGACGGATCGACAGTGCAGGTAGAGGAGGGCGATGGCGCGTTGATGTTCAAGGTGGGCTGAAACCAAACACCTTTAACGCCCAGGCACGCGCATATCGAACGCGATGGTAAGCCGTTCGCCATCTTCAAAAGGCAACGTTCCGTGCCACATCGTTGACGGGAACAAAGCCAGCCGTCCGGGTTGTGGTTTGATCATCCGATATGGCGGCAGGTCGAGACTTAAGTCGGCCGGTGGTGCGCCAAGTTGCAGCCATCCCGCTTGGTCGTCACCCATCCGGTCTGGTAGCGCGACGTATAAGGCCGAGCTGATCCAGCCAAGCGGGTGGGTATGGACGACATGGAAACCCTGACCGCTGAGCCGCACCGACCAGGCGCCCGCAAAGTGCAAAGCCGTTCGCGGCGTGCCGAGTAACGGGTGGCCATCGGCAAAGGGTGGCAATGCAGCAACATATTCGCGCACTGCGTCGAGAATCATCACTTTGATCGCATGCAACTCCGGCTCTACCCGCAGGAATAAATGTCCCTGCGTTTGCGTGCCGCCGCGCAGCGATTGTTCGGGTGGGTGGTGCGTCGTCAGGTGCAAACTGCGCAGACGCTGTGCCAGAGCATCCAGTTCGGTTGCACCAATCGGTAGGTCATATTGGCCGATGTATGGCGGCGCGCCGTCAAGCCATTCAGCGCGAGCATCGCCCTGGAATCGCCAAATGGTCGAAAGATAGGGCCATACGGTCATGCCCGCGGGCGTTTGTGCGAGGGCCAGCGCAATTGTTTCCGCCTGTTCAACACGGCCAGTACGCAAACAGTGGCGAATGTGGCTGATCGTCGTGCCGGCATCGCTGAGCGCATGGACTTTGCTGAATAACGCTTGCGCCTTGTCATCTTCGCCTTTTTCGGTGGCGACATGTGCTTCAATGGCGTCTAGCTCGATGCGGTCGCCAAAGCTGCGGCGGCAATCGGCGATGATCGCGTCCGTCTTTTGCCAGTCGCTCACTTGCGATGCAGCGCGATACCAAGCGAGGCGCAACGCAAAATCTTGTGGCCGGGCCTGCACAGCTTGCGCAAATGCGCGGTCGAAATGCTCGGTATCGCCCGCCATCCAGCGCATTGTGGCCAGCGCATCCAACCCGCGCAGCCATGCCGGTTCGCGCTTTAGCAGGTCCATAATCAGCCGCTCACCGATATCAGCTTTGCCTTCGTGGGCCAACGCTGCCGCAGCCGACAAGGCTAGCTCGCCGTCGTGCGGCGCAACGGCGCGCACAGCTTTAAACAGATGTGCCGATGGGCGACCGGTTTCAAATGCGACTTGTGCTTTGCCCATGGCGATACGCGGATCTTGCGGGGCGACGGTAGCGGCGCGATCAAATGCTGTCGCTGCCTTTTGCATGTCTTGCTCATCACGCCATGCAAGGCCGAGCAATTGCCAGACTTTCGCGACATCGGGTGCGCGCTCGGCAAGCGGTTCTAACAACGCTAGCGTATAATCCGCCCGCCCAGCTGCATTGGCATCGATGGCGAAATCGGTGGCAGCATTGATTTCAGAAATTCCTGGGGTAGCAACCGATGCTAGGCGGCTTTGCAGCGCCGCAAATTGCGCTTCAAGCGACATTGTTACAGGCCATGCAGCTGGCCACCCGCTGCGATTACGGCCGCTATTCCAGCGCGTTCCGCCGCATCCAGTGCTGGATGCCAGATGTCGCAGATGAAAACGACGCGCAGCTGGTCGGACGGGTTAAGTGCTTCATGCTCGATAGTGTCGTCAAATACCCATGCTTTGCCGCGTTGCCAATCGCGTGTTTCGCCTGCGACGCGGAACCAGCAGCCGGCGGGCACAATCAAGGGCAGGTGGCATACCAAACGGGTATTAGTGATGCCCGTATGCGGCGGTATGTGCGCGCCGGGTGCGAGCAGGGAGAACATTGCGTTCGGCCCGGCGCCTGCGATATCTGGCTGAGGCAATCGTTCCAGCAAGGCCATAACCTGCGGGCAATGCCGCGCGTTGCTTTCAATTCTGCGGCCATTTCGCAGCAGGTGGATCGCGGTCCAACTGCGATTATGGTTCAGCGTTTGCCATTGCTCCAACGGCACGCCCTTGGGGTATTGGATATAGGGGACAAGCTCGGCTGCCTCGGCATCGACAACTGCATTAAACTCGGCCTGAAATATGTCTGTCGCAGCCTCCAATTCAGCGAACCACGAAAATAGGTTGCGGTCGTAAAAGCCAGTGTTGCCAAGACCTGGATAGCAATAGTGCGTTGGTCCTTCACGTTCCATTGGAGCAGTGTGGAGAGCAGAGGCGATTAAGCGTTCCAGCCGATCCGTCAACGGCGTAACGGCAGTCACAGCATCGGATAAGCTTTGAAACTGGCGTTGTTGCCATGCGCGGTGGCGTTCGCGCGCAGTTGCCAACACCGGTTCCATCTGCGGTGGAGGTGCGTCGGGCGCCTGTGCGAGTGCACGGCCATAGGCGTTTCCAGCCTCATCAATCCGCCCGAGCGTGTGTAGCTGCATTGCGCGCATCAATAGCGCCATGAAATCCAGCGCGCGCACCGACAATGCACCATCTGCTGCATCAAGCGCTGACGCCGCATCGCCCATGGCGTTGGCCATGGCGGCGAGTTTCATGAATGCGGGGAAGCTAGTGCGATCTTTCGCGACGACTTGCAGCAGTATCTGGTGCGCACCGGCAAAGTCTCGGGATGCGGCTAGGCTGTCGGCTTGGCTTTCGAGTTCGGTGATGCTCATCGTCTGTATCGCTACCGACATATCACCCAAAAGAAAAGCGGCGGAGCATTGCTGCCCCGCCGCATGTTCTTTTAACCCAAGGGCTACGACTTAGAAGTCCGCGGTGATGCCGACAAAGAGGTAGCGACCGAGGTGGTCATAAGTGCCTGGGAAAACGTTACCGTTACCAAAGCCACCAAGCGCTGCTTGGCTAACCAGTGGTGGATCGTTGTCGAGGATGTTGTTGATGCCCAAGCGGAAACCAACAGTGTCCTTCAACGGGATCGAGAACAACAGGTCAAAGTAGTTTTCAGCCTTTAGTGCTTCATCTGTGTTACCGGTTAGCACGACAGGCGCGCCTGGTGCCAATCCGTTAAGATCCGAATCCGAGCTGGTCGAGTCCAGTTTTACACCACCCACATACCGCCAAGACAGCGTTGCAGCAAAGTCATTTGCGGTGTTAAACTTCAACTTTGCAACATGCTTCCACTTCGGCGTTGGGTTGTTGCATGTCAGACCATACAAACCTGCGCAGTTGTAGCTGAACCCACCAGTCAATGGTTGGAACGTTTGCGACTGCGTGTAGCTTCCGACCATCGAAAACTTCAGAGCATTTTCGCCCAAAGCCATGCGATAATCGAAGTTAACGTCGACACCCTTGGCAGTGGCCGAACCGGTGTTGGTTGTGCGGTTATCGATAAAGCCTGCTTCACCAAGCCACAACGAACCAGCCGCAGGACCAGTTGAAGCTGGCGAACGGGTGATTTTACCGCAGAAGAACGGATCGTTGGTTGCGATACACTGGTTAAGGATAACCTGTGCACCGATACCGCCAACAGCGTTCTTTATCTTGATGTTGTAGTAATCAACCGACAGCGACAGGTTCCGGTTTGGTGCCAAAACGAACCCGGCAGTCCAAGAATCGGCCTTTTCCGGGGTCAGTCCAAGGTTGCCGCCACCTAGCTGATTATACTGCTGAGCGGTATTCGGAAGAAGGTTACCGAATTGTGCAGCCGTTACACCCGTACGGGCGCACTGAGCAGCTGAGAAGCCATTAACCAAACCGGCAACAGCAGTTCCCGCGCAAGGATCTGTTCCTGCGAACAGACCAACTGATTGGTTGACGAACAACTCACCAATGTTTGGCGAACGCACGGCACGGTTGATCGATCCGCGGATCTTCAACATTTCAACCGGACTCCAGTTACCAGCGATTTTATAGGTATTTTCGCTGTTGGAACCTGCTCCGCCTGCAACCTTATAGCTTGAATTACGGAAACCGAGTTCAAGGGTAAGGTCTTGGAAGAAGGTTTTGTCTTGAACCAACGGGATCACAGCTTCTGCGAACACGTCACGAACCGAATAGGCACCGTCGATGGGAAGCGTTGGGCCACCCTGACCGGCGCCGTCACCGTTGATGTACGAAAGGTCAGGCTGAGTTGCCAGCTGTTCCTTGCGCCATTCACCACCGAAGGCCACGCCAACGGTGTCGGAGGCAAAGGGTGAAGCAAAGCCAAGATCACCAAACATAGTGCCGTTAACGATGGTTTCTTTCGTCTTGCCCGTGATTACCAGCGGAATGCCGATAAAGCCAGCCGCAGCTGCAGTAACGCCACCATTCGAGAACACATTGTAAGGAACGCAAGCTGCGTTACCGCTGAGGCAAACTGGGTTTGCCAAAGTGCCGCCAACGAGAAGAGCTTCGTTGATCCGTGCGCTCGAAACGTCGTTCCGGTAAGTGTTGGCGACCGAAATCTGGCCGAATTGGGCCGACACGTCATAGGACCAATTATCACTGATATCGCCCTTCATGCCGGTGGTTACGCGGAACTGAGTAAAGCCAATGTCGTTGAAACGCGGGCCACCTTCGACGTTACGCTTGCCGAGCAGGAAAGTTGCGTTTGTTGCTGTGCCGAGGCCAGCACCGCAAATCGCGCGACCGACCGTCAGGTTCGACGTCAGGAACGGGTTATTACAGTTGGTTGTGCGTGTGCCAAAGAATGCGCCTGATGGAGCAATCTGTGCCTGCGTGCTGTAATCCATGAACATCACGTCGAGATACGGGTTAAATGCAGGGCTGATTTCGTAATCAGCGAACACACCAGCCGTGTAACGAGTCGATGGACGACGGAAATAGTTGAGCGGTGCAAAGTTATAGCCATCGCGCAACGCAACATAAGGGATCAAACCGTTGGCGCCGGTCAACGTGTAGCTGCCCGATGTAGGGATGCCCGCAAGTGCGGCGTTTGCCGCCGAGATGCCACCGATACGCGTTTGCGCAGGTGTACCCGAACCGCCGCAAGCGAAGTCAGTTACGCCTCCGGTGTTGAGGCCGCTTGGGTTCAACGTACAAATCGAATAATCATACTTGTCTTGGGTGATTGCGGTGTCCTGGCGAAGACCGGCATAGGCAACGATGTTGCCACGGTCGTCGGCCAGCGAAGATCCGATTGCGATCGAGACGTCAAACGCGCCGCCGTTAATCGTCGAACCTGTTGGAGCCGAGAAACGATTGTTTACGATGCTGCGGATTTCGTTGTTATTGTTATGTTGGTACATGCCGTATTGAGCGTCGATCCGAACGCCCTGGAACTCACGGTTCATCTTAAAGTTCACAACACCCGACACAGCATCCGCACCATAAGTGGACGAAGCGCCACCGGTGAGGATTTCAACACTGTTGATCAGAGCCGAAGGAATAAAGTTAAGGTCAGCGCCGGCACCACCGCCGATGCCGCCTGGCATCAAACGCTTGCCGTCCACCAGAACCAATGTACGGCTTACGCCCAAACCGCGAAGGTCGACCGTTGCTGTGCCATCGGCGCCGTTTGAAATGCCCGAGCTTTGCGTTGCAATAACCTGAGGCAGTGAGTTGAACAAATCTTCAACCTTGGTTGCGCCTTGGCCTTTGAAATCGTCGCCGCCGACAACAGTTACCGGAGCAGCTGAATCTTCGTTAGGACGCTTGACGAGCGAACCCGTCACAACGATTGGTTTATCATTTGCTGCATCGGCACCGTCTTCGGCATCTTGTGCGAAAGAAGGCGTTGAAATGAGCGCGAGTCCGAGTGCCAACGGCGCCACGGTATTTTTAAAATTGCTAAGACGTGTCATTTTCACGTTTCCAGCCCCTATCAAAAGAGGGCGACAGCCGGAACCTTGCGGACCGAATGCGCCTGATTAAGCTTCTCTGCTGCGGCAAACTCCGCCTCACCGCGATGGAAAGGCATAGCTTTACGGTCAGATTGCAATGCTAATTGGCTGATTTTAGTCGCGGGAGCAAAGCTTTTGCGTGGTCACGCAAGTTAATTTCGTCGCCTGTCACCATTATGCCACACTTCAAAAAGGCGCTGCAGCATTTGTGCATTGCTTGCCAACGCGATTCGTTGTCCGTTAAGAACGAGATCATTGGAGAAACAATTATGCACCGACAGTTCGTAATCCCGCTGTTCTTGATTAGCACAATCGGCTTTGGCGCAGCTGTAGTGGCAATGGATGGCAACGATGCAGCTCTTGCTCGCCCTAAGGCATTTGATGATGTTGTCGCCTGCAAATTGATCGAGAACGCCGAAGCGCGGCTGACCTGTTACGATGAAAAAGTTACCGCGCTGGACGCTGCCGCAAAGAGCGAAGAAATTATCTTGACCGACAAAGCTGCGGTTAAAGATGCACAGCGCGGCCTTTTTGGTTTCCAAATTCCAAAACTGAAAATCTTTGGCAGCGGCGGCGATGATGTCGAAGAAATCGAAGCGGTTGTGAAAAACGTCAAAGCGACTCGCGCAGGGATATTGACTATCACCTTTGAAGACGGTGCTCGCTGGCAGCAAGTGGATACCAAAATCCTCAACCGCGAACCAAGGGCAGGATCAAAGACGCGAATCCGGATAGGGTCGCTAGGCAGCTATCTTGTTACGTTTGACGATGGCCCGGCGATTAGGATGAAACGGATCAACTAAATCTTTGGCACCAGCAACAACGGATCTGTCCGCGCCGCGTTCCATTTCATGCCCCAGTGCAAATGCGGGCCGCTGGCGCGGCCGGTTGCGCCGACTTTGCCGATGGCTTGCCCCTGTTTGACGACATCGCCCTTTGCCACCAACAGTTGGGAACTGTGGAGAAATGCGCTGCTAAGTCCCATGCCGTGATCGATAATCAGCAAATAGCCCTCAAGCGTGAACGGTTCTTTCGCTGCCAAAACCACCACACCGTCGGCGGGAGCGACATAAGTTGTGCCCGCCGGCATCGCGATGTCCAGCCCGCTATGATAGCTGCCCGGGCTGCCATTATAAATCCGCTGTGCTCCAAACAGCCCCGATATTCGGCCTTTCAATGGCCAGATGAAATCCTGCCGCCAGCCCTGGCTGTCGGACTTAATCGTGCGCGCTGTGTTAATCTGCGCCAATTCAGGCCCGCGCCGTGCATTGAATTCAGCGGTCGTTGCCGCACCGCCGGTCGGGTTGGCTTTGACATTTTCGATTTTCCAATTTCCCGGGCGCACCGGCAAATAACGCTCAACGGTTTTTTTGTTGGCCAGTGTCGCCACCAGACTCGCGCTGTTTTCGGCATCGCGGTCAAAGCCGATTAGGAAAAAGCCCTTGTCGCCTAAGGGCACAGCCACGCCGTTTAGCGTGACCGACGTTGTACCTGCGGGCGCTTGGCCAAGGACGATGCCACCTTGCACCGGTTCATCGCGTAACCAGAAATCGGCGAGTATAGGGACTTTGGCATCGGTCACGGCGGTAACAGCAGTGGCGGGCGCGACCTGTTTTGTTGCCGACGACGGCGCCGGATTGGCAGTGCAGCTAATCGCCGCAGCAACGCACAGGCCAATCGCCGAGTATTTCGACACAGCCATAATCAGGCCCGTTTGCCCAAAATCGCCGCCCCTAAAGCAGCTTGGGTCGAAATTTCCGCGCTGACATAAGCTTCCTGTTTAGCAACACTCCAATAACGAAGGTCGTCAAGCGGGATCGCCTCGCCCGAAACGGCACACACAACATGATCGCCGCTTACCAACATACGAAAACTGCTGGCCATGTAATGCAGCTTTGCCGCGCGGTTTCGGTTCATCATCAACATAACTGCATTATGGCGGTTTCAACCTGAACGGGCAATGCCATTAGTCAAACAAGTTGGTTTGAGCGCCGGAGGGCAAAGGCTTAGGCGGGCGAGGACGGGGTGCGCCACCGCCGACCACCGCGTCCACACTGTTATCGGCGAAGCGGATCGAAACCTGTCCAGCTGCTTTCGCTGCACCGGTGGTCATGATCGTTTTTCCGTCGGCATCGGAGACTTTTGCAAAGCCGCGTTCTAGCGGAGCTAAGGGATGAAACGACGTTGCAAGCCGGCCCAACGCGTCCAGGGTGTTTTGCGCATTGCCAAGCTGTCGCTGCAATTGCGCCGTTGGCAATCGCTGCGCGACCAGCCGGTCCTGTGCCAGACCGAGCCGACGACGCAAGAGTAGCGGGCTAAGCCGCGCTGCGGTTCCGGCAAACGACAGCCGTGTATTATCCACCCGCCGTTCCAACCCGCGACGTAATCGTTCCGACAACTCATCGGCGCGTTGCTGCCAAGGGGCGGCAAGATCGGCAGGCTTGGGCAGCAAACGGCGCTGCGTCTCTAGCCGTTCCGCATTGCGTTGGATAGTCCGCCGGATCGCTCCGTCCATTCGCAAACGCTGTTGTCCCAGCCGCTCAACCAAATCGAGCCGCACCGGCACCGCCATTTCCGCCGCTGCGGTCGGGGTTGGCGCGCGCAAGTCCGCTGCAAAATCGCACAAGGTCGTATCGGTTTCATGGCCGACAGCCGAGATCACCGGAATCGCCGAGTTCGCAACCGCGCGGACGACGATCTCTTCGTTAAACGCCCACAAATCCTCAATCGATCCACCGCCGCGTGCCACGATCAACAGGTCTGGCCTTTGTTCGGGCGCCATCGCCGAAAAACCGTTCACCGCCGCAGCCACCTGTGCCGCCGCCGTATCGCCCTGCACCAGCACCGGCCAGACCAGCACATGGCTTGGAAAACGATCCGCCAGCCGGTGTAGCATGTCACGGATGACCGCGCCGGTGGGCGAAGTCACAATGCCAATCTTGCGCGGTAGATATGGGATTGGCCTTTTCCGTTCCGCCGCAAACAAACCTTCGGCAGCCAGCCGAGCCTTTAGCTTTTCAAACAACAGCATCAGCGCGCCTTCGCCGGCAAGCTCCAGCCGCTCAGCGATAATCTGGTAACTCGACCGTCCCGCATAGGTCGTTAGCTTACCCGTTGCGACCACTTCCAACCCGTCCTCGGGCGAAAACGGCAGCCGCGTAGCATTGCCCTTCCACATCACCCCGTCGAGCTTTGCGTCAGCATCTTTAAGGCTGAAATACAGATGCCCAGATGCTGCGCGTTTATAACCAGATATTTCGCCACGCACGCGCACATGGCCAAAACGATCCTCCACTGACCGTTTCAACGCAGAGGAAATTTCGGACACCGACAATGCTGGGGCATTGCTGCCCTCGGTCGCCTCGGCTAACAGCCGCGCATCTCTTTCATCATCGTCTATCACTGGAGTCCTGTCGTTGAATATCTTGTTGATCGGATCGGGTGGGCGCGAGCATGCGCTGGCGTGGAAATTGGCAGGCTCCCCAAGCTGTGACAAGCTTTATGCGGCACCCGGCAATCCCGGGGTAGCCGAGGAGGCGGAACTTGTATCGCTAAACTCAGATGATCATGCGGCGGTTATCGCTTTTTGTACGGATCAAGTAATCGATCTGGTGGTTTGCGGGCCAGAGACACCTTTGGTCGCCGGTCTTGGCGATGCTTTGCGCGCGGCGGGTATTCCGGTGTTCGGGCCTGACGCCGCCCCGGCTCAGTTGGAGGGATCGAAGGGTTTTACCAAAGACCTTTGCGCCGAGGCTGATATTCCGACCGCAGGCTATGTGCGTTGTGATAGCAAAGCTGATGCCATCGCCGCTTTGGCACAATTCCAAGCACCATTTGTTATCAAAGCCGATGGCCTTGCAGCTGGCAAAGGCGTGATCATCGCAGAAACGCATAGCGACGCGATTGCTGCTCTGGAAGACATGTTCGGCGGCGGTTTTGGCAACGCCGGGGCCAGCGTTGTGATCGAAGAGTTTATGATCGGCGAGGAAGTGAGCTTCTTTGCACTAACTGACGGCAGCAGCGTCATGGCCTTTGGTTCGGCACAGGATCACAAGCGCGTCGGCGACGGCGACACTGGTCCTAACACCGGCGGCATGGGGGCTTACTCTCCAGCACCAGTTCTGACCGCCGCCCTGGAAGCCGAAGTTATGGAGCGGATTATCCATCCGACAGTAAAGGCCTTGGCGGCACGGGGCACACCTTATTCTGGCGTGCTCTTCGCCGGGCTGATGCTAACCGACCAAGGGCCAAAGCTGATCGAATACAACGCCCGCTTTGGTGACCCGGAATGCCAAGTGCTTATGCTGCGCTATCAAGGCGATCTGGTACAATTAATGCTGGCGACCGCGAACGGCACATTATCGCAAGCGCCTAAGCCGGTCTTTTCCAATCGAACTGCGTTGACTGTCGTGATGGCGGCCATTGGTTATCCGGGAACTCCGCAAAAAGGCGGATCGATATCGATTGGTGATGTCGGCGACGCTAAAGTTTTCCATGCAGGAACTGCAGTCAACAACGACCAATTGATCGCCAATGGCGGACGCGTGCTAAACGTTACGGCGCTGGGCGCAAATGCGAGCGAGGCACAGAGCAACGCCTATGTGGCCGTTGAAGCGGTCGACTTCGCCACGGGCTTTTGCCGAAGCGACATTGGCTGGCGCGAGGTTGGGCGGGAACAGCGCTCAAAATAGGACAGCTTCCGCATTCGATTGCGTTTTTTGCTAAGGGGTCGCTGGACTCTCCAACGCTAGCCGCTACACAAAAGGCCGGTTAAGAATCGCTTCAGGCGATCTGGGGAGACATAGTATGGAAGCAGGAAGCAAGATCCTGATCGGCGCTGCACTGACCGCGCTGCTCGCATGGGGGTCGCATAGCGCGATGGATGGCGGCGTAAAGTTTGTCGCTGGACTTGAGGCCAAAGCGCAAGCGGCGCTGACGTCAAGCACCATATCGGGCGTTACCGCCGTGGTAGAACGCACACCGCAATTAAAGCGGGTCATTATCTTATCTGGCGACAAGACTGACGCCGAAAAGGCCGATATTATCACCAAGATGAGAGCCATTCCCGGCGTTGCCGATGCGCGCTGGGATACAGATCCGGTCGCTGCAAAAGTAGATGTGGCACCCACCAAGGTCGAAGCGCCCGCAAGCACAGCAGCAATTGCCGCCTGTCAGCAGGATATTAACAAGGTAATGGCTGGCAAAACGATCAACTTCCAATCGGGCAGCGCGTATCTTGCGGAAAACAACACAGTATTGGACGAAGTCGTCGCCGCCTTGAAACCCTGCGCCGGCATGGTTGTAGAGGTACAAGGCCATACTGACTTGTCCGGGGCACCAGAAACCAACCAGACCTTGTCTCAGGACCGCGCAGAACGCGTTGTTGCCGCAATGGTTGCCAAGGGCGTTCCAGCTGAACGGCTGACAGCCAAAGGCTATGGTTCGTCGCAACCGCTGGAAAACATCCGAAGCGCTGCGGCCAATGCCAAAAACCGCCGCACCGTTTTCGCCATCGCCGCCGCTGCAGCGGCTTCTGAAGGAGGCAATTGATATGGCTTTATGGTTTGAAACATTGTTGCTGCTGCTCGCATTTTTCGCCGTCGGCCTTGGCCTTGGCTATCTTATCTGGGGTGGCAACGGGCGCACCGCCTGATCGCTCAACATATTTTTAGGGGAGATTACAGATGTTCGAACTGATCGCAGCCAACTGGTTCGCTTTTCTGATCGCATTGATTATCGGCGTTGTGACAGCCTATTGGGTATGGGCGCGTCACCGGATTGAAGCAGACATCCAGCCACCGAAAATTGCACCGTCTGCGCCGAAATCGGTGTCCGATCTGGCAAAATCAATGCCTGCGGCCACCGAGCCGGTAACGTTGATGAAAACGGCGAAGGCCCCACCCAAAGCCAAGGTTGCTGCCAAAGCTCCAGCAAAAGCTGCGCCGAAAGCCAAAGCGGCTGCTGCGTCCAAAGTCAAAGCCGCTGCGCCTCCAAAAGCAGTCGCCGTAGCTGCGCCGAAAGCAAAGGCTGCTCCAGTCAAAAAGGCCGCTGCACCCAAGTTGGCAGCGCCCAAGGCTAAAGCCGAGGCGCCAAAGGTAAACGTAGCGCCTATAGCAAAGCCAAAGGCAGCAGCGCCGGCCAAAGCGAAGGTTGCTCCAGTCGCTAAACCCAAGGCCGCTGCAAAACCGAAAGCTGCGCCAGAGATCGTCATTCCCGACAATCTGGAATTACTGAAAGGCGTTGGTCCAAAGCTAAACGCTCTGCTCAAATCACTCGGCGTCACCAGCTTTGAGCAGGTCGCCAATTGGTCCGCTGCAGACGTCCGGGAAATCGATTCGCGCCTTGGAACCTTCGCTGGCCGGATCAGCCGCGACAATTGGGTCGACCAGGCGAAGCTTCTGGTCGCAGGCGATGTCAAAGGTTTTGAAAAGAAATATGGTTCGCTAGGGAGCGAAATCAAATAAAGGTTACTAGCCGCTTGCCGAAATCAACATGCTGAATGAGCAAATGAAAGGGACGGAGAGCAAGGCGTTTTCGCCCCCCTTTAAAGGCCTAGTCTCGACCAGCCCGCATCACGCGCAGCTTGTCGATCTTTCGCCCGTCCATGTCGACGATCTGAAAATGCCAATTATCCTCGGTGAAGCTATCACCTTCGCTGGGTAAACGCCTGAGGATATGCAGCACAAATCCAGCAGCGGTTGCAAAGTCACGATCATCGGGCAGATCAATATCCAGCGCCTCGGCCATGGCATCGGCCGACATACCGCCATCGATCAGCATTGAACCATCATCAAGCGCTACTATATTTGCGGCGCTTCCTTGTTCCTGATCCGAGGCAAATTCGCCAGCAATCGCAGCGAGCAAATCATTGGGCGTGACTATCCCTTCAAAATGCCCATATTCGTCATGAACGAGCAGCATCGGCACATCGGCAGAGCGCAAAATCTCTAGCGCATCCATCGCATCCAATTGGTCGGGCACGATCTCTGCTTTGCGCAGCAGGGTTTGCAAATCAATGGGCTTACCAGCAAGTTGCGCCGCGACAATATCGCGCGACTGAACGATGCCCAAAACCTCGTCCACCGAGCCGCCCATCACCGGTAACCTTGTGTGCAACGAATGCAGCAACCGGTCGCGCACTTCGTCGGCAGACGCGTCAACCGCGATCCAGTCAACCGCTGTGCGCGGCGTCATCACTTCACGCACAGGTCGGTCGGCAAGGCGGACAACGCCCGCGATCACTTTATGCTCATGCTCTTCGATAATCCCGGCATGCGTGGCCTCAGCAAAAACCACGCGCAATTCCTCCGCCGTCAACGCATCGCGATTGTCGCGTTTCAACCCAAGAAGGCGAAAGATCAGCGCGCTTGATCGGTCCAGCAGCCACACGACAGGGGCCGATATCCAAGCCATCCACTCCATCGGACGGGCCATGATCGCAGCGATCCGCTCTGGCGCGATCAACGCAAATTGTTTGGGGACAAGTTCGCCGATAACCAACGAGGCATAGGTCGTAATGCCGATGACGACGCTGAACCCGATCGTCGGTGCCCAATCAGCGTCGACGCCTACCATCGCCAGCCGCTCGCCCGTCGGGCCGCCAAGGCTGGCCCCCGAATAGGCCCCGGCGATAATGCCGATTAAGGTGATGCCAATTTGCACGGTGGAGAGAAACTTGCCGGGGTCGCGTGCCAGCCTTAACGCTGCAGCCGCGCCGTTGCTGCCCCCCTCTGCCATCGCCTGCAAACGCGCCGAACGCGCCGATACAATCGCGAGTTCGGACATCGCGAACACGCCGTTCAAAGCAATGAGCGCCAATATGATCAGCGCGTCGATCCAAGGGAAAGGGGTAGAGGCCATGTTGCTGTGGCGTCTTACCGAAGGCGATGGCTTGGGGCAAGTCACGCTTCGTCAGCGTAATGATTTGCCATGGTGACAGCTCGACGCAAGCGCCTTAAGCCCAGCTTATGAAACGCACGACTAGCCCGGCAATTGCCTTCTCCGTTGCGGCTGCTGGCATTGGCTTTTTTTCGCTGATGGACGCCGCAATGAAGGACCTAGTGATTGCCCTTGGTGCGTTTAATGCTGTCGTCTGGCGCAATATGATCGGCTCGGTGTTAACCGGAGCACTGTTCGTCGGCACAAGGCAAAGCTGGCCGACGAGCTACGTGCTGAGGCTTCATGCCTGGCGCAGCATCGTTGTCGCTGTAATGGCAATCAGCTTTTTTTGGGCGCTCGCGCGATTACCGCTAGCAGAGGCTATTGGCCTTTCGTTTATTGCACCTGTGATTGCGCTCTTTCTGGCAGCAATCCTATTGGGTGAAAAGATTGGGCGTGAGGCGATTCTGGCATCGATCGCAGGTCTTGGAGGGGTGGCGATCATCCTTGTTGGCAAATTCAGCGGCGAATATGACGAGAGTGCTTTGTGGGGCGTTGCTGGTGTGCTGTTCTCAGCAGTGATCTATGCCTATAATCTGGTGCTTGCGCGGCAACAGGCACAAGTCGCTGGGCCGATTGAAATCGCTTTTTTCCAGAATCTGCTCGTATCTGCGACATTGATGGTGGCTGGACCTTGGCTGCTGATGCCGATCGCGCTCGTTAAGCTTCCGATGCTGACGGCCGCCGCAGCTTTGGCCATCATCGCGCTATTGTTGCTCAGCTGGGCCTATGCGCGGGCAGAGGCCCAGATTTTGATCCCCGTCGAATACACCGCCTTCGTCTGGGCCGCGCTGTTCGGTTGGCTGTTTTTTACAGAACCCGTAACGGTTTGGACGGTGGCCGGAACCGCGTTGATTGTCGCCGGATCTTTAGTGGCAGCCCGCGTAAAACCGCATCCTGTTAATCAAGTGGAAATGGCTTCGACCTAAGGCAATGGAAGAAATTGCAATTCTTTTCCCACGGAGGAATGGTTGAGTCCCAACGAATTTCTCACAGCGCTTGCCAGAAAGGCCGGAAGCTGGTCGCACGAGCGTGCGGCGCAGGGCATATTGGATACTGCCCCAATCGTTGGTGCGGACGATAAAGTGATCCTGTTTTCGATGATCGGGACGGCTGTTTTGATCCCGTATTTGGTGGCGGTAAAGTCGTTGCATTTGCACTTGCGGCGTGGGCGAATTGTCTTGTTGAACGATGGAACGCTCACTGCAGCGGACCGGGCTGTTTTGGTCCACCATTGCGACAATCCGGTCATCCTCGAAAAGTCCGATATCGACCCCACACCCTGCCCTCGAGACAATTGCTGGGAACGACTGATCGCGATTCTCGACCGCCGGTGCGATGCCTATGTAATTCAGCTGGACTCAGACACCGTGACAACCGGAGCTATTCCCGAAGTTCTAGCTGCGATCGAAGCGAACCGCAGCTTTACGCTCGCAGGTGGACTTGCGGAGGCGCAATGTGGGTTTCGATCGGTGCGCGAGATTGCGTCGATCTTTCATGCCGACGGCCCAATGACCGACCATGTGCAGGCCTATGCCGAAACCGCGATGGCTACGCTGCCTAACGCGGGCCATGTCCGCTATATTCGGGGTTGTGCCGGCTTTGCGGGTTTCGCACGCAGCGACGCGGGGCGTTCGCTCGTATCCGAATTTTCTATTGCGATGGACGAATGTTTAGGCTCCGCTTGGCGGCAATGGGGCAGCGAGCAAGTTGCTTCCAATTTCGTCATTGCGAATGATCCCGACCCGTTGCAATTGCCGTATGACCGCTACGTCAACCATTGGGACGAACCCCTGCCTAGTGACCCAGGCTTTGTGCACTTCATCGGTACTTACCGGTTTCGTCGCGGAAATTACTTGCAGTGCACAAAAGCTGCGATTGCCGCGTTAAAAGGCTGAACCACAAACAACCAAAGCCATATCGGCTATAGCCATTGACCCCTGCACAGACTCCGTTTAATCGCTTGATTAAATCAATTACCAAGGAGTCTATTTCATGGCCACAGCCTATATCGTCGATGCAGTTCGTACCGCAGGCGGCAAGCGCGGCGGCAAACTTGCTGGCATTCACCCGGTCGACCTCGGTGCGGCGGTGTTCGACGCCATCGCCGACCGTAGCAATTTCGATACCAAAGCGATCGACGATGTCATCACCGGTTGCGTGATGCAGGGCGGCCAGCAAACGATGGATATCGGCCGTAACGCCGTGCTTGCCTCGAAACTTCCCGATAGCATTCCCGCTGTAACGATCGACCGCCAGTGCGGATCATCACAACAGGCCATGATGTTTGCAGCGCAAGCGGTGATGTCTGGCACGCAGGACATTGTCCTTGCTAGCGGTATCGAAAGTATGACGCGCGTACCGATGGGGTCGACCGCTATGCTGTATATGAAAGAGGGCCTTGGCAATTACAAATCGCCGCGGCTTGAGGAAAAATATCCCGGCATCATGTTCAGCCAGTTCGTTGGTGCCGAAATGATCGTCCAAAAATACGGCTTTACCAAAGCTGACCTTGATGCCTTTGCTTATGAAAGCCATCTGCGCGCCAAGGCCGCAACCGAAGCAGGCTATTTCAAGAATGAAATCGTGCCTGTTGAAATCGACACGCCCGAAGGCAAAATGATGCACGCGATTGACGAAGGCATTCGTTTTGACGCAACGCTAGAGGGCATCGCCGCTGTAAAGTTGTTGCAAGAAGGTGGCGCTGTGACTGCCGCATCGGCCTCGCAAATCTGCGATGGCGCATCGGCGGTCCTTATTGTGTCCGAACAGGCATTGAAAGACCATGGCCTTACCCCGCGCGCGCGTATCCATCATATCTCGGTGACTGCTGGCGACCCCGTCATCATGTTGGAAGAGCCGCTGTTTGCGACTGAAAAGGCGCTAAAAAAAGCGGGGATGAGCATCAACGACATCGATGCCTATGAAGTCAACGAAGCGTTTGCACCGGTGCCACTGGCGTGGATGCAGTACTTGGGCGGATCGCATGATCGCCTGAACGTCCATGGCGGCGCGATTGCGCTTGGCCACCCACTCGGCGCTTCGGGCACCAAGTTGATGGCAACTTTGCTCGGTGTGCTTGATGCCAAGGGCGGAAAATACGGTCTGCAAACGATGTGCGAAGGCGGCGGTCAGGCCAACGTCACAATCATCGAACGCCTTTAATCTCCCTGCACAATCTAAGGAACTAACATGATTCTCGATTCCTCCGTTTCCGCCGTCATCACAGGCGGAGCATCGGGCCTAGGCGCAGCCACTGCCCGCGCGCTCGCCGCCAAGGGCGTCAAAGTTGCCATTTTCGATCTGCAAAAAGACAAGGGCGAAGCCGTCGCCGCAGAAATTGGTGGTGTTTTTTGCGAAGTAAACGTCACATCGGACGAAAGCGTTGCCGCTGGCTTTGAAAAGGCGCGCGCCGCCAATGGCCAAGAACGCATCCTCGTTAATTGCGCTGGCACTGGTGCAGCAATGAAAACCGCCAGCCGGTCGAAAACTGACGGCAGCATCAAGCATTATCCGGCGTCGGCATTTGATTGGCTGATCCAGATCAACCTGGTCGGCACATTCCGCTGCATCGCGATGTCGGCGGCGGGCATGATGACACTTGATCCGCAGAACGAAGACGGCGAGCGCGGCGCAATCGTTAACACAGCGTCGGTTGCCGGCGAAGACGGTCAAATGGGCCAGGTTGCTTATTCGGCATCAAAGGCTGGCGTGATCGGCATGACTTTGCCCATCGCCCGCGATTTGATGAGCGAAGGCATCCGCGTTAACACGATCTTGCCTGGCATTTTTGAAACTCCGTTGATGCTGGGCGCACCCCAAGCGGTCAAAGACGCGCTCGCGGCATCGGTGCCCTTCCCTAAACGTTTGGGCAAGCCAGAGGAATATGCAGGGTTGGCGCTGACCATGATCGAAAACAGCTATTTCAACGGCGAAGATGTTCGTCTTGACGGCGCGATCCGCATGGCTCCACGGTGAGTTATCTTAGCTCTCTCCCCTTCAGGGGAGAGGGTTGGGAGAGGGCGAGTAAGGGAAAGCCCCTCTTCCGCTGCGACTAAGCGCCAAACAGCGCAAAGTCTCACTGCCTCTCCCCTAAAGGGTTGAGGGATAGGAGGAACATATGAGCGAATTTACCCAGATTCTCTATGACGTCGAAGAAAACATCGCCACCATCACGCTCCACCGTCCGGACAAGATGAATGCATTCACGCATGTCATGATGAATGAGATGATCGCGGCGTTCGATGCGATTGACGCCGATGATAATGTCCGCGCCGTGATCGTTACCGGCCAAGGCGACCGCGCCTTTTGTGCCGGAGCCGACCTGACACCCGGCGAAGGCGGACGCGTTTTTGCCAGCGGCGAAACGGTTGACAGCCTTTCCGATGGCAATGTCCGCGATGGCGGCGGTCTGCTGACGCTGCGGATTTATGAATGCAAAAAGCCAGTGATTGCCGCTGTGAACGGCGCGGCGGTTGGCATTGGCGTGACCATGCAACTCGCTATGGACATCCGCCTCGCCAGCGATACCGCCCGGTTTGGCTTTGTTTTTGCCCGGCGCGGGATTGTGCCAGAGGCTGCGTCCAGCTGGTTTCTCCCTCGCCTAGTCGGACCGCAACAGGCACTCGAATGGTGCTACACCGGCCGCGTTTTCGGCGCGGAGGAAGCGTTAAAAGGCGGCTTGATACGTTCCATCCATCCGGCGGGCGAATTGCTGACCGAGGCGCGCAAATTGGCGCGGGAGATTGCCGACAACACAGCACCTGTATCCATCGCGCTGACCCGCCATATGCTGTGGCGCAACTCGGCGATGCCACACCCCATGGATGCTCACAAAATAGACAGCCGCGCTATCTATCGCCGGTCGCGTTCGGGCGATGCGAAAGAGGGCATATCAAGCTTTCTGGAAAAGCGCTCACCGCATTATCCCGATACCGTTTCAGCAGACATGCCAGATTTCTTTCCTTGGTGGGAAGAACAGGTATATAGCTGATAGAGTACAATTCCCGGGGGGAGAAAAGCCGTGGCTACAAACGGTCCTAAAATCGTCAGTGATGCCAGCGAACAAGGCGGCGCGCGTGAACAATTGCTGGAAGCCGCTAGCCAGATTATGCGCGACGGCGATACGATGGACTTGTCGTTGTCCGAGCTATCTTTGCGTGCCGGATTGAACAGTGCTTTGGTCAAATATTATTTCGGCAACAAAAACGGTCTGATGCACGCGTTGCTTGACCGTGACATGGGTAAGATTGTCAACGAGTTGAACGCACTGGTCGCAAAGGATATGCCGCCAGAGGAAAAATTGAAGCGGCATATTGGCGCAGCGATTAACACCTATTACGCCTATCCCTATCTCAACCGACTGCTGATGCGGCTGATCCGCGACAGTGCTCCGGTCGAGGCTAGTCGTATTGCTGAGCGCTATTTGCGTCCAATCTCGCGCGCTTATGAGCAACTGATCGCCGATGGCGTAAAGGCGGGGAAGTTCCGCGATGTTGACCCTCAACTGTTTTATTTCACCGTCACCGGTGCGGCTGATCGGTTCTTCTCCGCGCGGCAAGTGCTGAAACATTGCTATGATCAAAACGACCTTAGCGTCGAAATGCGCGACGCCTATCGCGAACATAGCGTCGAGTTGATTATGCGCGGGTTGCTGACCGATTAGCCGAGTTGCCGCCGGATTTCGTCACCATCGGCATCAACCGATGGCGGATCGGCAAAATGGGATGCAGGCGTGGCCGAATATTTCACCGGGTGGCGCATAGAGCGATAGGCGTAACCCGCCTTAGCCTGCCGTTCTTCAAAGAAGTTCACAGCGGTCAGGTGCGGGTCGGTGAGCACGTCAGCCATCCGGTTATAGCGCATTGCGGGGATGCTGTTTTCCGCCAGCAAAATCAGCCATTCGTCAGTGCTATGCGATGCCATCAGCTCTTCAATAATCGCGTAAAGATCGCCGGTATGTTTCGTGCGTTCTTCATAGGTTGAAAAACGGGGGTCTTCAAACACGCCGGGGCGGCCAGCGAGTTCAAAAAACCGTTCCCATTGTGCATCATTATAGGGGACGACTGCGATATAACCGTCGGCGGTTGGATAGGGCCTGCGTCGCGGGTTGATGGATCGGCTATAGCCCAATTTGCCCAGCGCGGGGATAAAGGTTTCGCCCCACATGTTCTCGACCATGTTGAACCATGTGAAGCATTCGAGCATCGGCACTTCCACAAATTGCCCGCCTGCGCCATTTTGCCGCGCTATGATTGCAGCCATCACGGCATTGGCCGCGAACAGCCCACTGACCTTGTCAGCAACTAAAGTCGGCGCATATTGAGGCCGTCCACCGTCACGCATTTCCGATAAGGCAGCAAAGCCGGATGCGGCTTGAATCAAGTCATCGAAGGCCTGCAATTTCGCGTAGGGGCCGTCGGAGCCATAGCCCGCGCAATGGACGTAGATGATATCGGGGTTGACCACCTTTACCGCTTCATAATCAAGGCCCAGCCGCTTCATTCCCGCCATGCGGACATTGTGGATGAAGACATCCGCGCCAGAGAGTAATGCTAGCAGCATTGTGCGATCCTGGGCATCCGCACCATTCAGATTAATGGCCTTTTTATTCCGGTTCAGCGACGCATAGATTGGACCGATATCCTTAGTAGGAGACGCCCCTGCCCGGCGCATCATGTCGCCGCCAGATGCGCTGGTCCCATTTTCGACCTTGATAACCTCCGCACCCAAATCGGCCAATTGTACGGTCGCAAACGGCCCCAAAACAACCGATGACATGTCGACAATTTTTACGCCTTTCAGCGGTCCCGTGCGTTCCCCGTCCCATTGCAAATCTGGCCAAGCCATCAGTCTTTTCTCCCAACACTCTGCGTCCTTTGCAGATACCCGCTTTTCAGCTATTGTCGAGCCGGGGGAATAGGAGATTTATGATGCGAAACGTCTTTGTTACCCTAGGGGTGAGTGCCAATATCATGCTTACCGGTTGCTCAATGTCCGATACTAAGTCCACGCCAATTGCGTTAAGTGATGAGCAATCAAAATTGTTGGAAAAACAAATCGGCGGAAAAGTTGCAGGGGAACCTGTTAGCTGTATTTTCAACTCTCGATATTCCAACGTCATCCGCGTCAGCGACGATCTTTTACTTTACAAGGTCTCCGGCAAGCTAGTCTATCAAAACCGGCTGAGATCGGCCTGCCGGGGCCTTGCCAGCGACCGCGACATCATGGTCACCGAACAATTCGGCAGCCAGCAATGCCGCGGCGACATTATCAAGCTCGTTGACCGCATCGGCGGCATCCCCGGCCCGTTCTGCGTTCTCGGCGACTTTGTCCCTTATCGCAAAGACCCTAAAGCACCGTAATCGTTACCGCACGACGGTTGATCGCCCAGGCTTGCTCGCTTGAACCCTCGGCAGCGGGGCGTTCTTTGCCGTGGCTGACGGTCTGAATGCGCGATGCGTCAACCCCCAATGACGCTAGGTAGTTTTTTGCAGCATTTGCGCGGCGCTCACCGAGTGCGAGGTTGTAGTCACGCGTGCCGCGCTCGTCGCAATGGCCCTCAATCACGATCCGCTTGTTTGGATAGCGGGCAAGCCATTGCGCTTGTGACTGCAACGTCGCCTGATCGGCGGTATCGACATTAAACCGGTCAGTGTCAAAAAAGATGCGGTCGCCGTCCATGCCGACAGCGGCAAGGAAATCTTCCTGACTGCCGGGCATGATTTGCCCTGCGCCGCCACTATTGTCCTGAGGCGTGCCATAATCGGTGTTGTCGGCTTGCGGCGGAATGTCGTTAATCTTTTTCTTACCGCAAGCGGCAAGTGCTGTGGTCGCCAGCAGCACCAAAGCGAGTGTTTTCATAGTCTTTTTCATCGTCTTCTCCTTCACTTCGCCCCGCGAAACATAACCCTTACGGCAGCACTGGTCCCCATGCAGGGTCCGATCCATCCACCGGCGTCGGCAGCTTGCGCTCATTCCGACCGGTTAGATCGACTTGCCAGATGCCTGTTTTACCACTGTTCTTCTCTGTGCGAAAGAACTGGATGACACGGCCATTGGGCGCCCATGTAGGGGCCTCATCCTGCCAGCTGTCGGTCAACATCCGTTCGCCCGATCCATCGGGGCTCATCACCCCAACGCGGAAATCGCCTGCAATGCGGGTGAACGCGATCAAGTCACCGCGCGGGCTCCATTCGGGCGTAGCATGGCGGCCAGCGCCAAAGCTGACCCGTTTTTGATTGCCGCCATCGGCAGACATTACATAAACCTGCTGGTTGCCGCCACGGTCGCTTTCAAACACAACCTGCTTGCCATCTGGCGAGAAGCTGCCGCCGACATCGATGCCGGGCGCTGTCGTCAGGCGTACTGGCGTGCCGCCCTCAACCGCAATTTTATAGACATCGGTATTGCCACCGACCGCCATCGAATACAGGATCGTCTTTCCATCGGGCGACCAGCGCGGTGCGAATGTGGGGTTTTTCGACGCGGTAATCAGCCGCTGCCGCCCGCTATCAACATCATAAACATAGATACGCGGATTTCCGTCCTGATAGCTTAGATACAAGATCGATTTGTAGTTGGGCGAAAAACGGGGCGTCAGCGCGGTGGCTTGGCCGTTGGTGATGAAGCGGTGGTTGGCACCATCCGAATCCATGATCGCCAGCCGTTTGACGCGTTTCCCCTTTGGCCCAGTCTCGGCAATATAGGCGATGCGGCTGTCAAAGAATGGCAGCTCGCCGGTCAGTTTCGAATAAATCGCATCGGCACATTTATGCGCCGCCCGCCGCCATTCGCGCGGTGGAACAACAAAGCCGAGCCGCGTCACTTCTTGCGTGGTGCCAAGGTCGTAAAGGTAGCAGCCAACAGTCAAATTGCCGTCAGCGCCCGCCTTAATAAAACCCTCAATCAGCTGATCCGCATTGCGACCCTGCCAATAATCATATTGCGGCGCGGTAACCTCACCCAGCGAGATCGCGCGCAACCCCGATGGCCCAATGGGTTCAAACAGGCCCGATCCGCGAAGGTCCGAGGCGATAACCTCGGCAATCTGCCGTGCCAATGCGCTAGTGTTACCGGCCGCTGTTTCCGCAGAGGTTGGTGAGACGAATGCGGGGACGGCGACCTTACGCACATCAGCAACGTCAAAACGGACCACTTCGTCGACATCATCTCCGCCCGGTTGGGGGGCAGGTGCCGGAGCGGTTTGGGCAACGGCGGCACTGGCCACTACGCCAGATAATAACAGCGATATCAATATCTTGTGTAGCATTACAAGCTCCTAATTGGGCTGAAACGACATACGATGGGTTTTCCAGCCATCATAGTCCTTGGCATTGAGTTCGGTAAAGGGTGCAGCCTTGCGGATCGCGCCAGTGACGCAGCGTTCCATCGGTTGCGCCTGTGGGCGGTTGTTGTCAGTAATTCCGCGCTGAGACACACCGGTGAGGCTACTAACACCGCCGCTGGTGGAAAGATTGATCGTCACGGTGGTGATAATCCGGTTCACATCGACGCCGCTTGGTGCGCACTGGCGAATGTAGCGCAGGATTTTGGGGCCGAGAATGGCATTTACTTCCTTAGAAATTTGCCCGGCGGTTTTGATCGATTCACCTTTTCCTATGCCTTCACCCTTTCCCTTTTGGGTCGCGTTTCCGGCGCCACCCCCGCCGATCCCACCCAGCTTTTTCTCCATCTCTTTTTCAAAGTCCGATTTACCGCCGCCACGACCCGTTCCGGTCTTCACTGTCTTTTGAACCGGCTTGGGTTGTGATTTTATTTTCGGCTTCACCAGTTCATCCGGCTTTGGTTGCGATTTTTGCACCGGTTGCAAAATCGGTTCTGGATCGACCACCGTTTCGTCAATAGGAACCGGAATTTCTTCGATTTCCTCTAATACTGATGGCGCAGGATCGGGCGCAGCTGCCGCGCCCTCGGTCACAATCTCAACCGCGATGCCATCACCACTACCACCGCCGTCAGAGCCCATGGGAACCGCAGCTTTCCAAAGCCCGAACACCAGGAGTGCGAGCAAAAACGCATGCCCGCCAACAGCGGTGCCTAGACCGACTTTTTCAGATTGGTCCATGGCAAAGGGATTACTCATCCGCAGCTGAACCGACACTGGCTGGATCTTGCGTCGCAGCACCCTGCGTGACCATATTCACCGAATTAAGGCCGGCGCGGTTCAATTCGCCCATCACCTTCATCATGCTGCCGTAATCGACATTGGTATCGCCGCGCAGCATGATTTTGCGGGGGTTATCGGGCGTCTGTTCTGCGGCAATCGCCTCCAGCTTGGCCGCAAGCTTACCGGGGCGAACTGCATCGCCATCGATGAACACTTGCCCCTCTGTATCGACCGTAACGTCGAGTGGAGCCTCTGGCAGTTCAATCTGTTTGGCACGGCTTTTGGGCAAGTCTACCGGCACGCCAGATACCAGCAAAGGCGCAGTAACCATGAAGATAATCAGCAGCACCAACATCACATCGACCAAGGGCGTAACGTTGATCTCCGCCATTGGCGCACGCCGGTTCCCGCGCCGCGAACGACGACCGCCAGAACTGGAGGGAAGGTTCATGGCCATCCGCTCTAAGCCTCCCGCTCCAACTCGCGGCTCAACGTGCCATGGAAACCATCGGCAAAACGGCCCAGCCGCGCCTCATATTGGTTTAGCCGGTGCGAAAAACGGTTATAGGCGATCACTGCGGGGATCGCGGCGAACAGGCCAATGGCAGTGGCAAACAGCGCCTCGGCAATGCCGGGGGCGACGACCGCAAGGCTGGTATTCTGCTCCAAGCCAATCGCCACAAAGCTGTTCATAATCCCCCAGACGGTGCCGAATAGGCCGACAAACGGCGCGACAGACCCTGTGGTCGCCAAAAAGTTCAACCGGTTGGCAAGCTTATCGCTTTCCGCCGCAATCGTTGCGTCCATCGCCGTCGCCAGCCGTTCACGCGTTCCTGCACGGTCGATACTTTTGCCATTGGTCGAACGCCGCCATTCCGCAACCCCCGCCGCAAACACCCGCGCTACGGGCAGCTCGATCTTGCCGCGTTCATTGTGAAAACCGTCAATGTCGCCCGACTTCCAGAAATCCGCTTCGAATTTCGTTGTTTCGTCATTAATCTTGCTGATCCGGAACAGAAAGCTAACGATGATCGTCCACGACCAGATGCTCGCCAGCACCAGACCGATGATGACAAGCTTCACCACCCAGTCGGCATCCAGGAACAATTGGACCACCGAAAGGCCGCCAGCCTGGCTCAAAATCAACAGGTCCATAGTCATCCTTGCTCTCTACGTGTCTGCGCCGTTATGAATCACCGAACGAAACGCCGCAACCCATTCCGCCGGTTGGCGCGCTGGCCGACCATTGGGGGCAACAAACGCCGCCTTTACTTGGGCCGTTACCAGCGTTTCACCATCGCGGCTGACTGTCTGATGAATATCGCAACTGGCACCGCGCACGGCAGTGACAATACTGGTCACCAGCAAAGCATCATCAAAATGCGCAGGCTTTCGGAATTTTATATCCAATTCGATAACGGCATAAGCACCATTGCCCGCGTGATGCGCCCCGCGCTGATCAATCCCCATCCGCGCCAGCATGTCTGAGCGCGCCCGCTCCATAAAATGCAGGTAGCGGGCGTGATAGACGACGCCGGAAAAATCGGTGTCTTCAAAATAGACCCGCACCGCGAACTGGTGGTTGGAGCCGTCGAAATGGCCTTGATAGGGTTGCGGTCGAAGCATTGGAATAGTGCTTAACCCCAGAAAACCGTTGCGGGAAGGGGCGTTGGCTGTCCTCTACTCGTTTCGTCGCACCAAGGAATCGCACTGCCCCTAAAGCGATTCTCAATAGCGCTTGATTCGAAGTAACCCCAAGGTTACATGCGTAACCCTAAGGTTACTTTGAGGGGAATAGAAAATGGCATCAGATGACATGGCTTTGGCCGAAAAACTGACAAAGCGCCGCGCGCGGGTTTGTATTATTTCTGGTATATTTTTCTTGGCCACGATGGCGAGCAGTCTGGGTGTTGATTTCCCGGACAGCCGTCCGCAGACCTTTAAGCTAGCGGCTTGGATTGTGTGGGCAGCGGCTTTGCTGTTTCTACTAGGTGCGGGAGGCGGACTGTTGCGCGGCAAAAATGTGCGTTCTTTGATGAACGACGAAAGCACAATTGATAATCGCAGACGCGGTATGGTGGCGGGATTTTGGGCCACGGTATTATCGGCGTTCGCGCTCTATGTCATAACCTTTTATGAACCTATATCGGCTCGCGAAGTCATCAGGCTGCTGCTATCGGCGGCGGTTGGGGCGTCAATCATCCGCTTTGGGATATTGGAGCAGCGATCACTCGGTCATGGCTGATAGACTGGAAAACCGCCTGCGCGAAGCACGCGCGGCAGCGGGCTGGACACAGGCGGAACTGGCGGAGCGCGTCGGGGTAAGTCGCAAGACAATCAACACCGTCGAAAATGGGGTGTTCGTGCCATCCACCGTACTTGCGCTAAAACTAGCGCAGGCGTTGGGGGTGCCGGTTGAGGGGCTATTTAGCTTGGTCGAATAATCCGTCTTGCTCACCCGCAGGCGGATTAAGCCCCAGATGTTTCCACCCCGGCGGGTTCAGCGCCCGCCCGCGTGCCGTCCGCGCGATCAGGCCGAGTTGCAGCAGGAACGGTTCGACTACATCTTCGATGGTGTCACGCGGCTCGGAAAGTCCCGCTGCAAGCGCCTCGACGCCCACCGGCCCGCCGCGATAAATATCGGCAATCATCGTCAGATACCGCCTGTCCATCGCATCAAGCCCCAGATGATCAACCTCCAACCGGTTCAGCGCGCTATCGGCGATTTTGGCGGTGACAGTCGTTTCCCCCGCAACATTGGCAAAGTCACGCACGCGGCGCAGCAACCGCCCGGCAATGCGCGGCGTACCTCGCGCGCGCTTGGCAATCTCGCGCGCACCATCGGGCGCGATGCCCAGATCAAGCAGCCGTGCAGCGCGGGTGACGACCAGCTCCAGCTCATCATGCGTATAGAAATTCAGCCGCACCGGAATGCCAAAGCGGTCGCGCAAAGGCGTGGTCAACAACCCCGCCCGCGTGGTTGCGCCGACAAGCGTAAACGCGGGCAAATCAATCCGCACCGAGCGCGCCGACGGCCCTTCGCCGATCATGATATCGAGCGCGCGGTCCTCCATCGCGGGATACAGGATTTCTTCGACCACTGGATTCAGCCGGTGGATTTCGTCGATAAACAGAACGTCGCCGTCCTCAAGATTGGTCAGCAACGCCGCCAGATCCCCCGACTTTGCGATGACAGGGCCAGAGGTTGAGCGAAAACCCACCCCCATCTCCTTAGCCACAATCTGCGCCAGCGTAGTCTTTCCAAGCCCGGGCGGGCCGAAAAACAATACATGGTCCAGCGCATCCCCACGAGACTTCGCCGCCTCAATAAACACCCGCAAATTCTCCCGCGCCGCCTGTTGCCCGATGAATTCGGACAGGGTTTTGGGGCGGAGGGCCGCGTCGATGTCCTCAGGCTTGCGCATGGGGGTGAGGTGGGGGTTATCTGTCATTCAGCCCCACGACTTTCCACAGCTGGCCTTTTTCAACAACCTGACAATGATAACAGGCGGAGTAGGAGTAATCGTCATTGTACCACTCATGCCTGCCGTGTTTGGCCACGCAATCAGGACCTTTCGGAGCCAGCCCAAGCGCATAAAATGGCGAGCGCTGTCGCAGCCATGTTCTACGCCTGTACGGCTGATCGGAAAATGGGCTGGCTTCTTTAGTCACGATACTCGATCACTTCTGCGCTGATTGCGACCCAGTCATGCTTGCGGTCCAAGTATACCGCGTATTGCGGTGTGGGAAAGTCCTTGTCTGCAAACGCACCGACGGGGATTGCGTAAAGCGCGCGATCGGGCAGTGCGTGATACCACAGCGTGCCTCCACAGACCGGGCAAAAATGGAAATCGGCCTTGTTGCCGCTATTGCCGGTATGCATATAAAGTTTATGCTCGCCGTTGATCGTTACCGCATCCGCCGCAAATCGCGACTGCACCGCAAACGCCGAACCGCTCCGTTTCTGGCAGTCATAGCAATGGCAGACCGAAACGCGCACAGGTTCGCCGGAGCAGGTGGCGGACAGCTGGCCGCAGCGGCACGTGGGAATACGCATCACCGCGCGGCCCTCTTCAACGCCAGCCTGACCAGCGCATCCAATGTTGCATCCGTTCCCAATTCCTCAACCGCCTGCGCCACAGCACTCCCCGCCTCGCCGGGTTTGAAGCCAAGCCCGGTCAGAGCCGACACCGCGTCGCTCGCATGGCCGCCCGAACCGCCGCCAACCGCCGCCAGCCTTGCACCACCGCCAAGCCCCGCCAATGCGCCGACCTTATCCTTTAACTCATTCACAATCCGGCTCGCCAATTTTGGGCCGACGCCGTTGGCGCGCGCCACCATCGCGGCATCGCCGGTGCTTATCGCCATCGCCAAATCGGCGGACTCAATCGCCGACAGAATGGCAAGCCCAACCTTTCCGCCCACGCCCTGCACACCGGTTAACAAACGGAACCAGTCGCGCTCCTCTCGCGTGGCAAAGCCGATCAGACGCTGGTCGTTTTCCGACACCTGCATTTCGGTGAACACCGTGGCGAAATCATCGGTCTTGCCGAGCGCTGCGAGCGTCCGCGCGCTTGCCTGCACCAGATAGCCGACGCCGCCCACGTCGATTACCAGATGGTCAACGCCCGTTTCGTCAATCCGGCCATAAAGCTTTGCAATCATGTCCAACGACTAGCTTGGGTTGCCGCAATCGGCAAGCGAAAGAGAACATCGCGTGAACGCAGCGAAATTAGCGCTTGGGTTAAGTCACGGACACAATCGTTCAGCGACCCGAAAGCGGTTGTAAGATATCAACCCTCCTTATCGTTTTGGGGGCTATCATGAAAGTTACACTTCTCGCATTCGTTTCGGCGGCAGTCGCTATGACCTTTGCCGCGCCATTACAGGCGCAAGAAATCTATGTCGGTGCCAGCAAGCATACGGTCGATACACCCTTTAGCTTGGAAACCGGTGAAGGCGGCGCAGACCTGCAGCTGGGCATCCGCAGCAAGCGGATCGAAGCCTTGCGCTTTCTGGGTAAGCCGCAGGCGCATTTGCACGGTCAGGTTAGCCTGAACGGCGATACCAGCTTTGTTGCAGCAGGATTAAGCTGGAAATTCGGCGATAGGATTTATGTCCGCCCTGGCATCGGGCTCGCTCTGCACAATGACAGGATCAAAGATTTCCGTCTGTCCGACGGACGACGGCTCGATCTGGGTTCGCGGATATTGTTCGAACCCGAAATTTCGGTCGGCGCCAGGTTGTCGGACAAAATGGCCGCTGAGATCAGCTGGGTGCATATCAGCCATGCGACATTGTTGAGCAGCCAAAATCCGGGGATGGATTTTATCGGTGCGCGGCTGGTGTTGAAACTCGATTAGCGGATAGAATCTGGGGGTTTCAACCCTGTGTCGGTGAGTGCCTAGCATTGACGCTAAGCACCCACCAGACAGCGAATACCTAAAACTTAACGCTGGCTTCCAAGCCCCAGATGCGGGGTTCGTTGACGAAGCCAGTCAGGTTGTTGAAATCGATGGCACCAACCGCGGACACATCGTTGGTGATGTTGCGAACGAAACCGGCCACATCCCATTTCGGCGTACGATAGCCGAGGCGCAGGCCGCCTTCGAGCATCGAATCGTCGTTAAACTCCTTCGATGTATACAGGAAGAAGTTGACCTTTGACCGATAGGCCCAGTCGGTAAACGCATATACTTCGCCGCCCGCAACAGGGACGCCATAACCAGCAGTCCAGTTCAGCGACCATTTTGGCGCCTGTGGCAGCTGATTGCCATCGATCGAATAAATGCCGGGGCTTAATGGGCGAACCGGATCGGTCACTGTGCAACCACCACCGCAACCGGTGATGAAAGCCAGCGGATCATCAATCTTTGCGCTGTTATAGCTAAGCCCTGCGGTTAGCACCATGCGGTCAACCGGGCGCGCCTCTAGCTCGGCCTCAAAGCCATAGCCTTTGACGTTATCGACATTGATCAGCTTCGCCGCGTTGCTTGTACCACCGACGGCAGTCAATTGCGCGTTGTTCAGATCATATTTGAATGCCGACAGGTTGAAACGCAGCTTGTTAGACAGCTGCGTTTTGATGCCCGCCTCGTACGACATGATCGTTTCGGATTTCGCGGTGCTGATGGCATCTTGCACTGTGGTGAAGACGAACAACGCGCGACCCTGAATCGATGGTGCGCGATAACCCTTTGCCACACGGGCATAAAGGTTGACCGCATCCGATGCTTCATAGGCGGCGCTGATATCCCAGGTTAGGTTGTTGTCCTTAACCTTAGCAGTGCCAGTGCCGATCGCACCAAAGAAACCGGAGCGAGTGACGTCGAGGCGACGCTTATCGTTGTTGTAACGCACGCCAGCAGTCAGCGAGAGCTGCTCGGTCAACGGATAGGTCAGGCTGCCGAAGACGCCATAAGCCTTTGACTCTTGCTGCTGCCGCGCGGTCACATTGGGGATCAGGCCGGTTGGCGTGCCATAGTTAAACGACGCAATCGACAGGCTTTCGTCAAAATAGAACACGCCAGCCTGATAAGACAGGCCTTCATCATTGTTCGACGCGATCCGCATTTCGTGGGTGAACTGTTCCAATGCCGGGACATCGTCTTGCGAGTTGGCCGAAAACGGAATGAAGCCGGGGCCAGCAGGAACGCCGCCGTCAATGTCGCCACGGCTGCTATATTTGCCGTCCCAATAGGCTGTGACCGACGTCAGCGTGACCGGACCCAAATCCCATTCGATTGTGCCGCCAAGGCTATAGAGCTTCAGATCCTGAAAGTTGATGCCGTCAGCGCGCACCTGATCGCGGCGAAACTCTGACGTTGCGGTTGTCACGCCGCGCAGATCATTAGTTCCGGGGCGGAACAGGTTGGCGCGGAACACGCGGGCAGTGCCGCCGAAATCGCGATACTGGCCGGTCAGGCGCAGCTTAAACGTCTCGCTGGGCGCAAACTGCACTTGCAAGCGAGCGGCAACATCGGAGTAGCTTTCCAAATCTTTTTTATCGGTCGCGGTGTCAATATTGTCGACCCAATCGCCACGGCCCTGCACCGAAACTGACGCACGCGCCGAAATGGTTTCAGTGATGTTGCCGCCAACAGCGCCTTCAACGCTGGCTGAACTGAAACGACCAATGCTTGCTTTAACGTAATTGGCACCGGCCTTGTCGGGACGGACGCTGTCAAACTTTACGATGCCGGCGGGCGTGTTGCGTCCAAACAACGTGCCTTGCGGCCCGCGCAACACTTCGACGCGTTCAACGTCAAAGATCGGGAAGCCTTTCAGGATCGGATTTTCCAAAACGACATCGTCATACACCAGACTGACGGGTTGAGACGCATTCAAATCGAAATCGGTGTTGCCTAGACCGCGGATGTAAAAGCGTGGAAAGGTGCGACCGAACGAGCTTTCGATGTTCAGACTGGGCACGCGACCGGCCAAAGCGCGGATATCGCCGCCGCCAGAGTTTATCGCTTCAAGCTTATCGCCCGACACAACGTCGACAGAAATTGGAATGTCCTGCAGATTTTCTTCGCGGCGCTGGGCGGTGACGACGATTTCGGTCAGGCCATTTTCTTCGGCGGCTTCGTCTTGTGCAACTGCGGGAGTCGCGGCGGCAAAAGCGATGGCCAATGTGGCGGTTGCGGTGGATGTGTGAAGGAGTTGACGGATAAGGCGCATATGGACCTCCCTGATGGTCGATAATGTTAAGGGGCACGGCTGTAGCCACCAATGTGCACCCCCGTAACTATCGGCAGAAATAGGTCAATAACGGGCTATACTTGGGTTGCGTTTTACAACAGGCCTGTGGCTTCGTGGTGACAGTTTAGGCCGAATAACAGAGGCTAAAAGCTCATTTCGTCATAAATGCGGCTCAAATCACCGCCCCAATCGCCGTGGTATTTGTCGAGCAACACTTCGGCAGGCGTTTTACCAGAAGCAACGACTTCCCGCAGGGGATCGAGAAAACCGCTTTCATTGTCGCCGCTGCTGTTCAGTCGATTGCGCGCCGTCAGGCCAGCCGAGGATATCTCCAAAATTCGGCCAGCAATATCGCGCAGTTTTCCACCGCCACCAATCGGCGCATCAAGGCCGAGTTTCGGGACCGAAGACCGCAACGCTTCGCGTTCCTCCATCGTCCAGTGTTTGACCTCGTCCCACGCCGCGTCGAGCGCGTTTTGATCATACAATAGCCCAACCCAAAACGCGGGCAGCGCGCAGATCTTGTTCCATGGACCGCCATCTGCGCCGCGCATTTCGAGGAAGCTTTTCAACCGCACCTCTGGGAAGGCGGTCGACATATGATCTTCCCAATCGGTCAAGGTCGGCTTTTCACCGGGAAGCACCGACAGTTCCCCTTTCAGGAAATCGCGGAAATCGAGCCCCGATGCATCGATATATTGGCCGTCGCGATAGACGAAATACATTGGCACTTTCAGCATGTAATCTGCGTATTGTTCATATCCAAAGCCGTCGTCAAACACGAACGGCAGCATGCCCGTGCGCGCGGGATCGGTGTCTGACCAGATATGGCTGCGATAGGACAGGAAGCCATTCGGCTTGCCTTCAAGGAATGGCGAGTTCGCAAACAACGCGGTCGCAAGTGGTTGTAACGCGAGGCTGGTGCGGAATTTATGCGCCATGTCAGCTTCGGTGGAGTAATCCAGATTGACCTGAATCGTGCACGTGCGCAGCATCATGTCGAGGCCCATGCTGCCGACGCGCGGCATATGGCGCAGCATAATCTCGTACCGCCCCTTGGGCATAACCGGCAATTCTTCGCGGGTTTTGTCAGGCCAAAGGCCAAGGCCCAAAAACGCTTTGCCGGTCTTTTCCCCAATCGCCTTTACTTGTTTCAAATGGCGGCCGGTTTCAGCACAGGTTTGATGCAGATTTTCAAGTGGCGCACCAGACAGTTCAAGCTGTCCTGCAGGCTCTAGACTGATGTTACCATCCGGCCCTTTCATTGCGATCACGTTAGCACTGCCGTCGCGGGCCGTTTCTTCGATAGGCTCCCAACCAAATTCCTGCGTCGCCATCAACAGATCGCGGATGCCGCCGGGTTCGTCATAGGATGGCGCGTGATGGTCGCCGGTGCAATAGACGAATTTCTCGTGCTCGGTGCCAATACGCCAGCGTTCTGCGGGCTTTTCGCCTTTGGCCATGACCGAAATCAGCTGCTGCCGGTTTTCAATCACAGGATCGTTGCGATTCGAAACTGTTTTTGTGCTCATTGCGGCGGTGTATAAACGGAATTAATGGTTGGCTAGCAATTTTAGCGCCCTAGGGTCAGGACGCTAATGCAATTGGGGCGGGGCGGCCCGATCAATTGACCGTCACATTAAACGTCATGGCAAAGGATGTATTGGGCAGCATGTTCGTCCTAATGCCCGTTATGGTGTTTCCGGTGATGCTCATGCCGATCGGGTCGGTCTCATCCGCCCCAATGTTATTGTCATCCTCGGCGGTTGCTGCAGTTCCGCACGTTCCCCCAGACTGCATCGATCCGGGGACATAAGTCATGTTGGTGGGTAAGATGTCACCCATGGAAACCGATGTGGCGGTGCCGCTGCCCGCATTATTGACAGTTATGCAATAACGCACGGTCGCACTTGGAAGGGCTTTCGGGTTGCTTGCGCTAGTTCCGTCACTCAGCACAGTCGATATTTTGGTCGAGGTAATATTGGCCTGTGGGCGGCAAAACGTAACATCGTGGAAATCGATCGCTTGGCGGGAGGGATTTGCCGGGGCGGAAGCCGCATTTCCATAAACCACAGTCACAGTGTCGACGGGCGCAGAAAAGGTAACCCAAATCCGGCCGTTCATCGACGTCACTGTCGAAGAGGCATTGCCGACGGCTACATTGCCAGTGATTGTGTACGATGGCGTAGCGTTATGTGTATTTAATGCTGGCGTTACAGGCGAGCCACCATAGCTACCGGTCACAACGATCCTGTCGGTAAAATTGCCCGAGCTGAAATCTATATCAAATAGGCTGAACTGTAATCCCGGAACAGCAGTCGGCAGCGTTATCACAGTCGTTACGGTTTGCGCATTGGTTGAAAAATCGATCCATTCCTGCAGCGTGAATTGCACAGGAGACATGCCATAGGTGTCGATGTTCTGCCGGAAAGGCGCAGTCCCGCCATAGGCTGCATCGGTGACCCATGCACCACCCGTGGTCGAAATCGCATAGTTGATCGACCCCAGATTAGCGACTGAATAGCTGTTGTTCAGCGTGCCGGCCACCCAGATGTTTGCCGGAGTATCCCAGTCAAAAACGGTTGTGCCGACTGGGCAGGTAAGCGTTGGCTGAGCGGCGAATGCCGGTGTCTGCATGGCCAGCGCCAAAGCAAAAAAAGCCGTGAGCGTTGCCAGCAAGGCGCGCAAAAGCCCGCGAAGCATGCGCTGCGACGGCGCAAAGACGGCCAATCGGTTATTCACTGCGTTATACACAAGCCCGCATCTGCCAGAATTTCCTTTACAATTGCCCAATATCGCGATGTGCCTCGCCTTTTCAGATGTAAAATCTGCCACACTTCTCGAAAAGCTGCATGTTGTCCGAGGTAAAGCGCGAATATCGACGCTGACCGTGTGTTGTCGATGTCGCTGTTGGTTCGACCCGTCAATTCACCGTCGCATTGAATACCATCGCAAAGCTGCTTCCAGCCGCGAGAGAAGCCGTCAGGCCTGTTATTGTCGTGCCGCTTATCGAAATGCCAAAAGGATCGCTTTCGTCTGCGCCTGCGGCATTATCGTCTTCCGCTGTTGTTGCCGTGGCGCAGCTCGGTCCGGACCGCAGACTGGCTGATGTGTACGTGACGAGCGCTGGGACATTATCGATAGCTACTACCGAAGTTGTCGTACCGGGACCAAGATTAGTGACCAAAATGCAGTAACGGACGGTCGAGGCCGGGACAGCCTTTGGGTTGGCCACGCTTACCCCGTCGGCAGTAATACTGCTAGTCTTGGCAATGCTGAGCGTTGTGTTGCGGCTGTTGGTATAGGTGCAGATGACGTTGGTCTCTCCCGCTGCGATCGTTAGGCCATTGGCAAGATTGCTGTCCGCAGCGCCGGTGCAGGCCAGCGTTGCGGAATAGATACCAACATTGCCGCCAGCCAGCGTTTCGGCAAGTGTCAGCGTTTCACCGATAACCACCGGTGTTGGCGTCGCATCAGTATCAAGTTCGCCAGCAGTGCCTGCGTCCGAATTCAACGTATCGATAACGACCGCTGATCGGGACAGCGTGAGCGTTGCATCATCGCTGACTATTGCATTCGTCCATTGCTTGCGCAGCGTGACGCGGGAGTCGTTGTCTGTGATCGTATAGGTCGTCGTGGTCTGCGCAGCCAAGCCGCACGTGACGGTATGTCCGACCGTGTAGTTCGACCCGGTTCCAAGCGACAACGCTATTGTCTCGCTAGGCTCCAATGCGTTATCATCGGCGATCGTGATACCAAGCGGAATGGCAGTGTTGTTGTAGGTGCCTGCCGGGACGGTCACCGTAAAGCTAGCACCGCCGCCGGGTGTGTTATAATCAGTCCCCAGCGTCGCGGTGCCGCCAGTAACGGTTACATTGACGGTAAAAGGCGCCGTCACCAACCCCGTAATTAATAGTGTCGGAATATTAGCGCCTGGCGCAGATTCTACACCGGTTCCGGTTGTGGCTGAAAGCTGGATAAACGGCCTTAACGTCATCTGGATGCCGTCGAGGAAGTTCCCGAATGATCCGGTATCGGGGGTATTGAACTGCACGCGCTGCAAGCCCGATGCCCCGATATAGGTGGTGTTGCCGGTGTTCACATTCCATATCTGGTTTGCCGTCGTCGATGCTTGGGTCGCCAGCGTCTGCAACACAGTGCCGCTGCTATTTGCGACCTGAAACCGCGCAGTCTGCGTTGCAGCGCCGCCTGCACGCGCACGGTGGGCAAAGGTCCAGCCGATCGGCTCGCCGTTGATCAGGCAGATGTTCTGATACAATGTGCCGTTCACATTAGCGTTCATCTCGGCAAAGACATTACCGTTAAAGGCAGGCACACCGTTAAAATTGCTGTCCCACAACTCGATTTCACCCGTGGTCGAATCCCATCCTACTACCGAGCCGTTGGTGATGATTTCATAATTCGGCGCGCCGGGCCCCAAGGGGTCGTTGAGTTCGAACGACGGGTTTTGTAGCGAGCGCAATTGCGCATAAGCAGGCGCACAGCCGCAAAGCGCAACAGACGCTAGCAGTATCAAGCGCACAAAAGTGCCGAACCTGTTCAAAAACCCACTATCCACGTGCGGAATGATAGAGTTATTTGGTTTACAATGCCTAAACTTTGGCCGGACCCAGCCTGCAAGCTTGCCTAAAGCGACCAGTCGCCTTGCGCTGCCATCCACACCGATAACGCCGCTACAGCCGCAGTATCGGCACGCAGGATGCGCGGGCCAAGCGATACTGCCTTGGCCAACGGATGGGCGCGGATTGCCGCATTTTCCTCATCGGCAAAGCCACCCTCTGGTCCGATCAGGATCGCTGCGGGACCAGACGTTGGCGCAAACGGCTCTCCCCCGCGCTCATCGCAGAAATACAACGTGCGATCCTGCGGCCAATCTTTCAGCAACGCCTCAAGCTTCACCAAAGGCGCGATTTCTGGCAAGGTGGTTCGCTCGCATTGCTCGGCTGCCTCAATCATTTGTGACCTCAGCCGGTCTTCTTTGACCTTATCAACGACGCAGCGCCGGGTGAGGAGTGGCACAAAACGGGCAACGCCCAGTTCGCAAGCTTTCTCGGCGATCCAATCGAGCCGGTCCTTTTTAATGAGCGCCTGACACAGCCACAGATCGGGCGAAGACGACCGGTCGCGCAACTTGCCAACGGCCGACAGCGCCAAATTACGCTTTCCTGTCGCCATCACCGTCGCCAGATATTCGCCGCTGCGATCATCAAAGACCTTAACAGATGCACCTTCCCTAAGGCGCATGACATTCAACAAATAATGCGCCTGCCCACCTTCAATGCGTATCTCCGCACCCTCGCTCAGAAGTTCATCAACGAACAACCGAGGGGTAGAATGCGGGGGCCAAGCGGGTGTTGCGGGCATTCTTCCATCTCCACGCCGTCATGCTGAACGTGCTTCAGCATCCATCGATCCGGCAAGGCCAGTTTATGCGGATAAATGGACCCTGAAACAAGTTCAGGGTGACGGATTGGTTTTTTTAAGCAAAAGCTATTTGCGTGCTAGCGTCCGAAACCGTCCCTGATACCGAAATGCAAGGCCTCGTCCGTTGGCTACCCGCCAGCCTGCGCCCCTTTGCTTTGCTTGCACGTTTTGACCGCCCGATTGGTTGGTGGCTGTTGTTCTGGCCCTGTGTCTTTGGCCTCACATTAGCCGGAGGCGCGTTCAGCCATTGGCATCTGATCCTGTGGATGCTGCTCGGTGCTATCGCGATGCGCGGCGCGGGGTGCGTGTATAACGACATTGTCGACCGCGATCTGGACGCTAAGGTTGCGCGCACCGCAAGCAGGCCGCTGCCGAGCGGAGCAGTCAGCGTGAAAACGGCTTGGGCTTGGCTGCTGATATTGTGCGCCATCGGCCTCCTCGTCTTGCTCCAGTTAAACTTTAACGCGCAGCTTTTGGCACTGGAAAGCCTAATCCTTGTCGCCGCCTACCCGTTTATGAAACGCATCACTTGGTGGCCGCAATTGTGGCTGGGGCTGGTGTTTAGCTGGGGGGCGCTTGTTGGGTGGATTGCCGTTGCACAGCACGCTCAACCCGCGATGTTCTGGCTGTATGGCGGGACGATATTCTGGGTGATCGGCTATGACACCATCTATGCGATGCAAGACCGCGAAGACGACGCGATGATCGGCATCCGCTCCAGTGCGCTGCGCATGGGTGAGCATATCCGTAGCGGCGTTGCTTTATGCTATGTGCTGGCGCTAATCGGCTGGGGCCTTGCAATTTGGAGCGTGCGACCGCAAGGCCAAGCGTTAATTGCACTCGCACCTGCCGCTTTCCACTTGGCTTTTCAGGCAGCGACCCTCAAAAAGGATGGCAGCAACGCGCTGGGTCATTTCCGGTCGAACAAGCTAACAGGAATGTTGGTGATGGCGGCCTGTCTGGTCGTTGGCACCGCCGCGTAAATAAAAGGAGAATCTATGGGTAACCGTCGTCTGGGTAAAAGCGGGATTGTCGTGTCCGACATCTGCATGGGCACAATGACCTTTGGCTCGCAAGCCGATGAAGCGGTCGCGCACCGCGTGATGGACATGAGCCTTGACGCCGGAATTAACTTTTTCGACACAGCGGAGGGCTATCCCGTGCCACCCGACATCAAATGGGTTGGCCGAACTGAGGAAATCGTTGGTCGCTGGCTAAAAGGCAAAAACCGCGACGCGATTATCATCGCCACCAAAGTTTCCGGGCCAAGCCATGTGTGGTTCAAATCACCCTGCCGTGGCGGCATGACCTCGCTTGACCGGCGGCATATCACCACTGCGGTTGAGGATAGCCTGCGCCGTTTGCAAACCGATTATATCGACCTGTACCAAACGCATTGGCCCGACCATGGCACAGCGTATGAAGAAACGATGGAGGTTCTCGACGAGCTGGTCCGTGCAGGCAAAGTGCGGATTATCGGCTGTTCAAACGAGACCAGCTGGGGCTTGATGAAGTCGATTTCCGCGTCGGAGCGGCTGGGGGTCGCGCGTTATCAAACTATCCAGAATAATTTCTCGATCAACAACCGGCGGTTTGAGGACGAGCTGGCGCAAGTATGCCGCGAAGAAGGCGTCAGCCTGATCCCCTATTCGCCTTTGGGCGGCGGTGTGCTCTCGGGCAAATATCAGGATGGTGCGCGGCCCGAAGGCGCTCGCTTCACCCGCTATCTTGATGATCCCGGTTCGCGGCAAGCCGTCATGACACGCCGGTTTGCCGGACCACGCGCGCTGGAATCGACAGCACATATATTGGACATTGCCAAAGAAGCCGGCATGTCGCCAGTAACCCTCGCCACCGCATGGTCCAAACAACACGACTTCGTCGCCTCCACCATCGTCGGCGTCAGCACCGCCGAACAATGCGCCGAAATCTTTGCGGCGAACGATTTAGTGCTGTCAGACGAAGTGATGAAGGCGATCCACAAAGTGACCAAGGAAATACTGTATCCGATGGGGTGAGGGTTACTCCGCCGCTAACAACTGCTCGGCCCCGCCAAGGTCAACGCTGACCAACCGCGAAACGCCTTGTTCGACCATGGTTACACCGAATAGCCGGTGCATGCGGCTCATCGTGACGGCGTTGTGGGTGACTATCAAATAGCGCGTGTCGGTTTCGCGGGTCATCGCGTCGAGCAGGTCGCAGAAGCGTTCGATATTGGCGTCATCCAATGGTGCATCAACTTCGTCGAGGACGCAAATCGGCGCTGGGTTGGTGAGGAACAGGCCGAAGATCAACGCAACTGCGGTCAACGCCTGCTCGCCGCCCGACAACAATGTCAGCGATTGCAGTTTTTTGCCAGGCGGTTGTGCGAAGATTTCCAACCCTGCCTCCAACGGATCGTCGCTGTCGATCAACGCCAGATGCGCTTGCCCGCCGTTAAACAACGTCGCAAACAAGCGGCGGAAATGCTGATCAACCGTTTCGAACGCCGCGAGCAAACGTGTGCGGCCTTCGCGGTTTAGGCTGCCGATGGAACCGCGCAGGCGGTTGATTGCAAGGGACAGCTCGTCACTCTCGGCCTGTCCTTTGGCAACCTGTTCTTCCAATTCGGTCAATTCGTCTGCTGCGATCAGATTGACCGGCCCGATCCGTTCGCGGTCCATTTGCAACCGTTCCAGCCGTGCGGATTCGGATGAAGCCTCGCCGATGTCGTCCTCATCGAACGCATGTTTTTCCGGCAGCAACGGCGGTGGGCATTCAAAACGTTCCCCCGAAATCGCTGCCATTTCGCGGCGGCGAGCGTCTTGGTTCTCGGCGCGGGCGTCTGCCCCTGCGCGTTGTTCGCGGGCGGAGGAGACTGCCTCTGCGGCGGCGGCTAGCTCGCCTTCGAGCGAGCGCAACGCGTCTTCACGTTGGCGTTCGGCCACTTGCAGCTCGGCGAGCTTGTCGGACAACGTCGCTTTGTCGTTTTCGAGCCGCGCCAGCTCCGCAGCCAATATGTCAGGTCGTCCGGCCATCGCCTCCAACTCGCCCGCGATTTCGACACGGCGTTTGTTCATATCGGCGATGCGGCGCTCGGCCTCGCCAGATCGTTCTTGCCAGCCGCGAATTTCGGCCTGTGCCACAGCGCGACGTTCGCGTTGTTGGTTGGCAGCTTGATCGAGCGAGGCCAGATCGGCCTGCGCGCGCAAATGCAATTGCCGCGCCGCTTCGCTTTGTGAGCTAAGTTTTTCCACCAACAAGTCATGCACCGCGTTATCGGGCAGCGCTGCACGTGCAGATTCGGCGGCGGTCAAATCGCAATGCGCTGCTTTGCTTTCGGCATCGGCTGCCGCCATCCTGTCGGCCAGCGCTTCGCTCGCATTGCGACGACGGTTGAGTGCATCCTCGGCACGGTCAGCATCGCGCAAAGCTTGACGCAATTCGGTTTCGGCGGATTGGGCGGTGGCTTGAGCATTTCGCAGTGTTGATTGCGCAGCTGTGATGGCCTCGTTGATCTCTGATAAAGCCGATTCCTTGACGGACACATCAGCCTCCGCCTTTGGCAGCATCGCGTCGAGTGCCGCCAACCGGTTGGCGCGAACAAGCTGTTCAGCCGCAGTCGCTCCGTCATCCTCGGCGATAAAACCGTCCCATCGGCGGAGCTTGCCGTCGCGGGTGACGAGGCGTTCGCCAGGGCTGAGCGTGCGGTTGTCATCACGTTCGACAAAGATGGTCATCGCAAGGCGTGCGGCCAGTTCGGCGGGTGCCTCAACGAACGCCGATAGCCCATCCGACCCGCCGCCGATGGAAAGCGCGCCACTCCACCGTCGCCCCTGTTCGCCACCAACAGCCGCATTCACATCCTCACCCAACGCGGCCGCCAACGCGCGTTCATAGCCCGGCGTAACTTTGATCCGGTCGATGGCTTTCGCTCCGTCGGATTGTGCCAAGGCGCGTTCCAATGCCGAGCGTTCCGAAACCAACGCCGCTGAGTCAGCCCTCGCCGCCGCCAGCGCACTGTGCGCTATATCGCGCTCTGCCAGCTTGCCCACGCGCTCGGCTTCAATCTCTTCGATCTGCGCCGCCGCGTTGGTCAAACTGATTTCTAGGGTATCGACCTTGGCAGACGCCGCTTTGCGTTCAGCCTCCAATTCAGCCTCATCACCCAGCGCCGCCAATTCATCCGCCAGCCGCGCTGTGTCGCGCTCAGCCCGTTCCAGCCTTGACCGCGCATTGGCCAGCGCCGCGTTGGCCACACGCAATTCGGCCTCGGCCCGCGCTTGTTCCGCCATCGCTTTGGCAAGCGCCACTTCGCTTTCACGCGCCTGCCGCTCGCCATTGTCAACCGCACGGGTAAGGTCCGGGCGTTCGTCTTCGCGCGCTTTTATCTCGACAGCCAGCTTTGCACTTTCCGCCTGTAGCCGGGCGAGCGCATCGGCGGCATCATGCGTCAACTTGCCTTCACGCGCGTAATCATAGGCGATGCGCGCAGCTTGCGCCGACAAGTCAGCTTGCCGTTGGATGATCTGGTTACGCTCGCCCTGCAATTGCGCCAGCCGCGTAGCAAGGTCGCCCGCCGCATCGCGCGCCGCCATCGCAACTGATCGCGCCTCCGCCAGGCCCTGCACCGCTGATTGTTGCTTGCCAGACAGTTCGCGTTGCTGCGCAGATGCCGCCTCGACTCGGGCGCCTGCCGCATCCGCTTCTGCCCGCGCCGCCTTTGCCGCCGCTGCTGCTTCGCTCCAGCGCCCGAAAATCAACCGTGCCTCAGCAACGGTAATTTCGCTGGTCAGCTTTCGATAGCGTTCTGCCTGCCGCGCTTGTTTTTTCAACGCCGCCCCGCGTAATTCCATATCGCCAAGGATTGTCGCCAACCGACCCAAATTGGTTTCCGCAGCGCGCAATTTTTGCTCGGCGTCTTTGCGGCGAACGTGAAGCCCGGAAATGCCAGCAGCCTCCTCCAACATCATCCGCCGCTCTTGTGGTTTGGCCGAGATGATTGAGCTGATCCGGCCCTGACTTACCAAGGCAGGCGAATGCGCGCCGGTAGCGGCGTCGGCAAAGATCAACGCGATGTCTTTGGCACGCACATCGCGGCCATTGGCACGGTAAGCCGACCCTGCACCGCGCTCTATCCGGCGGACAACCTCCAACTCATGGTCGTCGTCATTGGCGATTATGCCGGGAATGTTTTCCGCCGGATCATGTTCCGCTAGCAATGTCACCTCGGCAAAATCACGCGACGGGCGTTGCGCGGTTCCAGCGAAGATTACGTCCTCCATGCCAGAACCGCGCAGCGACTTTGCGCTGCCTTCGCCCATCACCCAGCGGATAGCCTCTAACAGGTTGGATTTACCGCAGCCATTGGGGCCGACGATGCCCGTCAAACCGCGTTCGATGTGCAGTTCGGTCGGCTCGACAAAGCTTTTAAAGCCAGTCAGTTTGAGCCGCTTTATCCGCATGTAGGGTCCGCCACGCTATGCCAGTTTGGCTTAGCGAGCGCCTGCTTCCTGCAACTTGCCTTTAACTGCGGGCCATGCGGTCACGTCGATCTTGTTGCCGTTCAGGTAGAATGTCGGCGTGCCCTGGATCGAGTATTTCTTGCCATATTCCGATGTGAGTTCGGCAAGCTTATCCATTTCTTTCTGGTCGGACAGGCAGGCTTTGGCCTGATCGCGCGAAACGCCGCGTTGGGCAAAGAAATCGATAATGCCGGCCGCTTCGCCAATCGCAAACGCACGGTCCGCACCCTTTAGCGACGACAATTTGGCATTCAACGCCGCATCGCCATCAACCTTTTTCAGGTTTTCGAACATCGTCGGCTGGAACACCATGAACTGTTCGGTCAACGGATATACCGCCTCATCCGCTCCGCAACGGGCGATACGGGCCGCAGTAAGGTCCATTTCGTCACGGACGAAATTGCGGAACTCGAACGAAACCTTGCCACTGTTGATATATTTTTCATGAAACTCGTCGCCTGATTGCGTCGCGAAATCAGCACACACATGGCAGGTCAGCGAACCAAATTCGATCAGCTTAATTTTTGCATCAGGGTTACCGATCAGATATCCGCCGTCAGCAGTTTTCTTGACCACTTCGAACCAGACTTTGCCAGCAGGCGCCGCAACAGCGGCTACCGGCCCCCCTGTCAAAGCGCCTTTTTCGTCGCTGCCGCCGCAGGAAGCGAGCGCAGCAACGGCTATTGAAACAAGGAATAGTTTGGAAATGCGCATAATTCGTTCCTTTGGGACTTAGACTATCATTGCGTTAAAAATGGTTTCAGTGAGGCGGCGTCGTACGCGGCCACCTGCTTGCCGTTGACCAGAAAACTGGGTGTGCCCTTCAGTCCAAGCGGGCCAGTTGCTTCGTTGGACATCGCCAAAATTTGATCTAACGCTGCGCCATCGGTCACACAGGCTTTAGCTTTCGCCGCTGTAATCCCGCGTGCCTGCATAATTTTATCAAGGCCAAGCTCAATGTGCGCCGCAAGCATGAAGCCGATAAGGTCATTGTCCTGCAACTTGGCAACCGTGGCAGGCGTGATCTTACTATCGTCCATCCATTGCGCTTGCGTCGCCATCAAATGTCGGTGGTTTCCGAAAAACCGACCCTTGCCGCCGCAACGGGCCAGCATCGCAGCAGTCAAATCCAGCTCATCGCGAACAAGGTTCCGAATTTCAAAGCTAACCTTTCCGTTTGCCACATATTGGCTTTTCAGCACCGGCGCTTCTTTGGCTTCAAAGTCCCCGCAATGGCTGCATGTATAGCTGGCGTATTCGACCAGCTTGGTGGCTGCCGCAACGTTGCCGATTATGTGTCCGCCGACTGAAGAAACCGTGAAGGTCGATAGCCATGCAGGCTTGGCCGGAGCTGCTGCCAAAGCGGCGCTGCCGATCAGCACCAACGCGCCGGTCAATACCCCAACAAATTGTCGTGTGCGGAAAAGTCTGGAAATGTGCATAAAACCCTCAAAATATGGCCGCAGCATTTGCAATCAATCGCTGCTTTTGGCAAGGCTTTTTGCCAGCGAGTCAAGCACGGCTTGCAGCTCTGGATCACCGATTTCGCGCAGAGAATCGCCAAGGTCAAACGACACCGGCTTCAGCATCGGCGCCGCCTTGGCCACCGGACGCTCCGCCTTTTTTGGCACCTCGCCCTGACGTAATCGCACCCGCGCGACCGCAGAATAGCCGAAAAAGCGGTTCACTCGGTCAACAATTTCGGGGACCACATGTTGCATCATCGCGGCATGCGCACCTTCGACAACCAGCTCCAACGTGCCGTCCGATTTCTTCCCCGCCGGAAAACGGATCGATTCGGGTGTGGAGACATTGGCATAACGTGGGCCAACAATTTCATCCCAGCGACTGACGATAGAGCTTTGTACAAAGCCAAAACGACGAAAGGCAGCGCGGCCGATCTCTGGCATCAGGTCAGAGACGGCGCGAGCCTCACCCCCGCGTGGCCGAACGTAGCTGCGCGGGGCTGCTTTTGGTGCGGCGACCTTTGGCTTTTTCGGGACGGGCTTGCCTTCTTCCATATCGGCGGTATCGCACGAGCCGTGCCCGCCGTCGAATCTTACTCCCAAAAAACTGGGGATATCGCGCCTGCTTTGCTGAGCCATTATGCACAGCATGCGCGGGGGTTGCCTTGGCGGGTTAAGCTGGGAGCAGCTGCACCCGATCCTTACCGCGTCTGGCTATCCGAGATTATGCTCCAGCAGACGACGGTAGCAGCCGTCATTCCCTATTTTGATCGCTTCACCGCCCGCTGGCCGGATGTTCAATCGCTGGCCGCTACCGAAGACGCAGACCTGATGGCTGCCTGGGCAGGGCTTGGTTATTATGCCAGAGCGCGCAACTTGCTAGCCTGCGCACGCAAGGTCGCCGCCGATCATGATGGACGGTTCCCGCCGAACGAGGCTGAGTTGCGCAAACTGCCCGGCATTGGCGACTATACCGCCGCTGCCATATCCGCGATTGCCTTTGACCGGCGGGCGGTGGTGGTCGATGCCAATGTCGAGCGGGTTGTGGCAAGGCTGTTTGCAATCACTACGCCGCTTCCCAAAGCAAGAGCCGATATCCGCATCGCCTGTGGCCAGATCACGCCCGCAACGCGCAGCGGAGACTTTGCGCAGGCGATGATGGATTTAGGCGCTACGATTTGCACGCCGCGCACTCCGGATTGCCCCGCCTGCCCGCTCGCCAATTACTGCCTAGCGCAACGGCTCGGTATCGCTGAAACCTTGCCCTTTAAACCTGCCAAAGCTATCAAACCAGCGCGTATCGGTACCGCCTATTGGATCGAAACCGACGGCCATGTTTGGCTGGTCAAGCGCCCGGGCAAAGGCATGCTCGGCGGCATGCGCGCATTGCCCGACGACAATTGGGCAGCGCGTAAAGATGGCGACTCGATTCCTCCAATTGCCGCCAACTGGCGCACGCTCAACGAAGCAGTCCAGCATGTCTTCACGCATTTCACTTTGACGCTGTCGGTTGCCCTTACGTCATCGCCCGTTCAGGTGGAACTGCTAGGTGACGGCGAGTATTGGCCGGTAAAATCATTGGACAGCGCCGGTCTGCCCACCCTATTCAGTAAAGCAGCACAGCTGGCCATCAACGCCAGACGGTAACTTCGGGAGAGATAAAGATGAACACGCAAACTCAGGGCATATTGGCAACCAACCGCCGGAGCTTTTTATCGATGGCAGGTTTCGGTGCGCTGGCGTCGATGTTGCCGACCCCTGCGTGGAGTTTCCTCGCCCAAGAATACCCCACACTGAAATCGCAGATCGAAGGCTATGTCGCAGCGAAAAAAGCGTCCGGTGTCGTTGCTGCCATCGGCCATGCCAATGAAGCGCCAGAATATGTCACGGCAGGCACACTTGCCATCGGCAATGTGACACCTGTTGATCCCGACAGCCTGTTCCGTGTGTATTCGATGACCAAGCCGATTACCGGCATGGCAGCGATGATCCTGATCGGCGAAGGCAAAATGAAGCTCGACCAGCCGATTGCCGATTTCTTGCCCGAGTTCAAAGAAATGCGGGTGCTGACCAGCCCCGATACCAGCATGGACTCGGTGCCCGCCAAAAGCCAAATTACCGTCCGCCATTTACTAACCCACACAGCTGGGCTCGGCTATTCAATCGTCACCAAAGGGCCCTTGCTAACGGCCTATCTGGAAAACGGCATCACCCCAGGGCAGATCAGCCGTATGCCGATACCTGGCGCTGCACCAAGCGCGCCCACACCCGATTTGAAAACTTTCGCCGAACGCCTTGCCAAGCAGCCATTGATCGCAGAGCCCGGCACAAAATGGAGCTATTCAATCAGCCTTGATCTGATGGGCCGCGTGATCGAAGTCGTAAGCGGCATGAGTTTCGACGCATTCCTGCAAACGCGCATCTTCACTCCATTGAAAATGAACAGCAGCTATTTCCAGGTGCCGCAAAGCGAAGTGAAACGCTTCACGGACAATTATTTCGTCTTTAACGGCGCATTGCTCCCGATTGATCCGGCAGCCACCAGCATTTATCTGGATAAGCCGGCCTTTGCCTTTGGCGGTGCAGGGCTTGTTAGTTCGGCCAAGGACTATGACCGATTCCTATGGATGTTGCTCAACGGCGGCAATCTGGATGGCGCAGAGATCATGTCGCCCCAAACGGCGGCGCTTGGCATGTCGAACTTGCTGCCAGAAGGCGCGAGCCTCGATGGAACATGGGTCGCAGGACAGCATTTCGGAGCAGGCGGACGTGTGGGCGTTGGCGCCGCCGCAGGTTCATTCGGCTGGGGCGGCGCTGCGGGCACCATCGCCTTTGTCGATACCCGCCGCAAGATACGCGGAACTGGCATGATCCAATACATGCCCAGCAACGCGCACGGCTTCCACGATGATTTCGCCAAATGGGTTGTCGCCGATTTAGGGGCATAGGATGAATCCTGGTTTTACAGGTTCCCCACTCGACCGCGCTGACCGGCTGCGCAACGATTTGGAGGCGTATACCGAAACGCTGAACGATTGGCGGGCGCGGGTATTGCGCCTTGATGGGCTTGATCCAGTGGTGGCGTCCGAAGGCGGCCTGCAATGGCACTCGATGGCCGAGGTTGACGTGTCAGTGGAACTGATCCTACTGGGTCTTGCTGACGGGAAGCCGCATTTTGTGCCGTTGGTTGAGGGTGCTGGAGGCATGCCCCGTTCACCTGCGATCTGGCGCGCCTTATCGATGCTGCCCGCCGAGGATGCCGCCATTTACGGTACCGCGCGCAGCTTGCTCGATTGGCACAATAACCACCGATATTGCGGCAAATGCGGCGGCACGACCAAAACATTCCGCGCAGGCTGGGGCCGGACCTGCACCGCGTGCAACAAAGAGCATTACCCGCGCACTGACCCTGTAGTCATCATGCTTGCAGAATATGAAGGCAAAGTTTTGCTGGGGCGGCAATCGGCATGGCCAGCGGGCAACTATTCCGCACTAGCCGGATTTTTGGAGCCCGGCGAAAGCATCGAAGAAGCTGTACGGCGGGAGATTTTGGAAGAATCCGGCGTTGAATGCGGCGCTGTCCGCTATGTCACCAGCCAGCCTTGGCCCTTTGGCGGATCGCAGCTGATGATCGCATGCATCGCCGAAGCCATGGGCGATGCGATCACGCTGGACACTAACGAGTTGGAAGACGCGATGTGGGTGACCAAAGACGAAGCTCGCGCCGCATTTGCCGATGCGCCGGATAAACGCTTTGGTTCGCCGCCGCCCTTTGCGATTGCACACACGTTATTACGGCACTGGGTGGATGAAGGCTGAAATGCTACCACTGCGCATCGATATCGTCTCCGACGTCGTCTGCCCGTGGTGCATCATTGGCTATAAACAAGTTGAAAAGGCGCTGACGTTATTGGAGCAGTCGGTCGAGGCCGAATTCCACTGGCACCCGTTTGAGCTGAACCCCGACATGCCGCCCGAAGGCGAAGATGCCGCTGAGCATATTCAGCGGAAATATGGGCGGAGCGCAGAGCAAGGCAAAGCAGTGCGCACCCAAATCCACGATACCGCCGCGTCCTTGGGCTTTGAATTTGGCGAAGGTGGTACACGGCGGGTGGTGAACACCTTTGCGGCACATAAGTTGCTGACCAAAGCGGGGGAGGTGCACAGCTGGCAGAAACAGACCGCGTTAAAACTCGCGCTGTTTGCGGCCTATTTTCAGACAGGGTTGGATGTCAGCGACGAAGCGGTGTTGCTGGATATTACCTCGAGCGTCGGCATTGATCGCGACGAAGCGAAAGACTGGCTAGCCGACGAAAGCTTGGCGGGAGCAGTTCGCGGAGAACTAGCCTATTGGCGCAACGAAAACATCAGTGGCGTACCCGCAATTATCTTCGACGGTGCCTTCATGGTCCCCGGCGCGCAAAGTGCAGAGACGTTCGCTGGGGTGATACAAAAGATCTTGGCGAAGCGTTCAGCCTAAAGCCAAAGCCGCTGCATTGTTAATCATGTGCAACACGATCGTGACCCGCAACGATCCGGTCAGATGATAGATCACGCCGAATATTGCGCCCATCATCACCAATGGCGGCATCGCATATAAGTCCATATGCATCGCGCCAAATACCAACGCCGATACGGCAATTGCCGCCCAGGCTGGTAAACGTTTCGACAAGGCGTTTTGCAACAGTCCGCGGAACAGCGTCTCTTCCAACAACGGTGCAACCACAGCAATCGTGACAAACAGCAAAGCAGAGTTGAGCGCTGTGTCGGGGATCGCAGCAAACAGTCGTCGCAGTTCGGCCTGCACCTCTATGTCGGGCACGATATATGCACCATATGCCCAGTTAAAGGCCAGTCCCGCACCGATCAAAACAACCGCCATGCCGACCGTATTAATCAACGATAACCTGCTCCACCGGTCGAGATGAACCGCCGCCAACCGGTCGCCTTTGCGCAGATAGAGCCACAACAAACCGAGCAAAAACACCTCGGTAGTCACCAGCGCCCAGATCATCGGAACGGCAAACGCACTCAGGTCGAGCATGACAGCCATCGGCTCACGCGCGCCGCCATCCATGGCAATCGCGAACGCGAGAGCGGCAACGCCAGCGAGAACCTGAAGCAGCATGAACACCGCAATCCAGCCAATACTTGGCCAGATACTGGGGAAGAGTACCGCAGGCGCAGCCTCTGACGATGTGGGACGTTCTAAAATCGCAGTGTTGCTCATGTTTCCTCCAATGACGATAGAGCCTTAGCTATTCACTAACGGCCACGCAATCATACCAGACCGATGCGTAGCAATTCACTCACCATACGGGCGGGCATCGGATTGATGGCCTCAACCTCGCCAGCACCCAGGTCGAGGGGCGCATTGGCTTCCTCCAGATAGCGCCAGCCCTGGTGCGCGCGTTTAGGGATTGAACGGATCGGGATCAATTCGGGCCGTAGACGTATCCATGTCCGGCCCTCTCCGTTATCCATAAAGCCGATCAACGGGCTGCGACCGATCAGCGCATGTTTCAGGATCCAGTAAAGCGAACCGCCCTCCATCTCTGCATGGCGTTTGGGCAGATACCGCGTTGTCAGCCGCATTTCACCGAGCGCAGCATTAGCTTCCAAGCGCTGTCGCAGATGGGCGGAATTTTCAGCGCCAAAGGCGACGCGGGTCATACTGAGCGGCATGGGCAGAAAATGAACCTCAGAAGTTTAACCAACAAGACCGGAAAACACCGCAAGTCCAAGGAAGATCAGGAAGCCCATCGAATCGGTTATCATCGTTACAAAGATCGAACTGGAAACAGCCGGGTCCTGATCCAGCCGGTCGAGAAAGATCGGGATGGCGACGCCAGAAAGCCCCGCAATCACGATGTTGAACAAGATCGCCGATGCAATCACGCCGCCCAATTTGGGGTTACCAAACACCAGCCAAGCTCCCAGCCCGGCGATCACTGCCACTGTCGCGCCGATCAACATCGCTACGCGGACTTCGCGCCAGATCGACCGAATGGTGTTCGATTGGGTCAGCTGATTCGTCGCAAGCGCCCGCACGGTCACCGCCAAAGTCTGCGTCCCTGCATTGCCGCCGATCGAGGCCACAATCGGCATTAGTATCGCCAGAGCGACCATTGCCTCAATCGCCGTGCTAAATTGCGCTATGATGAAACTGGCGACCATCGCGGTGCCCAGGTTGGCGATCAGCCAACGGACGCGCGCCTTATAACTATCCGAAATCGGCTCGTTAATATCGCCCTCGCCTGCGCCGGACAGCAGCAAGATATCCTCGCCCGATTCTTCTTGAATAATGTGGACGATATCATCGGCGGTAATCACGCCGACCAGCCGGCCGGCATCATCAACGACAGCCGCGGAGATCAAGGCGTATTTCTGAAAGCGGAGCGCAACCTCTTCCTGATCCATATCGACAGGGATCAACGTCTGGTTGCGCTGCATTACGTCCGACAGCGAAATGTCACGCGGCGTGCGCAATATCCAACTTAACCGACACGTGCCAATCGGCCGGTGTTGCGGATCGACGATGAAGATTTCCCAGAACTCTGTGGTCAGATCGGGGTTGTCGCGCAAGAAATCGATCAGCTGCCCAACGCTCATATGTTCAGGCGCCGCCACCAGCTCGCGCTGCATAATGCGCCCTGCGGTCTCGTCGGCGTAGGACAACGCGTCCTCAATCGCGGCGCGGTCTTCGGGGTCGAGTTCGGCCAGAACCGCTTGCTGTTCGTCCTCCTCTAAATCCTCGATAAAGGCAACAGCGTCGTCGGTGTCCATTTGACCGGCAAGGTCAGCGACCATCGCGGCGGGAAGGACGTCGAGCAAATCTTCGCGGACATAATCGTTGATTTCGGCAAGCACATCCGCGCTCATCAAATCGCCGAGCGCACGGGCCAGATCACCACGATCCCCACGCGGGGTCAACTCGAACAGATCGGCAATGTCGGCGGCGTGCAGCGGTTGCGCCAGCTGATAGGCATCTTCGCTGCGGTCTTCTTCGACCGCATTTAGCACGGACCGGACGAAATCCGGCATCAACCGGTCATCTTCGTCCAACGTCATGCGAGCGGCAAGTTCAGGGGCGATGGTATCGATGTCGCTGCTCATCGCACTTCCCCTATTTCGGCTGGCCCTTACGCCTGATATTCTGCTCGTCGCTCTCCTAGGCGATGGGCTGTAAAATGCAATTTGCTTTTTGGCTTACTGTGCCTAAGGAAAATCCAAACCGAACTTTGAAAGGAATCCCCCCATGGCCGAAACGCTGACTTTGCACCTGACCACCGGCGACGTTGTTATCAAGCTGCGCCCAGACCTTGCCCCCAATCATGTGGCGCGCATTGTCGAACTGGCTGGTGAAGGCTTTTACGATAACGTCAAATTCCACCGCGTGATTGCCGGTTTCATGGCGCAGGGCGGATGCCCCGATGGCACCGGTATGGGCGGATCGAAAAAGCCTGATCTGGCGCAAGAATTTAACAGCGAACCGCATGTGCGCGGCGTGTGTTCAATGGCACGGTCGTCGAGCCCCAACAGCGCCAACAGCCAGTTCTTCATCTGCTTTGACGACGCCGGCTTTCTTGATCGCCAATACACCGCATGGGGCAATGTGATCGAAGGCATGGAAAACGTCGATGCGCTGCCAAAGGGTGAGCCACCGCGCGAGCCGGGCCGTATTACGGCGACCACAGTGGCTTAAAGACGCACGGTGTGATTAACGCCGTTAGCCCAGAGCCTGTCGAAGGGTGTCCCAAGGTTTAAGCCAAAGCTTTTGACCGAAAGACGTGCTTCGACAGGCTCAGCGCTAACGGTTTTGGGGAGAGGGAATTCGGGCCAATGGCAATCCTTAGCGACAAATGGATACGCCAACAGGCGCAAGAAAACGGGATGATCGAGCCATTCGTCGAGGCACAGCGCCGCGACGGGTGCATCAGTTACGGCTTGTCGTCTTATGGCTATGACGCCCGCGTCGCGCCCGAATTTAAGATTTTCACCAATGTGAACAGCAGCGTCGTTGACCCCAAACAGTTCGATCCCGACAGCTTTGTTGATCGCGAAACCGATGTTTGCATAATCCCGCCCAACAGCTTTGCCCTTGCCCGCACCGTCGAGTATTTTCGCGTGCCACGCGATGTGCTGGTCATCTGCCTTGGCAAATCAACCTATGCGCGTTGCGGCATCATCGTCAACGTCACTCCGCTTGAACCAGGCTGGGAAGGCCATGTGACGCTGGAGTTTTCCAACACCACGCCGCTGCCTGCCAAAATATACGCCAATGAAGGCGCGTGCCAATTCCTGTTCCTGCAAGGCAATGAGCCATGTGAAACCAGCTATGCCGACCGCGCAGGCAAATATATGGGGCAGCGCGGCGTTACGTTGCCTAAGCTATAAATCATAAACATCTGGAGAGAGCTATGCCAACCGAATCGCGCGAATTTGATATCATCGTTTATGGTGCCACTGGCTACACTGGTCGATTGGTTGCAGAATATCTAAAAGACAAATCCGGCCTGAAATGGGCGATGGCGGGACGGTCTTTGGATAAGCTTCAGGAAGTGCGCGACCTGATTGGCGCCGCAGCCGATACGCAGTTGGTGGTTGCCGATGCGTCCGATCCGGCCACTCTGGATGCTATGGCAAAACGGACCAAAGTCGTGCTGACCACCGTTGGGCCATATCAGCTTTATGGCAATGAACTGGTCACCGCCTGCGTTGCCAACGGCACTGATTATACAGACCTTTGCGGTGAACCTGCATGGATGCGGCAGAAAATCGACGAACATCATGAAGCCGCCAAAGCATCGGGCGCGCGGATTTGTTTTTCCGCAGGCTTTGATTCGATCCCGTTCGATCTGGGCGTGTTGATGCTGCAGAACCATGCGGTCGCCACCAACGGCGCGCCTGCTCCGCGCGTAAAGGGCCGCGTTCGCGCCATGCAGGGCAAGTTTTCTGGTGGCACTGCGGCCAGCCTGAAAGCGACGATGGCCTCGGCGGCGAAAGACCCCGCGATCATCGGCTATCTCACCAATCCGTTTTCGCTCGCAGGCGGTTTTCAAGGGCCCGATCAGCCGGCAGGGAACAAGCCTGAATATGACGAAAGCCTCGGCAGCTGGGCGACCAATTTCATCATGGCACCAATCAATACCAAAAATGTCCACCGCACAAACGCGTTGCTCGGCCATCCCTTTGGCACCGACTTTGTCTATGACGAAATGATGCTGACCGGGCCCGGCGAAGCGGGCCAACAGGCGGCCGAATATGTCGCCAAAACCCCGATGATCGGCAACGCCGACGATCCCAAACCCGGCGAAGGCCCAACCAAAGAAGAACGCGACACTGGTTTTTACGATGTGCTGTTCGTCGGTGAATATCCCGACGGACGGCGGGCGCTGTATTCCGTAAAAGGCGACCGCGATCCGGGCTATGGTTCAACGTCCAAGATGATTGCAGAGACAGCGATTGCGCTGACCGAAAATGCCGGGCCGGGTGGCGTCACCACACCGGGCGCGGCCTTGGGCGAGGCGCTCGTTTCGCGGTTGCAAGCCCACGCTGGGCTAACCTTTACCGTCGAAGGCTAGGTTCAGCTGATCGCGCGCGCTGGTCAGGATAATCCGCACCAGCGCGACATGTCTGCGTTCACCGAGCGTTTTTTGACTTTTGGCTGTGGTGCGACCAGATATGCTGCTGGAGCAGGGAACGCGGCTGCCGAAGTTTTCATGGAGCGCAACCAAATTCGGTGATCGATGCGTGCGACTGGGCCGTTTACTGACCAAGCCCATGCTGTGGTGATGTTTGGCGGCAAACAGTTTTCCTTGCTTGCGGCCAACGTCAAGTAACGCAAGAGGAAACACATGACGAAAACGCTGACCCATCTTGAGCGGCTTGAGGCCGAGGCCATCCACATCATGCGCGAGGTTGTGTCAGAATCCGAAAAGCCGGTCATGCTCTATTCGGTCGGCAAGGACAGCGCTGTGATGCTGCATCTGGCGCGCAAAGCGTTTTATCCCTCGCCCCCCCCTTTTCCGCTGCTCCATGTCGATACCACCTGGAAGTTTCAGGAAATGTACAAGCTGCGCGACCGCATGGCGACCGACAGCGGCATGGAGCTGCTCGTTTATCACAACCAAGAAGCGATGGACCGCGGTATTAATCCGTTCGACCACGGCCCGCTGCACACCGATATGTGGAAGACCGAAGGGTTGAAGCAGGCGCTCGACAAATATGGTTTTGACGCAGCCTTTGGCGGCGCGCGCCGCGACGAGGAAAAAAGCCGTGCGAAGGAACGCATCTTTTCATTCCGCACCGCCACACACGGCTGGGACCCAAAGAACCAGCGACCCGAATTGTGGAACCTGTATAATGCGCGCAAGGCCAAGGCGGAATCTATCCGCATCTTCCCGATCTCGAACTGGACCGAGCTCGACATTTGGCAATATATCCATCTGAACGACATCCCGATCGTCCCGCTGTATTTCAGCGCCAAACGGCCAACCTATGTCCGCGACGGGCAGTTGTTCATGGCCGATGATATCGAGCGTTTGCAAAAGGTGATGGGAACGCTGCCCGAAATCACCGAGCGTTCAATCCGTTTCCGCACTTTGGGTTGCTCTCCATTGACCGGTGCGGTCGAGAGCGATGCGAAAACACTGCCACAAGTTATTCAGGAAATGCTGCTGGCCACGACCAGCGAACGCCAAGGGCGCGTCATCGACAAGGATGGCGGGGATGCTAGCATGGAGAAGAAAAAGCAGGAGGGCTATTTCTGATGTCCGACGCTGATACCATCTATAAAACCGATGCCCTGATCGCCGAGGACATCGACGCCTATCTGGACACGCATCAGCATAAAAGCCTGTTGCGTTTCATCACCTGTGGGTCGGTCGATGACGGCAAATCGACGCTGATCGGGCGGCTGCTGTATGACAGCAAAATGATCTTTGAAGATCAACTGGAGGCGTTGCAGGCAGACAGCAAACGCGTTGGTACGCAGGGGCAAGAGATTGACTTTGCCTTGCTTGTCGATGGCCTGGCTGCCGAGCGCGAACAAGGCATTACTATCGACGTTGCCTATCGCTTTTTCGCCACTGAAAAGCGCAAGTTCATCGTCGCCGATTGCCCGGGACATGAGCAATATACCCGCAACATGTTCACCGGCGCATCAACCGCCGATCTTGCGGTGATGATGATCGACGCGCGCAAAGGTGTGTTGGTGCAGACGCGGCGGCATAGCTATTTGTGCAATTTGATCGGCATCAAAAACATCGTTCTTGCGGTCAACAAGATGGATTTGATCGATTATGACGGGGCGAAGTACGATGCGATCGTCGCCGATTATGCAGCCTTTGCCGCCGAAATCGGGGTCAAAAATTTCGTCGCCATGCCGATATCAGGCTTCAAAGGCGACAACATCACGACGCTAAGCGAAAATACTCCGTGGTTTACAGGCAAGCCGTTGATCGAGCATCTGGAATCGGTCGAGATCAAAAATGAAGCCGATCAAGCCAAGCCGTTCCGGCTTCCTGTGCAGTGGGTCAACCGGCCCAATCTCGACTTCCGGGGTTTTTCAGGGCTGATCTCCTCTGGGTCGATCAAGCCCGGTGACGCGGTGCGCGTGCTGCCTTCGGGCAAGACCACCACTGTGACCAAAATTGTGACATTGGACGGCGAATTGGATGAAGCTGTCGCGGGCCAATCGATCACCGTCTGTTTCGCCGATGAAGTCGATTGTTCACGTGGCAACGTAATCTCTGCTGCTGACAATCCCCCGCAAGTGTCTGACCAGTTTGAAGCAACCATTGTATGGATGGACAATGATGCACTGCATGTTGGCCGTTCTTATTGGTTGAAGCTTGGCGCCCAGACGGTTTCGGCCACCGTTCAGCAACCCAAATACACCGTCAACGTCAACGACCCTGTCGGCCTGGGGTCGCAACTGGCAGCCAAGACGCTGGAACTGAACGCCATTGGTGTTGTCGAATTGACGACGGACAAGCCGATTGTGTTCGAACCCTATGCCGAGAGCCGAACCCTGGGCGGCTTCATCCTGATCGACAAGATTACCAACCGGACAGTTGGTGCAGGGATGCTGCATTTCAGCCTTCGCCGTGCGCAAAACGTTCATTGGCAAGCAACCGACATTGGCCGCGACGAACATGCAAGGCTGAAGAACCAAAAAGCCCGTGTATTGTGGTTCACTGGCCTGTCGGGATCAGGCAAATCGACAATCGCGAATGAGGTTGAAAAGTCGCTGAACCTTATGAACCGGCACACATTCTTGCTCGATGGCGACAATGTGCGTCACGGCCTGAACAAGGATCTTGGCTTTACCGAAGCGGATCGGATCGAGAATATCCGCCGTGTTGGCGAAGTCGCAAAGTTGATGGCCGACGCTGGGTTGATTGTTCTCACTGCGTTCATTTCACCATTCCGCGCCGAACGCGATATGGTGCGATCTATGCTGCCAGACGGTGAGTTTATCGAGATATTCGTCGACACCCCGCTGGAAGTTGCCGAAGCACGCGATGTGAAGGGGCTCTACAAAAAGGCGCGGTCTGGGGCGCTCAAAAACTTCACCGGGATCGACAGCCCGTATGAAACGCCGATCAATGCTGAAATCCGCGTGAACACCGTCGAGATGACACCCGCAGAGGCCGCCGAATACATCGTCCGCCAGATTATGCCGTTGAAATGAGTTTGACTATGGACGATCACGAACTCGCAAGCCATTTGGCGCAGGTTGCTGGAAAACTGCTGCTTGACGTGCAGGCCTCAGGCCTGCTGTCGGGAGATGCGCTTGGCAAAGCGGGCGACGAGACTGCAAACCAGTTTTTGTGCCACGCGATCCGCGACCGGCGCGCCGATGATGGTTTGTTGTCAGAGGAAGAAAAGGACAACCCCGAACGGCTTTCCAAATCGCGCGTCTGGATCATCGATCCGGTTGATGGCACCCGCGAATATGGTGAAGGGCGCACCGATTGGGCGGTGCATGTCGCGCTTGCCATCGATGGTCGGCCCGCGATTGGCGCGGTCGCGCTTCCCGGATTGGATGTTGTCCTGCGTACCGATCAGCCACAACCCTTGCCCGACGCGGCAGCCGTGCCGCGCATGGTCGTCAGCCGCACCCGGCCAGCCAAGGAAGCGCTATTTGTGGCCGAAAAAATCGGTGCCGAACTGATCCCGATGGGGAGCGCTGGCGCGAAAGCGATGGCCATCGTGCGCGGTGAGGCCGATATCTATCTCCACACTGGAGGTCAGTTCGAATGGGATAGTTGCGCCCCCGCCGCAGTTGCGCTCGCACATGGCCTGCACGTCAGCCGCATCGACGGCACCGCGATGGTCTATAACCAAGCCAATGTGTACATGCCCGACCTGCTGATTTGTCGCCAAGAATGGGCGGACCGGATATTGATGATGTTGAATTGAAGCGCATAAGGGGAAGCATCGCGCCCTCCCCTTATGCAACTCCGTGCTAAAGGCGACTATAACCCTGGTTATCTTGGTTGTGGATCACGAGGCTGCTTTGGCTTATCCCCTCCACCTCCACCTCCACCGCCAATACCGATGCCGATGTTAAATTTGAACTTCGACTTCTTCTTTTTCTTTGGCGCGACTTTCTGATTGGAGAGGCAGAGCCAGCTGTTGGTTACAGTCACCGTCTTATTATTGGTGGGGAAATCCCCAGCTACGGGCATAGGCAGCGAATAGGTCGGTGCGTTCCAAGTAGCTATCGACCCTGGCGTGGCTGTGTCGCAATAGGTTTGGGCAGCTGCGGGCAGCGCCGGCTGAACCTCACTAAGCATACAATGTCCGCCGACCGGGACGAAACCACCTACATTAATAGTGCCGCTGGTAGTTGCAGTATTGATCGTCACCGAGCCGGTCAGCAATGCGCCAGATGACATAGTCCCGGTGCAATTACGGCTAATGACATAGGGCAGCGCAGGTAGCGGCGGAGCACCCGCCGGTCCCTCTACTTTCTTGATTGCCGCGAGAAACCAAGGGTGATTCAAGACGCATTTCCATTTGTTGGTGACAGTCACCGTTTGGATGCCGGGCCCCATGTTGACGCTGGGCGACGAGTAGGTCGGGGCTTCCCAAATGGCGGTGTAGCTGGCGCCAGCGGTTGCTTGACAATGGCTTACAGCTGCGGCTGGAATAGCTGGTACAGTCTCGTTTACCACACAATTAGCATTCTCGGGTGTAGTAAACATATCGCTGTTGCCGAAGGCGGCGTTGGATGAAGCCAAAGTCGTAATTGGCAAGCCCGGTGTCGAGGCAACCGGATTGCAGATCACGCCGATGTTAAAGATTGTCTGCGGGAACTGCGTCGGAATTGCAGGACCTTGTACATTCTTAATGACTTCCAATTGGTCAGTGGCATTGGGGTTATTGGGCACACAGCTCCAAATATTAATGACCCTCACGGTCTGCGGAGCAGCTGTGATCGTCAGGCTGACAGGAGGCCAAGTCTGCCAAGTGGCAGTCGTGTTTGCCGGACAAAATGCTGTCATTGCAGGGTCAACCGGCAACGGTTGCACTTCAGACAATGTGCAATTGGCACCAACAGGTGCAACAATGGGCCCGCCATTCGTTCCGCTGTGAGGATAGCTAGTGGTGATAGCCGCAGTGGAAACACTCGCTGCAGGCGTACACGTCGCGTTGATCGTAAAGGTCATGTTCGGCAATTGCGCGGTTGGACCTTGCACGATTTTGATCAAGTCGATTTGTCCGTTGTTGGACTTACAACTCCAAGTATTGGTAACCGTCACCGTCTGTCCGGCACTGGTGATTGTCACGCTCGGCGGGGTCGAGCTGGTTTGTCCATTGTATGTATAGGTCGGAGCATCCCATTCCGGCGTTGTGCCTCCAGTGCAATAATTAGTAGCAAAGGGCGGAAATACAGTTGGGAAATTGGTGGTGTCTTCGGTGACTGTACACACCGCATTAAGTGGGGCAATAACCGAACCGTCCGCCGTGAGCCAGTTATAACCCGTTCCTGTGGTGAGAGTTAATGCCGTTGGTGTTGAATTAGGCGAGCAATTTGTATTCACGGTCCAATTTTCAGATGTCCATTGGTAAGTCGGTCCAGGCGGGATTTGGGTTTTGAAGATTTTTTTGACCGCCAAAGTTCCCGTGTTTGGTAGACAATGCCACGCATTGTTCACCGTCACAGTTTGAACGCCGTTGGTGATGGTTACGCTTGGCGGGGTCGATGTCGTCACGCCGTTCACAGTATAGGTAGGTGCATCCCATGCCGGTATTCCGCCACCATTTGCCGGAAGCGAGCAGTAGTTTTTGATTGCGTTCGAAAAGGCTATTGTCGGCGTCGGTTCCGTCACCGTGCAGTTGTCAGCTATGGGAGCCGTTACCATGCCGCTGCCGGTGATCACTGCATTGCCAGAAGCGGGCGTGTTGATTGTCACAGTTGAGGACGCCCCCGACGGCGTGCAATTGGTATTGATCGTCCAGATCGTCGCTGGCCATTGAACAGCGGTTTGCAGGGTCGTGAAAGATTTGATCACCTCCAACTGGCCCGTTACAGGCACACATTTCCAAGAGTTGGTAATGGAAACTTGCGCACCGTTGGCACCAATCGGCACCTTACCATTGCTCGGCGCAATAAGCGGCGTATTCCATTCCGGCTTGTTTCCCGGACCACAGAACGTCTTTGCAGACGCTGGGAAGGCAGGCAATGGCGAGTTTTCTGTCACAGTGCAGCTTGCGTTTAGCTGCACAGGGAATGTGATGGTGCCAACCGCTAAACCGTTATTGACCGGTTGGGTCGCGCTACCGCCGGGAGTGCAGTTTGCGGTGACACTGAAATTCAGGTTCGTTAGGACAACGCTCCCTGCAGGGTTGCTGATCCGTTTTGTGACGGTCAATATCGGCCCTTTTGTGCAACGATAGGTATTGGTGACAGTCACCTGATTACCTGTTGCGCTTAATGCCCCCAGAGTGATCGGCGCATTACTGCTAACCGCAACATTTCCGACACCACCGCAACGCTGTGCCATCGCCGCCGGAATTGCGGGCATTGCGGTTTCTGCGACTTTGCAGGTTCCGCTCATCGGCACAGTATTTACGGTGAAGTAGTTGCTGTATCCATTGGGGTTGGTCGTGTGCAGCGACGTGCTCGGGGAAGCCGTAGGGATGCCATAAGGCGTGCAACTAACTTCAAGCTTGAACTGGCCAAGCGCGGTGATACCTGCGCCTGTTTGGTCAATGACTTGTTTGCGCACCGAGATCGTCGTGACCGGGATGACGGGCACATTGTAATCGGTGCATTTGGGGTTGATGCCGCTGTTATTATACCAGCCGGGTCCAGCCTCTGCCCCTTGCGCCTCGACACAGGCCCGGTTGTTGACATCCTGTCCTTGCTTAATTGCCGATCCGGGCAGCGTCAGATTCCAGATGCCACTGGCCCCAACGCCGAGATTTTTGATCCCGATCTGCCATTTGACGTTATGCGGAACAGGTGCAGTCCAGCACCAGCTTGACGCACAGCTACCAGAGGCGACCATGGTGTTTGAATAAGGCGCAGCAAAACCGTCTTTTACAACAAATCCAGGGGTTGCAGGGCCGGTGAGGGCACTTTGCGCGGTGTTCGTAGTCGTGATCGTATACGTAATCGGATTGGTATTGCCGAAATAGGTCCACGGACTTGAACCGCTCGGCAGCCCGCCAACCACGCCCGACTTGTTAATGTTTGCATCCCAGCATTTTGGCAACGCAGCCTCAACGGTCGCCCAATTTTTGTCCTGTGGCTTGGGGTTCGACCCGGCTCCCAGAGTGTAGTTACCCGATGGCGGCCAAGCGATGTTGCTGTTGAACGGATGGGTAACATCCATCAGCGCCAGATTTTCAAACAATGCCGGTTTGGTGGTGCAATATTTATCATTCAACGGCGGGCGTTTGATGACGATGCTAATCTTACAATCAATCGTTCCACCGCTGGGAAAGGCGATGTTGCTGCCCAGATTGATCGTCGGTGATCCTTGCGCGGGTGATGATGTGTGGACAGCGGTGCCGTTGATAACGCCATTTGCACTTGGGCCGCCGCTCCACGATGCCTGACACTTCCATGTCGAGGTAAATGGCAATGAAGTCGCATAATCGGGAATCGATATCCGCGCGACGTCGATTACCGTGCCGATGTTGCGCGCCGGACCAAGGTTAGTGAATGATACACGATAGTCGAGCGGCACGCCAAATTCCACAACCGCCGGATTGTTTTTCAGAGTTTTTTTAACAAGGAATTCGCAGGCCGGTTGCGGTTCCATCTCAGTTATCGCTTTGGCTTGCTGCGTAAAGGTGGTGGTCTGCCCCGTTACTGTGATCGCGCCATAAGGCGACGCTTTATACGTCGCGCGCGCAATATTGATGATCGGTTTTGGATTGGCATTCGGCACAGTTTCGCAGTCTGGCTCAGCATAGACGAACGTCGTATAAAATGTGATCTTCTCACCGGGCTGCATTTCGATTTTCTCGGTTGTGTCCCAAGCGTGATCGACCTCTCCGTAAAACGTGTAGCTGTGATCAGGGTCGGCTGAGATTCCAGGCGTAAAGTCGCTACAACCCGCAGAAATGGTGGTCTCCGAAGGTTCGCATACTGTATCAACATGGATGCGGGTAAAGGGCGGCGTGTTCACGCCTTCCTGCACCCAATCTTGAAGGTCATTCTTTGCAATGGTAATTTGCTGCGCGGGGATCGACGCATTTTCGATGACTATTTTATACGTCACCTTTGAGTTCCACGGCACAGGGTTGCTCGGATCGACCTGCTCTTTGGTCATTTTCAAATGGCCGGTCCCGCAATTGGGATCAACTTTTGTCTGACCGGTTTCTACTGCGGCATTGACCGCCGCTGTGTTGTTAGCAGGGTTCAGCTCTGTTTTTGCAGACGTCGCGTTGGCAAGGGTAAAGAAGGTTTCGTTACGAAGGCCATTAGCGTCTTTCACCTGGATGCAATTCAGTCCGCCAAGCTGTAATATTCTGACTTTGATGGTCAACGTCATGGTCGAACCAGACTGCAAATGGCCATTGCTGCCCGCTGGGTATTTCCAGTCAAAGAAATTGTGATAGCCCATTGTGCCGACCAGGGTTGGTGTGCCGCCGGTCAGGTTGATGTCGTTCGGATCAAGGCAATCATTAGGCGTCGAGCCAGATGCTGGCGTCACCGAACAGTTCGCACTGACAAACTCTACGTTCAACGGAACGCTGTTGGGCAATAGTGAAAACCGGTCATGCAATACAAACCAGTTGCCGACATCAACATCGGCGGGGCCATTGTTTTTGACAGTGATAGTGTAGGTAATGTTTCCGTTACCAGTGGTCAGATTGACCGCGTTCGGTGATGCCATTTTGGTAACCGAAAGATCGGCATTAATCGGCGTAGTTCCCAAAACCTCGGTGGTAACGTCGTCCTTTGCGTTATGCGTGGGCGAATTGCCCTCTGCTTTGTTGAGTTTCGTCCCAGACGAAGTGAATATGCCGGGCGCAAAACAGGTGACGGTCCGGCCAACGCCTAAAGTGATTTTGACAATTCCGTTGGTCGCAGTGCTGGCAAACGGAAATACACTGGCCCCTAAATCATCCCTGCAAAATATGGGGCCGGAGGGCGTGAATCCGAATGACGAAGGATTGCTTAGCTTTGTGTCAATGATGTCGACATCTTGCTGCGGCTGGCTCCAGGGATTGGTAACCGCAAATGTGTAATACACCGGTGTGTTCATCGGCACCGGGGTCGCCAACGTGCAATCCGCCGGTTTTGACAGCATCATCGGATTGCCAGCGCAGAAATTCTTTTTAAAGCTGAATTTCGGGCCAGCCGCTGTCGCCAGTGCTGTAATTCCGATAATCATAACAAGCGCAAGCACCGCCCAAAACCAACGCGGAATATTCCGTCCAGATTCTGGTTCTTTTGAACCACCAAAATTGGCGTCAGCTGCTGTATCGATGCTCATCGTCTGCTCCCCGTTTCCATACCTTTGCGCAACGGGCGAAAGGCTGGTCTAGGGTTAGTCGTTCGGCATAGGGGAATGGTTCAATCGAACGCGAATTATTTTTTCGTTGCCCTAAACGCAACAGCACCGATCGCCTCGATTGCGCCATTAACTGACACATTCTGGGCAACCGGTGCTTGCGCTTCTGCGATGGTCGAGTTCGCAGAAGAGGGAGAAGGGTGCCGCTACTAGGGCAGCGTGATCATTTCCGACGGAGCAGATTGCACACCGTCTTGGCGCAGGATCACATGATAGGTGCCGGGCGGAAGGTTGTTGACCGGAACAGACACAGTAGTGCCGGTGGTCGCCGCCATTTTTCCGCAATCTTTGCGCGTCGTGAAAATTTTGGTCTGCTTCAACGTGGTTGTTTCGCTGACCCAGATTTTTACGGTCCCCTCATCCTTCACGCACGTGGTGGTCACAATCAAGCTGTCGCCGGTGGCGGTTGTGATTTTAGACACAGAACTAATCGTCAACGTCCCGAGCGCCCATGCGGGGGTAGAAAGCGCTGCTATGGCCATTGCGGCCAAGGCGAATTTGGTCATGTTTTTCACGGAAATTTTCTCCTGCCTTTTTTGAACTCTGACACAGTCGGACCGAGCGTCGAAAAGGTTCAAAATGCAGCGAGATCTTTTTTGAGTAGACGACTATTTCTTTACAGGTGCACTGAGCCGGAACAACCCATTACCGAATACAGCATCATGGCCCTTTGCGCCCAAGTCTTGCGCGCGGGCGGCGACTTGCTCCTTCATCGCAGCTGGATTGCGTCCGCCGTTGCAGGCGGGCATCCTTAATAGCGCTCCCGACACAACAGCGGTGGCAAAGCTTGTTCCCGATACCGCACGGCGGCCTCCCGGCGCTGCAGCGTTCAAGCCAACGCCAACACCCGCAACATCAATGCGGTCGCCTTGCGAGGCATAAGCATAGCCGTTTAGCTTTTCATCGACTGCAGTCACCGCAAGGCTTGATGGATGCGAGGCGGGAAAGAGCACTTTGCCGCTCGGTCCGCCATTGCCCGCCGCCGCCGATACGCAGACGCCGTTCTTGCGGATAGTATCGAGCGTGATGCCGAGCAACTTGTCCTGCGGCCCTCCGAAAGAAAGGTTCAGAACATCGGGCCGCAACCGCGATGCCTCGTTCATCGCTTTCGCCAGAAACGATGTGCGCGACAGCACATCGTCGGTTCCGCTACCACCAAACGCTGCAAGGCTGGTCAGCCTTGCACCCTGTGCCGTTCCCGGATAATTGCCTGTGCCAACGAGCAACGCGGCAATCGCTGTTCCGTGAACCGCAGGGCTTTTGTCGGTGCCAAAAAATTGCTGTGTTACGTTGGCTCCGGCAAGGTTGTCATGGGCGGTATCAACAACAGCATCAATCATCACGATACTGCCAGTTACGCTGGGCTGTTTTTCCGGGATGACGTGCAGTTCGAAACGTTTCGGGCGGCTTTTGCCGAGTAACTGAAACTGATAATTCGGCTGCGCAAAGGCAATGCCCTTTTGCCGCTCCAGCCGCGCGGTGGCGGCGGTGACCGTGTCACCATATGCCAGAGACGCGACTACCATCGTCACGTTAGATTCGTCGAGCCATGCGCTATCGATGACGCTAACATTAGCTTTACGGGCGATCGACGCTGCATTTGCATCCTGACCATTGATGACAAAAATGACTTCATCCGAGACATATTCGTCGATGGCAGCATCGCGCATTTCCAGCGGAGGGACCTCGGGTGTTTTCGGCTTTTTCTTACCACCCAGCTTAATCGATATGCCAATACCTGAGCCACCGGTATGGGGGCGATTGGGGCGCGGTTGCTGACTCTGGCCAGGTATCACTTGCCCGATCGCCGCTGATGCGAGCGATGCCAAAGCTAAGCCAGAGATCAGCCTCTTCATACTGCCTTGTCAGCCGCCGCGATTAACGGCGACGTTTTCAGCCTTTCGATTTGTCGCTCTAGCGCCTCATCCTTTAGGTCGCTTGAAAGCGTGAGTGCGCCATCGCTCGGCCCGCCGACAATCTCTAGTCCCTCGTTCGCAAGCAGTTTCTCAAATTCTGCCCATGATACATCGGATGCCAGCTGCAATATGATACTGGCTTTTTGCGCAGCTTCGCCGCCGGGGCCAGAGGCAAGCTGAAACTCGACCTCGCCAAGCCGCTTTTCCAGCGACGCGATCTTTGACGACCGTTGCGTATTCTCGCCGTTAAGGTTGGCAATCAATCCGGCCTGCGCGATAGCCGCGATGGCCAGCGACAAAGCGACCGCCGGATGCCAGCTTCGCGGGTTGAGGAATGCCAACATGGCCCCTAAACTCGCGCTAGGAGCAGACATCCCAGTAGGTGCTCGAGCCTCCGACAGCTTTGCCGCAACGCGTCCAACCCGCATAGCATCCCCTTGTCCCAAATCACGACCTCCGGTTTTAACGCCTTGCGCTAATCGGCCAATTTCGGCCAGCTCTTCACGCAACTCTGGGGATGTTGCAAGCGCCGCATCAACCAAAGCGCAAGCATCGGCATCCAACGTGCCGTTGACATAGAACGGCAGCAACAACGACACATTTTGAAAATCCGGATCTTGGGCCATTTTGCGAGTCCATATTATGTTTCTGACTAGCGGCCACACTTCCGCGATATTTGAAAGTCGTTTGGCGCTTAGCTAAAGTTCATTATCGCATTCAACCATTCGGCCGATGACTCAATGCAACCTCGGTCATCCAAGTCAAAGCCGACCGGCTGGGCATAAAGAAATAGCCACCGGCCATTACAGTCACGAAATTTTGCATCCCTGTCAGCTTGATCGGGCCAACAGGGGTCGGGATATTGAAGCTGCGTTCTGCTGGACAGCCGGTCAACGGATCGGGCGTGTCAGTACCAAAAATCGGGTCTGGTTCATGCGACAGCCCGTGAAAGTTGGCCGAGTTACACCAGACCTGTTGGACAAATTCAAACTGTCGTTCAAGATCGGCACACAGGCTGACAAACAACAGGCCTTTCTCTGTGCCGCCGCCTGTTGCAGGCCGCGTGTAGGTGCGACCGCGACGGAGCAAGCGGTGGCGGTTGCTGATAATCTGTTCAGCGGGATCGCCCGGTTGTTTGCTATCGCGCGGATTGGTCCGGCGCATATGCGAGCCAAAGGGACACGCAAGCCCTTGCGGATCATCCATCCCGTACGTGAAATCATTCTCGGTTTCCGCTGCGCGGCAATACGCTTCGTCGGGGTCGCCCGGCAGCGGCGAAGCTGTATTCACCGGATTGCCGATCAGCGGGCGGCCATTGGGCCAACGCCCCATCAGCTTGGCCTTGATCCAATCCTTGTCGGGATATTGGCCGATGACTTTGTAAATGTCGCGGTAGACCATCTGGTCTTCGCTTTCGACATTACCCATGATCTCGTCGGCTTTTCGCCTGACGAATTCGTCAAAGCCTTCGACGTCTTGTTGCAATTCGCGCACCACAACAAAGCTACCGTTGCGTCCAAAATCGCGCGGGGCATCGCTGATGGTTTTGTCACCGAAATCGGGGAAGCGGCTTAAGCCAACATCTGAAGATAGCGGGAGAGTCCGGCCAAGGTCAGCCTCGGCCGGCAACATCGGGCTAATCGGAAAATGGCCCTGCCCGTTTTTATAGCCCAGAATGAACTCACCGGGTTCAACAAGATCGCGGGCCGGAACGCCGCGTGTTTGCCGCCCGGTGCCGCGGATCACCGGCTGCGCAATGCCGTCGCGATAGCCGAAATGTTCGAATTCCGGCTTTGCGGAATCGGCTGGCGCGCAGTCGAGTTGGTTCAATATGCTACCGCCATAATTCTCAATCAAAGCGCGGTGGACTTGCGTCGCAAAACTCAGATCAGCGGGGCTTTCGGCATAGACAAACAGCACAGCCTGTGCGGCATCATCGTCCCAACGCCAGTTGGTGGAATCCGCCGTGCCGACATCGCCCAAATTGCGGCCTCGATTTGCCATGCCCATGCGGAATGCCGGGGGGAAGCCCGACAGCAAAGTTTCGTCCGCTGTATTGGGAGCCTCGAACTTAGCCATTCCAGCGGCGGAACAGCCCAAAAACACTGCCCGTCGTGCGGCGTGTTGAGCGTCGGCTTTGCCGAATATTTGTTCATCCGCTGTGTCCGACAAATCCACTGGATCGGGGACTTCCTCATAGATTGTCGCATCGCCGACCAAGGGTCGGTCGCCAAAGGTCAGCGTCATCGAATGGGCAAGGGCATAGCCTTCAATCTCTCCGTCGCGCCCATATACCGGCACAATCACGCCGCCCCCCATAAGGCCACCGGTCGATGGCGCGTTCTTGGGAGCGCTTGCAATATCGAGTTTTTGCGTCGCGCCCCGTATCCAGCTGAGCCACTCGCCAAGCGCAGGGGTTGGCGGTAATTTGAGCGTCAGGCAGGTCGAAAACTGCAACCGCTTTAGCCCAGAAAACACAAGCGCTTGGACCTCATCGCTTTCGATCAGGTTGTCGACCCGGGGCATTGACCCGAAACAGCGCAGCCATTCCGCCGCCTCGCTATTGGTGCGCGCGCGGGCGACACCGCTATGAATAAGGGCGTTTCCCCTAATCTGGTCAGTCGTCAGCGTCGGAAAGCGGCTATACCAGAATGGCACAATCTGTTGCCGCGTGCGGACCCAGCGTTTGAAATTCTCACCCTGCCCCGCCCCTTCAAAGATCAGGTATTTGGTCTCGGGAAAGCCTTTCCAATTGCTCCACACCGATGTTTGCCCCCAGCGCGCACGGGTGATGAAGTCCTCCAGATAGCTTTCCCAACTGCCATCAAAATTGGAATAGAATGCAGTTTTGTTCGTGCCCGGGACGCGCCACCAACGGGCATAATGGATCGTGCCCATATTGATCACAAAGCCGGGGCGATAGTTGAAGGTGATAATGATCCGTATCGCCCAAAGCGCAAAGGCATGAGCGAAAGCGCGCAAGAAACCCGGCTTCATCTCGCCGACCGCAAGGATATGGTTTTGCGCATAGCCCGGCGCATCCTCCAACTGCCCGATCTTTGCGATATGATCGAGCGGTGCTTGGCCGGAGTCGATCCAGTCTTCTTTCTCGGCGCGGCGGATTGCAATGAAAAACGCAGCGGTGGCAAGGGCCAGAACGATTGCCGTCGCCAAGATGGCGCGCAGGCCGGTTCCTACAAATTGCCAACCAAAGCCGGGACTGGGATCATAGACCCCGAACAGCCAGCCGAAAAACGCGAACAAAGCAACGACCGGGATTGTGAAAACCAACCCCTCCCGCGACCGCAGAAACGCCATAAATGATCCCATCTTTGTCACCCGCCGGAAATCGGCAAGATTCAGAGCGGCACTATCTGGCAACAAACGAAACGCGTCGAACCCTGCGCTCGCGGCTTCGCGCATCAACGTCCGCTGGCCGGATGTTGCGGTCAATGCAAGAATACGGTCCTGATTGAGTATCCGCCGCACATAGTTCAGAGCCAGCATTGCGTGGCTACCGCTTGTCGCTTCGTTACCCAGATAATCGGCCACGACGCGTTCAACAAAAGTCGCAAAGCGCGCCTGCTTTTCAATGGTGGCCACCGGGAACTCGCCTGTCCCGACATAGTTCAGACCGTTGGCGCCCCATGGCTTGCCGTGCAGCTTGACAACATGCTCGGTCAGGAAATTGACAAAATCGGCACTATCGGCAAGGCCACATTGCGCAAACAACGGGCGTAGCAGCGCCTCGCAATTCAACGCCAGCTTCTTGATAGCGGACGCTTGATCGCCATCGACGCTCAATTCCCACACAAGGTCGACGCGCTTTTCCGATTCTATCGTCGCTAGCGACGAAAAATGGACGATACCCGTCGCATCCAACGCCGCTCGCATCTCAGGCCCAGCCGGATTACCGAGCTGCGCAATATCTAAATCGATCTGTGCTTTGGGTATTTCCGCATTGACCGGTGCAACCAACAAAAACATCGTTTGCTGCGATGTTGCCGTATCAAACGTCATCACCCAATTGCGTGGAAACGGGCCAATCGACTGCATTCGTCCGGGTTGGCCCTTGGCAGGTTTCAACCCCGACTGGCGCAGTAGCAAACTCAACACATCGGCGATCTGTTCAATCGCCAGATGCTTGCCTAGGCACCAATGGATGCCAGCGCCAAAGATCAGGTCGGGCTCGATCCAGTTGCCGTGTTCGTCGCGGCGGTCGGGCAGGAATGCCTTAGGCTTTGGCATCGCGCGCACATCACGCATCGCCGACATTGTGGAGACCATCAAAGTTGATCCGGCGGGAATGGTCTTCTGCTGCCCCTTGCCCAGATCAATGATAGTGTCTTTTGCGCAATAGCGCCACTGGCCGGGGGCAAGCGCTGGATTAAGGCGGCCAGCCTCTAGCAATATCCGCTTAAAATCTTCGCGCCCTGCTGCGCCCTTTTGTGCTGCCGCCACCGCCATGTCCCACGCCGCTGGGTGACGGCGCAGTTCTTCAAACATCTTGCCCGCGCCTAGGGTATTAGTCGGCACAAACCCAGCGGCTAGACCGATCAGAACGGCACGGATATCGGCATCAGAAACTGGTTCACCGCCCTCTGCTTTGCGCGCAGCTTGCAAAGTCACCAGCCGACCCACTAAGGTCGATTGATCGTCAACTGCGCCCTTTGCCTGCGCTTGGCGGACACGGGCAATCGCGTGATCGACGACAAAGCGCAATCGTGCCGCACCGTTTTGTGAAACAGCCCGCACGCGTTCATCACCATAAGGATCACCAAACAGCCGCGCCGATACCGCCAGCGTCCAGTCGGCAAATTGCGAGGGATCATCGACCGAGAGCCCGAAATAACGCAGGCAAATTTCAGCCGCGACCCGCTTTAACAGATCGTCGATCACATCAATCCGGCCCTTGGAATTATCGAGCAACGCCTGCGCATAGGACTGGCTCAGCTCGCGGATCAGCTCCATGTCCGCCTCGGGCCGCAAAGCATGACGCACCAAAGCGTGCATCCGTGCATGATCTGGCCCATCCAGCCCCAGAACAAAGGTCGCGCCGCCCGCCAGCTCCTCCATCTCTGGCCCGAATGGCACAGTGAATTCATCGGGCCGCAGCAACACTTGGCGCACATCGGCATCGCGGGTGATGTGGTAAAATCCGGCCAGTTTGAACACCGGGAAATACCGCCGCGACACCGCATAAATCGGTTTCAACAGCGCTTGTGCAAAGGCCGATTTCGCCGCTGCAAATTTGCTCGGGTTGGCGATATTGGCAAAATCAAATGGCGGAAGCGTCGGGTCCTTTTTATCACGCTGATTGGCGAGCGTCCGGCTTACGGTTTCAAAATACTTGGCATTTGGCATTACGAGCTTTCAATTTTCATGTCAGTCGTTTCGAGCCATCGCTTGGTTCATTCCGTCCGCCAAAAACCTGTTCCAATGACTATTCATAAATGGAACCCAGTCGATGTAGTGCAGCCCAAATCGGGGGATTGACGCTTTAAGTTCGGCAACAGCATCCTTCGCCGACGCCCCCTGCCCGCTACGCACCAGAGCATTGATCTTCATCACATGTGAAAACCAATATGCGCCTCTACGTGTCAGCGAGAGGTCAGCCTGCTCTAGCGCATCATCAAACGCTCCGATCATCACATACGACACGGCCAGTTCGCCGCGAAAATAGAAAAGTTCTGCATCATTGGGGCTAAGCTGGATCGCATTTTTCAGCGTCGGAATCGCATCCTCAGGCGCATCGCGTAGGTAATAGCTGCCGCCCAATTGCGCGTGCGCCATAGCCAGGCTGGGATTAAGTTCGATGGCACGTTTCAACAAAGCTTCTGCACGTAGCGGTTGGCGCAACCATTTTTCAGCAATGCCCGCCAGCATGTGGCCGCGCGCATCGTCATAATCTGCGATGATCGCCTTTTGCGCCATTTGCCGGATCACGCGGATTTCTTCATCCGACCCGCGCTGCGCCCAAAGGTCCCATAACTTGGCCCAAGTCATCTGGATGATCGCCTCAGGCGAGTTCGGTTCGCGTTCCAGCGCCTCGGCTATATAGGCTTTCGCCTTTTCTGAATCCTCAGCAGTAAACCGGTTCAAATGCCAGCGCCCGCGCCAGATCAGTTCGCGGACATTGAGGTCGCTTTGCGGTTTGCCCAAAGCCCGGGATTGCTCCGCTTGGTCGACCTTCGCCCCTAAAGCGGTTGTCAGTCCAGTCAGCAATTCACCGAAAGCATCAGGCGCATCTTGCGCGCTAAGGGCCAACTTGTTCGACCACAATGTGTTGCCTGTTTCGCAATCAACCAGCGACGCGGACAGCATGTTTGCGCCAACCTGACTCCTAACTCTGCCTTCAAGCAAATACCGCGCGCCAAGTAATTCGCCGGCAATCTTGGGATTAGTTTCTCGCACGGCAAAGCTGGAACTGCGCGATATGATCGGCAGCCAGCGCAACCGCGACAAACGGTCAATTAAATCCTCGCTGATGCCCTCTGCAACAAAATCCTGATCAGGATCGCCAGTCAGGTTTTCAAACGGCAACACCGCCATTGCGGGAAGCGCAGTAAACGCTTTGGCAATTTCGGCGTTGGCTGCGGTTTGCACCCTTTGCGTAACAGACTCTGTGTCGGACGTAGCCTCGCTCTTAGCCCGCTGCTCGCGCAGCCAATCCTCAAAGCCATCCTCGCCCGGGATATCCATCCCTTCTAGAAACTCCGCAGCGCCCGCGACATTCGGCCCACGCGCGTCCACTTGGATAGAGCTAAGGTCGATCCAGATACGCGCGTGGTCAGCGTTTAGAAGCGGCTGTCCGTCATGTTTCAGCAAGCCACGCAGGCTGGAGAGTTCACTGCGTAGGCTGGACTGCGCCTGATCCTGCCCGCGCGATCCCCATAGCTGGCTTTGCAACCAATTGCGTGTTCGCTCCCCTCCGTTCGCACTTGCAAGCATTGCAATCAATGCCTGCCCCTTGCGGCTTGAAATATCTATGCGGCGGCCATCCGGCGCATGCAGCCGGAACGGCCCATGCAACTGCAATGTAAAAAATGCCCGCCCTTGCGACATGCGACCCCCTGTCCAGTTTACGCATAACGTAAGTTTCGCAATTTTCACGCGTTTTTTGACGATCCTTTGACGCCGCTTTGCCGCTCACTTGGCGCTCGCACCGTATCGCTCACTTATGAGGAAAAAAGGGACGCCGATGCTGTACACCCGCTTTTACGATCAGGTGCTGACCGAAATCGCCGCTGGCAAAGTAAGCGACGGCATCAACCTGCTGGTCGGCATGCTTGATACTGTCAATATCGGGCCGGGCTCGCTGGCTCAGGCAAAACGGGAGCTGCACGGACACAGCCTAGCCAGAATGCTGCTGGAAGATCCGTCGCTGGCCGATGCCGAGGCGAGACCCAATGCGATAATGGCTCGCATAGCAAGCATCGGTCGCACCACGAAAGGCGCCGATATCAGTTCCACCGGCCGCCGACTGTTTGAGGTTACCAGCGAGCTAACCGTTGCACGTGCGTTGCGGCAGCGGCGCCAAAGCTATGAACTGAAATTCGCCCGCGCCTCGCAGCTCGGCCAAAAAATATGTGTGTGCGTCAGCGGAGGGCACAAGGCCGCCGACCAGCTGAACAATGCCGATTTTTCAAAAGCGACCGTTATCGATACCGACGACCACAGGTGGACGGCGGCAAAGTCTAACCCGCGCTTTGATCTCATTCTTGCACCCGATTTGTTCGACAGAAACAAGCCGTCTGCTCTTCCCCACATCCTGAAATCGATGGCGACCTGTTTGGGCAAAAGCGGCAGCATCATCATCGCCGCCCTTTCGCCAAATCATTTGGGTTCGGGCTGGCGCAGCGCCTGTCTGAACTGGGATCCACATTGCCATGACGAGGCGGCTTTAGCCTCCCTTGCAGCAGCCGCCGGGCTGACGGCGCGGACCTATCGGGATGAAACAGATTGCGTCGTTTGGGGTGAATTGGGGGCAAATACTCATGGAAACTAAAGCAAAGCTAGCGGCAATAGCGGGCGGCGACCGGACGGTTTTCGCCGCCTTGTTTAAAGAATATCTGCCGCGCTTTGTGCCCTATGCAACCGGGCTTTTGGCGGGCGATAAAGACGCCGCAGAAGACGTCGTCCACGACGCTTTTATGGCAATATGGCAGCAAGCCGGGCGCTTTAGCGGAACCGGCAGCGCCGAGGGATGGATGCGGCGGATTGTTCGCAACAAGGCAGTCGACTGGTGCCGCAAGCAGCGCGAAATACCTATGACAGTTGAGTTGCAGACCGAACATTCGGAGAAAGCCGGCGGCTCGAACCCGTTTGAAGCGGCAGTGCAATCAAATGCAGCACAGCAATTGCGCGGCGCGCTTTCGATATTGAGCGTAGAGCAGCGCGAAGCAGTGTGGCTGTGCTATTTTGAAGAGTGCTCGTTGAGCGAGATTGCCCAATTTGCGCAGTGCCCCGAGAATACTGTCAAAACTCGATTGTTTCACGCCCGCAAAATTCTGCGGAATTCGCATATTCTAAAAGCGTCCGCTGTCGCATAGGCAGGCCCCGGTTTTGACGCTCAAAAGCGTTCGGCGGGCCCACCTATTACTCTCACCTTGCGCGCGCCTTTTACCAGTTGTGATATTGTTCGCATGACATTGATGATTTTAGCCCGGATATTGATGTCCGGAGCAAAATTTTCCGATCGTAATAATCTTTTCAGTCTAGGAGATTGGCCTGTACCGCCTAAGTGTTTATATCCATTTGCTGGAGCAAAAAGATGAAACTGGAAAATGATCCGCTAGCGGCATTCTGGATGCCATTCACTGCAAACCGCGCGTTCAAGACGACGCCGCGTCAGCTCGTGTCGGCCAAGGACATGCATTACACCAGCGACGACGGCCGACAAATTCTGGATGGCACCGCCGGATTATGGGCGGTAAACGCTGGCCATTGCCGTGCGCCGATTATCGCAGCGATCCAGAAGACTGCCGCTGAACTTGATTATGCTCCGCCGTTTCAGCTGGGCCATCCACTGGCGTTCGAACTGGCCTCGCGCATTGCTGCAATTATGCCAGAGGGGCTGGACCGGATTTTCTTCACCAACTCGGGTTCGGAATCGGTCGATACCGCGCTGAAAATTGCCTTGGCTTATCAACGCGCCATCGGCCAAGGAACGCGTACCCGGCTGATCGGGCGCGAGCGCGGCTATAGCGGCGTCGGCTTTGGCGGGATTTCTGTCGGCGGTATCGTCAACAACCGTCGTCAGTTCGGGACGCTGCTGGCAGGCGTCGATCATCTGCCGCATACCCACAATATGGAGCATAATGCTTTCACAAAGGGGCGTCCTGAATGGGGTGGGCATCTGGCCGACAATCTGGAGGCGATCGTTGCGTTGCACGGGGCAGAGACTATTGCGGCGGTGATCGTCGAGCCGATGGCGGGTTCGACCGGCGTGCTGGTGCCGCCTATCGGCTATCTGGAAAAGCTGCGCGAGATCACGAAGAAACACGGCATCATTTTGATCTTTGACGAGGTTATCACAGCCTTTGGCCGCGTTGGCGGAGCGACCGCATCGGGCACACTTGGCGTGACGCCCGACATCATTACGATGGCCAAAGGCCTGACCAACGCCGCGGTCCCAATGGGCGCAGTCGCGGTCAGCCGCCATATCCATAACGGCGTGGTCGAAGGCGGGCCGGACGGGATCGAGCTGTTCCACGGCTACACCTATTCGGGCCACCCGCTTGCCGCCGCCGCAGGATTGGCGACGCTTGATCTGTATAAGTCAGAGGGCATTTTCGAACACGCGACTTCGCTCCATAGTTACTGGCAAGAGGCAGTGCACAGCCTGAAGGGCAAGCGCCACGTCATCGATATCCGCAACATGGGCATCGTCGCCGCCATCGAACTTGCCGCGCACAAAGACGGCATCGGCAAGCGCGGAATGGCGTTGTTCCACAAATGCTTCGACAACGGGCTGCTCGTGCGCGCCACTGGCGACATCATTGCGTTGTCCCCACCGCTGATACTGGAGAAACCGCATATTGATGAGATTATCGGGCGGATTGGCGAGTTGGTGGAAACGGTGGAGTAACATTGGAATGCCATTGTAAACGCTTAATTTTCGGTCGTGTGGCTTCGCTTGCTTCCTACACACATTCTGCCGTCCGCTCGCCGATCTGACTTTTGACACTTTTGACACGAAAACGGCTTTTTGGCGATTCTGTTCATGTTTCCTATTCGGCTTTGGTTTAGCGATTCCACTTGCCCAATAAGAACATAAATAGAACATAATGTCAAGAATTACTTCTCTTTCACCGCTCCGGTGATGTCCGTTGGCGACAAGTTTGCTGCCGTTCGGCTGCTGCTGGAGGGCGCTCGATAGCTGCCTTACGTTCAGCGTACGTGGAATAGCTGCTTTCAGCAGTGTAGCTTGGTATCTCTCACAATTGCGCCTGAGTCGCTCGAGCTTATATTCAAGTATCGGACATTGTCGCTGGAAAAGGCAGGGGCCGGCCAATTTCTTGCTCATCTAAATCAAGCGAATCCGTGCGAAAAGGAGAAACTCTGTGCCATTTGATGATGTCATAGCATGGGCGGTTTCAAATTTGAAAACGTATCGTTAACTTTTGCGCAGCTATGATCTGTGGTATCCTTCAGCCCGTTCTGAAAGTGAGGCCTGCCATGTCTTCCAAAACCAAGATAATCGCCTTTTCCGTTGCTGCACTTCTCGCGGTCGGCGGGGGCATATATGCCTTTATGCCAAGTGAACCGGAAATTGCTTCTGGCCCGGGGCAATTGATTGGCTCTGGCCAGACCGGCGTAAAGCCGGAAGTGACGGATTCACCAATCTCCGCAAGCGGACAGAGCACTGAAAAGGCTGGCAGTCAGGGAACCGCACCAGCCGCCGCACCGCAACCGGCTGCGCAGGCTCAGCCTGCCGTTCAAGCGCCAAAAAAGCTGACCAAACAACAGCTGATGCCGCCGCCTGCGACCGAAGATGAAAAGCTGCAAAAAGCCGCCGAGCAGGAAAGCAACTTTTGACGCGTCCGTTACAGGACCAGTATCTCTTCGAAAAAGCGCCTGCCGGAATCGCGGCGTAGCTGGATCACGACGTCGATCATCGAGCGGGTATAGCTTAGCGTGTCCTCCCGCGAGAGGCCGAGGCCCGCTTGCAGGCACATCAGCGACAGCTGTTCCAATGCGCCTTGCGCGCTGCTTGCATGAATCGAAGCATATGAGCCCGGATGGCCGGTGTTAATCGCGCGGATGAAGGTGATGACTTCCGGCCCGCGCAATTCGCCGACGATCAACCGGTCAGGCCGCATCCGCAAACTCGCCCGCATAAGATCGTCAGTCGTGACTTTGGCTTCACCCTGATTACCCGCAACAGCGACCAAGCCGATCGAATTGGGATGGGCAAAGCGCAGCTCGGGCGCATCCTCAATAATGACTAGGCGTTCGCTTTGCGGGATTTCTTTCAACAGTGCATTAAGCAGAGTCGTTTTCCCCGATGATGTCCCACCGGAAATCAGCACCGTCTTGCGATGGGCAACAACAAAATCGAGCAAGGCAGCCGTGTCGCCACCAGCGACCAGCCCTTTCATATGCTGCTTGTCATCAGCGCGGCAGGCGACGGGCGCAAGTCCGGTTTGCGCCAAAAACTGCCGAACATCAACATCATTGAGGACATGTTTTCGGAAAGCCACCGCAAAGCCGCTGCGCGTGGCAGGTGGCGCGATGATCTGCACCCTCACGCCGCCGGGCAAAGTTGCAGACAGCAGCGGTGTTTCACGGTTGATCCCTTGAAAACTGCTGCGCGCAATTTGGTGCGATAGGCGAGATAGCTGGCTATTGTCCAACTCTGGAACGTCATGACGCTCCATCGCCGAAGCTCCAGCCCTTTCAATCCAGATTTCGCCCGGGCGGTTGACGAGGATTTCGGTCACATCCTCGGCATCAAGCCAGGGACGCAGCGGCTCCAAATAGCTCTGCAGATAAATGGAACCAAATTCCCGGTTATCGGGCTCGACACTCATCGTGCTGATGCCGCGCCTACATCAGAAAAGTCGAGATCGCGGTTCAGGAAAATGCGGATCGCCGTCCCTTGCGCGACTTTGATGGTCGGCGGAATGTTTGCATCATTTTGCAGACCAGCACCAGCCGCGCTTGCTGCACCACCTGCGCCTCCTGCAATCACCACATTGCCGCTGCCAGCACTGATCGCCCGGCTGCCTGCATCAATAACCGACAGCAAAAGGGCAGCGCCAAAACGGCGCAAGAAATGACTGTCAACTTGGCCGGTGACACCAGCGCGGCCGAGCGAGTCTGTGCCAGGTGATGCCAGCGCAATGGTCACGCCATCAGGCCGGATCAATCGTTCCCAGATAATAAACGTCCGTTTTTGGCCGACAGTCAGATTGGACTGATATTGTCCGACCAAACGACTACCTTTGGGAATCAAAATCTGGCTGCCATCAAAGCTGGTCACATTGCGGCTGACGACGGCGCGGACATGGCCTGGAAGATCCGAATTGATCGCAGTTTCCAGCGTTCCGGCCAGAACCGTGCCTTCAGGAACTGTGAAAGACGCATTGCCAAGCCGTCCCGCACGTGCTGCATCGCGCTGTTCGCCCGCGATGGTTTGTGAAAGCCCCTGCGCATTAGTCTTTGCCATGTTTGGTGCGTTTGCAGCGCTTGCAGCTGCCGCATTGCGCGACAAGTCGACCGCAAGGACAGGCGATTGAAGGCGCGCCAGCAGGCGCGGATCGATCGGTTGCACGCTAACAATTCCAGCAGGCATTGCAGGATTTCCCGGCTGCATAGCATTCTGAGCCTGGAGGAGCACCGGCGGCTGATCTGGCGGACGCACCGGGATAATATTCTGCCCATTTGCACCGCCGGGTGCGGCTGCGGTGCCGACTGCCGCTATCTGTCCGTTGGGTACGTATGCAGTATTTCGCTGCGCCGACAGCGAACTGAATGTGATAATTCCCAATAGCGCAATACCGCAAACCCCCGCCGCAAAACCCGGCGTAAAGCCACTGGCGACTGTGATTTGCGGAGATGCCCGGCGATTGGCTTCTTCCAGCGCATCATTATCCATCGTCTGACGGGGATCCTGATCGGTTTTCTGCTCAGTCATAGTTTCGTTTCCCATCAGCCGCCCAATCCCAAAAAGCCGCGTTTCTTGCGTGGGCGCGGTTTTGGCGCATCGGGGCCGGGTTCGGCCGTGGCAAAGGCTTCGTTGTGCAGCCGGGTGACCAGCTTGCCATGGCGCAGCACGATCTGTGCCGAGACCCGGTCAATCATTACATATTGTCCACGCAAATTGCTGTTGACCAGATTTTCGTCTTCGGCGCCGCTCACGGCAAAAATGGCGGGCGTTTCCAGATTCTCGGCAAAGCGGATGAAGGTATAGCGGCCATCATCAAAAATCTCTTCGGGCACCAGTTCCTTGCTGCCTTCAAACCGGTAGTTGCGGTTCCACATTTCTTGCGGGATTTGCGTGACAAGATTTTCGTCGGGCAGCGCGCTAATCAAGACAGGCGGGGGAGCAGGCAAACGGAAACGGAGCACATAGGTGATCTCATCGCGGTTCACCTTGGTGCCACTGCGGCTTGACAGCTCCAGATTATAGCGTCGCTTGTTGGTGATCAGCGCCATGTTGGTCAATGGGACAACGGCCATGGGCTTCAGGAACAGCAAGGTCGCATTGCCGTTCGGCGTCACCTGCCAGCCGCTGGAATCGCCAATTCCGACCGTTTCAATTTTCTCGTCCGGTTCAAATTCGATGGTCATCTGATAACCGGTATGGCCGGTCACCGAATAAATCTGGTCGGGATCATAATCGATCACCCGAATGCGCGGGTCAGCCGGTTTGGCAAATACCTGCGGCGCCATCAAGTCGGTGCTGGACTGAGCGTTTGCAGCCGGAGCAACAAGGCACAAAGTCAGAAAAAGAAAAATGGTGCGAATCATGACCATGACCTTGCTGGACGAAGAGGAGAAGCGAGTGCCGCTATTTTCTGTGCGGGCAATAGCGCACTCACTCTTTGCGCTGATGTTCTATTAGTGGGGCGCTGCTGCGGCGCGCTCATCTCCAAAAGACGGATGTCGGGACGCTGCAACTGCTGTGTTGTGTTGAAAGAGTTGGTGCGTTCAATCGCCAGCACCATCTGGTCCAGACGCGGCTGATTGGTGCTTGCCATGCCGCCAGACATGGCCGCAGCGCCGCTGGTGCCAGCATATCCCTCCGGCGAACCATGGTGGGTAATTCCGCCGCTTGCCGTCACATGGTCTTTCAAGCTGATCACCCAGGCCGAAACCATCATTGCTGATACGCGAACGCCCAGCAGAATAATGCCCGTCATCACCAGCACAGCGATAAAGATCGCCAGCGCGCTGTTCAGCGAAAAGACACCGCGTGCCGCATCCAGCGAAAGCTGCAAAGCCATCGGCTCCAGCATCGTGAGGAGAGCAAGCGATGTGAGCGTCGTAAGCAGTGGCACAAGGGCCAGGAACAAGGCTGCGCGTGCCCAGCCGACAGCCAGCCCGCGCGTGTTATCAAACAACGCAAACAGCGCAAATACAGGGCCGAGCGCCAGCAACAGTCCGAGCAGTGCCTTGGTAATCGCAATGCTGCCTGCCGATGTTAGTATCAGCAACATCGCAGACCAGCTGAGATAATTGGGTGCCGAGGAAAAGGGATTGCTGCTGACCGTGGTTGGCGTTGGACTGGCTGCGGGAAGCGGGTTCATGCCGCCTGCCTCCGCTTTTGCCCGCGCCGCATTGGCGGCATCTGCAATGCTCGATTGCGGCCCAACGGCCGCAACGATACCCAGCGGTCCTTTGCCCCAATCTTTGGCGACATCGGTCAATTGTTTCGACACACGATCAACGCGCTCGGCCACGCTGCGGCCCGGCGTTTTCCCGCGTGTTACCATTTGCGTAATTTCTTCCGGACCATCGGTCAGCACATCATAGACGAGCGTCTGGTATGTCACCCAGCTAGTCGTCAGCGCCAATATTGCGCCTATCAGCAGCATGCGCGGAACCAGATCGCCCATCGAAAGCCGCGACCGGCCCAGGATGAAGCGATAGCCAAGAATAGCAACATAGATAATCAGCGCCGCCGTCAACGCGCCCTTCAGCCCGCCGCCCGGCCCCATCAACGCACTATAGCTCTGCGCGACACTGGCTTCGACATAGCAGTTGACTGACTGGATCAGAGTCTGCGCGGTGCCGATTGCGGGGTCTATGGTCGGGCAGTTAGCCATCAGGCGGCATCCCGCTCCCACAGCGCACGCGGGCCTTTTTGCGCAGCCTCAACCAGTTGCGGCAGCCATTCAGCAGGATCATCACCATGTTCGGCGCGTAGCGTATCAAGGTGGCGCACGCTTTTTTCGCGACCAGACAGGATAGTGAGTATATCCGGCATTCCGCTCATGTCTAGACGGGCAACCACGCTCATATTCGCCTGTTTGATCAGCACGCAACGGAGGTGATCGGGAAGGCCGCGCACCAGTTCAAACTCATGTTCAGTCAGGCCAAAGCCGTCGATATAATCGCGTGCCTGCGCCTTCGGATTGGGCATGAACAACTGCGTTGCCGCTTGCTCAATGATGGTGCTGGCAATTTTGCTGTCCAGCGCATCGCCCGCACTCTGCGTTGCAAAACCTACCACGCCATTGCGTTTGCGGACTGTTTTCATCCAGTCTTTCAGGTGGCGGCTAAAGATCTCATCGTCCAGCGCTTTCCAGCCTTCGTCAATCACAATCATCGAAGGACGGCCATCCAGCCGTTCATCAACGCGGTGGAAGAGGTAGAACATGGCGGGTGTGCGCAACGCCGGATTGTCGAGCAAAGCCGTCATGTCAAAGCCGATGGTGGCTTCGGTGATGTCGAGCCGGTCACAGGCATTATCAAACAGCCAGGCATGTTCGCCCGCACTATGCCAGGGGGCGAGGCGCGAGGCGAGGTCGCCGCGTGTCGGACGGATTGCGCCCGAAAGCAGCTCTACCAGATAGCGCAGCCGGCGATGCTCGACCGGCTGGTCATAATTGGCATCAACGGCATCGGCGATCATGGCTGCATCTTCATTGCTGAGCGGTCCGATATGTGGCGTGCCGAGCAAGGCCAGCCAGCCGCGCAGAAAGGCTCGGTTTTCTGAAGTATCAGGCAGCGCGAGCGGATTGAAACCGCTTTGTGTTCCGGGGCGCAGCACATCGTAATGGCCGCCAATGGCACGGATGAAAATTTCGGCGCCGCGGTCTTTGTCAAAGAAGAAGGTGCGTGGCGCAAATTTCTGCGCCTGAGCGACAAGGAAGTTCAGCACCACCGTTTTGCCCGAACCCGACGGGCCGATCAGCGTGAAGTTGCCAAGGTCGCCATTGTGCAAATTGAAGAAATAGGGCGTACTCGATGTTGTCTCCAGAACCGTCAAAGGCTCGCCCCAAGGGCCGCCCGCGACGTTACCGGCTGGAAAGCTGTGCAGCGACATCAGGCTGGCCAGATTGCCAGTGGAGATCATCGCCTTGCGCGCAATGAAATCACAATTTCCGGGGAATTGCGCCCAAAAGGCAGCCTCAAGGTTAAGATCTTCACGCACAGCAATTGCGCCGGTATCAGCCAGCGCGGACTGAACGTCGGCGACCGCTCGGTCAAGCTCATCCAGTGTTTTGGCGCGGACATGAACCGTGATGTGATGCTCACCATAGGCAGCATTGCCCGCCACCAAATCGTCGCGCGCTGCCATCAGACCGTGTTTCAAGGTAATGGTTGCGTCCGATGCCGCACGCAAGCGACGCAGCGACAGCGCCATACGTTCATCGGCTATCTGCCGATCAACAAAGGCGAAGCTCTCTGACAGCGTCAGTTCGTGCGGCAGGCGCAGCAGATTGTCGAGCATGCCGGGGGCAGTCGCCGACGGATAATCCTTCACCGAAATGATGGCACCCAGGCGGTTACCGGCGTGGACTGATCCGCGCAGCTCCAGAGTATCCATGCCAAAGCTGATCCGCTTATAGGGCAGATACTGCCCCAGATCGCCCTGCGGCACCAGTACCGGCTGGCTTTCGCCGTTATAGACCGAAGACAGATGCTCCATCATCGTGCAGCGTACATCTCGGCTGCCGCTTTGATACTGGCCCAATTGGCGCGGACCATAGCGGCCCAGCGCGGCCATTAAGTTGACCCGAGCTGCATCCAGTTCGCGTAGATCGCGGATACGCATTGCATCGTCTTCTGCAGAGTGTTTCTGGAGACCGCGCATCTTGCGTGACAAGCGTTCCAGCCACCCGACTTTGCCCTTAGCCGGGCGACGCACCAGCGTCAGCACGATATCGTTCACGAACAGATTGCGCTCACCCAGTTGATGGCGCCATTGCTCGTCGATCTGGCGTGCCAAACCTTCTGGTTGTTGCAGCGCCAAGTCCGCGACGACGCGGCGACGCAAAACATGACAATAGAGGATCAGCTGCGACGATGCGATGCCTCGAAAAATGATGTCGCGGGTCGCTGCTATCTGATTAAGCGTATCGGTATCCGCCGTTTCAAATGGATAGCCTTCCAGCGCGATCATCTGCACAAGGTCGCCATCACGGGTCTCGATGGTGTGGTCGTTTACATGCGCGGCGTAGGGCAAACGGTCTCCGGCCGCCGGATCGGCAGCTGCAAGTTTACTGATGCCCTGTGCGTCAATCTTCTTCATGGCCGGTAACTGTTACATTTCCAAAGCCCGTGGGTCTTGGTCCGGCCACATCGGCTAGCTTTCATCAGCCAAAGGTCAAAAATGCGCGTTTCCTTAAGGCTGGCCATATAGCCGATACCATGGATCAGGAGAGCCGCGGGTATCGCCCAAAAGCTCTGCGTGAACAGGAATATCTCCGTCGTAACAACGGCGTTGATGATGAAATAGCTATAGGTCACACCGCCAAACATCTGCGGTTGAGTGAGTGCGCGGAATAAAGGAGTGCGGTCAAGCGCGGACATGGCGGCTCAGCCAGCCGCAGCGGCGGACTGAATTCCGGAAACGATAGCCGTTGCACCGAACAGCACGAAGCAGCCCATGATCACCGTCGCACCAAATTTCCAGTTCAACCGGCCAGTCAGCATCATGAAGCCGCAAGCGGCAACCGCAATGACCGCAGCCGTTGTCGCCAGATTGCCAAGCAAAGTGCCCTGAATCCAGCCAAGGGCATTGTTGATCGGACCCGACCCCGGAGGGTTGGCGCCCGCAGCTTGCGCCAAGGCTGGCGACACTGCCAGCATCGAATATGCGGCTCCGATTTTTGCAAATAGCTTGCGCATGTTTCTTCCTCTTATTGACCTTGGCGCATCAGGCGTTGCATAATGACCCTGACGTAATTGCGGGTTTCCGCATAAGGCGGGATACCGCCATGTTTGATGACTGCACCGGGCCCCGCATTATACGCAGCAAGGGCAAACGGAACATTGTTGTTGAAACGATCCAGCTGCTTGCGCAGATAAGCGGATCCGCCAAAAACATTCTGCCAAGGGTCTCGGGGGTTAACGCCAAGTTGTTGGGCCGTGCCCGGCATCAATTGCATCAGGCCGATTGCACCGGCACTCGATACCGCGCGATGATTATACCGGGACTCCTGCCATATCACTGCCTCGACAAGTGCTGGCGAAATGCCATATTGCTGCGCAGCTGCATTGATAACCGGAGCATATGGACCGTTTGCAGGTTGGGAACTGACTCTAAAGCCTTGCGGACTGTGTGGAGCTTCGTCGACGGTCGTTATGGCTGCAAGCCTGACGGGTGGCAATTTGCTCTGCTCAATACCGAGTTCGTCGAGCGGTATTTCAGCAGCCCGCTGGTTGATCTGCTGCCATTGCCCGTCCGCGCTGATTTCAAACACATCTGCTTTGACAGCTGGTGAATACACCGCAAGAGCAGCAGACGTGGAAAGCGTCAACCAAGACAATCGCGAGCGAAGATGCTGTAAAACCATGTCGCAATTCGTAACGTGCGTTGGTTAATTTTACCTTAAACCACCCTGAATTTCCGTGCCGCCGAACCCGTTTTCAGCTCAGTTGAAAAAGCCCAGATTTGTCCCGGAGAAGTTTCCGATATTCGGAAACAACGTCGACATTTCTCCAGTGGATGCGCCGAGCCAGCTGCTTAAGGTCGCGCCATATTGATCGACGGACGTCGTCGGAATCAAACGGCCCTGGCCGACCTGATCGGCCCCCGTGGTCGAGATTTGGGGTGCTATGCCATAATGACGGCCGCCCTTAATGCCGCCGCCGAGCATAAAATGATGTCCGCCCCAGCCATGATCGCTACCATCGCCATTGGAGCTCAGTGTGCGCCCAAAGTCGGATCCGGTGAACAGCGTTACCTTATCCGCAATGCCCATTTCAACTGTTGCCTGATAAAAGGCATCCATGGCAAAATCGAGCTGACCCAGCAGCGTGTTGTGACCGGCAATCAGATTGTCGTGATGATCATAACCACCCATCGTTACAAAGAAAACCTGACGATTGACACCCAATGCCTGTCGTGCGGCGATCGACCGCGCCACAATGCGTAATTGTGCCGCAATGCCGGATGTGTTGCCATTTTGGGCAAAGCTGGTGTTCAAAGTTGCCCCGTTTATACCTGCGGAATACACGCCTTCGGAGTCGATCGATCTTTTGGTCACGCGATTATACTCGCCCTCAAAGATATGCGCGCTCGGATCAGGCTGCGTCATGATTTGGCGCATCATGTCATAGGCAACTGTGGACCCTGCCACTCTATTGCTGCCGTTCCGAAGCTTGATCGCGCCGCTGCCGCTGACCTGATAGGCAAGCGCGGATTGGCCGGTCAGGAAGACGCTGTTCCCGGCGGCAGAAATTGCCGTGAAAATCGAGTTTGTGTTGCTGGAAAGAGCAATATCGGCAAGCCTTCCCCCCCAGCCCGATGTCGCGCCTTCGGGCGCTGAAGATTGCCAGACGCTCTGCTGGTCATTGTGCGAGAATAGGCCGAAAGGCAGCGGGTTTTGTGTCTTGTTCGGGCTACGATACTCCGCCAATGTTGTCGGACGGATCAGTGGTCCGACGTTTAACAGCGTTGCCAGACGTCCCTGATCCCAGCGCGTTTTCATCCGCGTCATCGCCGGGTGCAGCGCATATTGCATATTGTTGGTCAGGGTTTGCGGGGCAAGAGGATTGAGCACAGTCGCTGCAAGATCGGCTTTTGCGCGCGCTATTCCGCCTGCGGTCTGTCCCGCGCCGCCGCCTCGGATGGCGCTGTACAGATTGTAGTTGGTGTCGTCATAGGGGATGAGCGTATCGTCATGATCATTTCCGCCCAACAGGAATAGGCAGACCAGCGCCTGATATCCCCCGCCGCCTGTAAAGGCCGCCGCTTGGTTAACGAGCGACATGTTGAGCGCGAACGGTGCCGCTACACCCATTGCACCTAATTGCGCAGAACGCTTTAGAAAAGCGCGGCGATGGAGTTCATCAAGCTTGCTGATATGCATATCAGATGCTCCTTATTTCTGGATCAGATATTGAGGGGCCGCCATCGTCAGCAATATCGCTGAGGCCACCCGGTTGAAACGCGCATCGGCATCGTTAGTCGCTGGCAGTGTGATCGAATCCACCGCTTGTTTGATCCTGTCCTTGTTGGCCTGTGAAAGTTGGCCACCTGACAAAAGCAGGTCGATCCGGTTCACCAGCGCGGTGCTATCGTTGGCAATAGCTGCCTCGCTGGTGTAATCCGGTTCCAGATTAGGATTGCTCTTGTTGGTTACGACATTGTGCATGTAGTTGACGTAGCCGATGGTCGAGATTTCATTGACGATCTGGAACTCAGGCGCGACGAGTTTGTTATCCGCGATCGCCGTTCCAGCAGGCACATAGCCGGGGCGGAAAAAGTTGAAAACCGAAGGTGACCTGAACACCATTTGCCCCAGAGAATTTGACTGCTGACTGGTATCGAAAAGATCATATTTGCCAGAGGCAGGTTTTTTGAGATTGAAGGTTTTCGCCCACTGGACAAAGCGGACAAAGGGTTCGCGTACCTTGCCAAAAGTCTGGCTGGTCAGATTGGCTGCCGAGAGCGCCTCGTCATCGACCAGTATCGCCTTGAAAACAGCACCGAGATCACCACGAACGCCCTGCCCATTATTGGCAAAGACCTTCGCGATACGATCGACATATGCGGGGCTGGGGTTGCTTGTGACCAGTCGCTGGATCATCTGTTTTGAAAAGAAGACTGGCGTATTGGCGTGGTTGAACAATGTATCGAGAACGGATTTTAGAGCCGAAACTGCATCGGTATTTGCAGGAATCGTAACGCCCAGAAACTTCGCCTCAAGCGGCGAGTGCTCTGACGCACGGTTCGCGTAGGTGTATTGCATCAAGGCCGGATCAGATGTCATCGGTCGCTTCATGTAGCCGGGCATTAGCCAAGGTTCCTGAGTCAACCGTTCCGCGGCTGTGCCTTGCCAAGCCCAACCCGAGAGCGCGCGAGCGACGTTGGTTACATCATCGTTGCTATAAGTCTGGATTGGATTGCCGCTCGCATCCTTTTTTGCCGTGCCGTCGACGTTGAGTTCAACCAAACCGATCGTGAAAAGCTGCATCACTTCGCGGGCGTAATTCTCATCGGGGCGACGACCGGTTTTGCTGTCTTCCTTTTGGCTTCCGTTAAGGCTGAGAAACTGACCCATTACTGGGTTCAGCGTGACTTCCTCAAGCAAGGTGCGGAAGCTGCCGAACGCATTTTTGTTGAGAATATCCCAATAGTGGCAAAGGCCAAGGCCGTGCCACACCGCATCAACGCCATTGGCGCTGACAACAAAAAACTCGGACAAGGCGAAAGCGATACGCTTGCGCAGCTGATCATTGCTGTCCAGAAACTGCTGCCACATCACTTGTGTATGAAAATTCGTGCCGAAATAATCTTTGTTGACGAAATCTTCTCCGCCCAGGCGAATATAAGAAGCCACGGCAGTCTCGCTGACGGGTTTTGCGATTTCAGAATCAAGCCAGCTCACATACCCAACATCTTTCAGCCTCGTCGTGTCGGCAGAACTGACGGAAAACTGCCCGCGCGCGGCGAATCTTACGGCTTCTGCGTCCGAAGTCGGCTTTTTGACAGCGGCGGCGGCTGGGGGTGGCGGTGGAGGAGGAGAGCTTCCCCCTTCGTCGCCGCCGCAGGCGGCAACAGCCAGCGCTAAAACCGGCGCCACCATTGAAGCAGCAGGAGTGCCCTTGGCAGAGACATTACCCTCTAGGTTGCCAGCATCTTCATCATACTCAACGGGCGCCTGCTGTTCCGGCCTGCCATCTGCTGGGAAGATATTCTCTGTTTTCTGCTTAAGACTATCCGCGAAACCGCGATCGATTTGAAACAATGATCGTCTGCTGAGCATAGCAAAATAATCCCAGAAAAGATGGCTTTGATCGGCTTGGGGTATCTGTCTCTGCTTAAGATAAGCCTTCCCCACATGGTTAATTTTTGCTGATTTTCGCGACGAGCGTTAAAAGCACATCCGCGCCACGAGCAGAATCAAGTTGGTCAAGGACGACCTTTGCGGCAGAAATTTTGGAGATGGCTTGCGAATGCAGTTTCGATTTCCGCTAAGATTTCGGTCCATAGTACAGCTTATTTTCTACCCTGAAAGCGGACATTATTTGGGGGTTATCGCGCCTATCGCCGTAACTCCGGTCGACTAAAATGTCAGCACAATCTTGCCCACATGCCGCTTGGTCAAAAATGCCTCCTGCGCCTCGACGATATCCGCGAGCGGGAAGGTTGCGGCCACCAGCGGTTTGATTTCGCTGCGTTCGATATAGGTGATCAGATTGGGAAAGACGTCAGGTTCAAGGATTGTGCATCCGAGCAAGCGCAAATCCTTAAGGTAAAGCGTCCGCAAGTCGAGATCGACGATCGGGCCAGAGATTGCTCCTGCCACGCCGTATCTCCCACCGCGTTTGAGGACGTTGAGAATGGCGCCAAACTGTGCGCCGCCAACGATATCGACAGCCGCATTAAAATATTCGTGGCCGAATAAGGAGACCAAATCTGAACCGCGCGGGATAACTTGGCTAGCCCCCAGTGCACGGACCGCCTCTGCCTTGTCAGCACCTGCCACTGCGACCACTTCAGCACCGCGCCGGTTGGCGAGCTGAACGGCGGCCGAGCCAACCCCGCCCGATGCGCCCGTAATCAGCACGCGCTCTCCCGCAGATAGATCGATGCGCGTGAGCATATTTTCTGCCGCCGAATAAGCGCACGGAAAGCTTGCTAGTTCAGCGTCGCTCAAACCGCTTTCGATCCGGTGCGCGTGAATGGCAGGCACACGGGCGTAATCGGCAAAGGCACCGTCAACTTCAGAGCCGAAATAGTGTACATCAAACGCAATCGTGCCTCGAAAGACGGGTTCGACAAGCACCCGCTCACCAACCCGTGCAGGATCGACGTCGCCGCCCACCGCGACTATCCGGCCACAGGCATCTGCGCCCTGTATGCGAGGGAAAGCGAACGCTGCGCCTGACCAGCCATCATCTTGAGCCCCAGCAATGCCTGTTGCGCCCCCTGCCTCGGTCGCTTGCGCAACCGCTTTTGAATACCAGCCGATCCGCGTGTTTATATCCGTATTATTGACCCCCGACGCACCAACGCGGATGAGCACATCGCCTGCTTCCGGGAAGGGCACCGGCACATCATCCCTCAGCTCAAGTTTATCATATCCGCCGTTGCCGGTCAGCAAAACCGCCCGCATGAACTGCGGAATGCTCACTCCGCCGGTGCCAGACCAAACTGGTCTAGATACCACTGCTGAAAGTTAATCACGCTGCCTTCCTGATCCGAATAACGACCGGGGCGGTAGCGGCTCGACATGATGCCGTTCTGGTTATTCTCAGTGATGATTTTGTCCTGAGTCGTAGTGGCGTGATAGCCCCAGATCATCTTTTCGATATCTACCTCAGCCTCGGTTGCGCGGCCATCGACGAGCCAGATCATTTCCACATCGGACGCGAGTGCCGAACGCGGGGTGAATTGGAACAGGATGACGAAATGATCATCGGCCACAATCTGGGTAAACGGGCTGAAACCTAAGTGCATGCGGCCGCCGTCGGCTTGCGTTCGTTTGCCCATCAAGGGTGCGGGCGCGGTGCCGTCTTGTGTTTCAGCGGCCCAGCCTTCCTTATTCATCCGTTGCATCATAATGCGGAGGTGGCTGCATGTCGGCGCATCATCGATGGTGCCGACGGGGCGGCCAAGCGCTGCAGCGCTATCTTCCCATGCTTTGAGCTTGGGTGCGAAGTTGGCGATCGCATCGGCTGGCCCTGAACTTGGCCCTGCGCCCACCGCGATCAAGCTTTCCGAGGCGTGCATTGAACAGAATTCGGGGTGCGAAGGGACGCAGTGATAACATTCGAAGAAATTCTCGACGACAAGTTTCCAATTGGCGGTCGTGGGATAACTTCCGGCATGAGCAATCCGCGCCTCGGCGATCCCGTGATAATCAAG
>JAYUOS010000038.1:0-41802 GCA_043760725.1 Sphingomonadales bacterium
GCGCGAACGGCCGGGGATGCGGTGGCGTCTGACCTTAAATGTCCCAAATCCGTTTGCGTTGAGATTATCGAAGCACTCTTCTTTTCTTCAACCTTTTCAACTAGAACTGGCGCTTCGACAGGCGCAGCGCGAATAGCGGGCGATATAGATTCAGGTGTAGGTTCGACTTTAGGCGTCGTCGCAACGTGACCCTCAACTTCAATCTCCACCAGCATCGAGCCAATCGAAATCACATCACCCGCTTCACCCGCAACCGCCGCCACCACTCCTGAGACCGGGCTCTCCATTTCGACCGTTGCTTTGTCGGTCATCATGTCGGCAATCGGCTGATCTTCTTCGATGCGGTCGCCAACTTTGACGTGCCACGCAACGATCTCCGCCTCGGCAATACCTTCCCCGATATCGGGGAGTTTAAAGGTAAAAATTCCCATGACGTCAGTCCTTCATAATTTTTTCGATGGCGCGCGCAATGCGCACAGGGCCGGGGAAATAGGCCCATTCAAGGCTATGCGGATAGGGCGTGTCAAATCCAGTGACGCGTGCAATCGGAGCCTCCAAATGATAGAAGCACCGTTCCTGAACGAGCGCAGCCAACTCAGCGCCAAAGCCGCTGGTCCGCGTTGCTTCGTGCACCACCATACAGCGTCCGGTCTTTGCCACAGAAGCCACAATCGCATCGATATCGAGTGGCATAAGTGTGCGTAAGTCTAAGATTTCTGCATCGATGCCGACTTCCTCGACCACCGATTTCACGACATGCACCATTGTGCCGTAAACAAGGATCGTCAGCGCCTGACCCTGGCGGACAGTCGCTGCTTTGCCCAATTCGACGCGGTAATAATCGGCGGGAACATCGCTGCCATCATGCTTTGCCCAGGGCTCGACCGGGCGATCATAATAGCCCGTGAACGGACCATTATAGATACGTTTAGGCTCAAAAAAGATGACCGGATCATTGTCCTCAATCGCAGCGATCAACAGCCCCTTGGCATCATAGGGATTTGACGGAATTACAGTCTTTATCCCACAAATATGAGTGAACAGGCTTTCGGGTGATTGACTATGCGTCTGCCCGCCAAAAATCCCACCGCCAAAAGGGGACCGCACCGTCATCGGGCAGGTATAGTCATTGGCAGAACGATACCGCATCCTCGCCGCTTCGCTGACCAATTGGTCAAGGCCTGGATAGATATAGTCGGCAAACTGGATCTCTGGCACAGGCCGCAAGCCATAGGCCGCCATGCCCACACCCGCGCCGATGATCCCGCATTCGCTGATCGGCGTATCGAAAACGCGCGTGTTGCCATGCTTGGCTTGCAAGCCAGCAGTGGCGCGGAACACCCCGCCAAAATAACCAATATCCTCACCCATCAATACGACATCTGGGTCGCGTGATAGCATGACATCAAGCGCGCTGTTGATCGCCTCAATCATGTTCATCCGCTTGGGCGTCGCCACTGGATCAGTCATCAGCTCGGCTCCCATTCGGCGCCAAACTTAGCTTCTTGTTCTTCATGAAGTTCTGCCGCTTGCTCTCTCAAATGCCAAGGCATTTCTTCAAAAACATCCTCAAACATCGTGTCAAAAGGCTGATGCAGGCCGTGGCCCAGTATGCCGTTGGCCTCGGCTTCCTTTTGGGTCTTTTTGACGCTGTCCGTGAGCTCTGCCGCTTGCGTAACATGCTGCTCCTCGCTCCATTCGCCGAGCAGGATCAGATGCGCCTTCAACCGGCTGACTGGATCACCTAAGGGCCATTTGTCATATTCTTTGGCCGCGCGATATGCTTCGGGATCATCAGATGTTGAATGCCCCTCGGCGCGGTATGTAAAATACTCGATGAACGTAGGGCCATTGTTGGTTCGCGCACGGTCGGCGGCCCATCGCATTGCGGCGTAAACGGCTAGCGGGTCGTTTCCGTCCACGCGCAACGATGCAATGCCGTAGCCAACACCACGTGCGGCAAAGGTAGTTCGCTCGCCGCCTGCAATGCCCGAGAACGAAGAAATCGCCCATTGGTTGTTCACTACTTGCAAGATAACCGGCGCGTTATAAACTGCCGCAAAGGTCATCGCTGCATGAAAATCACCCTCAGCGGTTGAACCTTCGCCGCACCACACCGCAGAAATCCGGGTATCTCCGCGCGATGCGCTTGCCATCGCCCAACCCACAGCTTGCGGATATTGCGTTGCCAGATTGCCCGACACGCTAAAAAAACTGTGGCTGGGCGCGGAATACATGATCGGGAGCTGGCGTCCCTTGAGGTGGTCCGATCGGTTCGAATAAATCTGGTTCATCATCTGCACCAGCGGATAGCCCCGTGTGATAAGGATACCCTGCTGGCGATAACTGGGAAAGGTCATGTCGTCGCTAGCCAGCGCCATGGTGGTAGCAACTGACGTTGCTTCTTCACCCGTCGATTTCATGTAGAAACTGGTTTTGCCCTGCCGTTGCGCGCGGAACATGCGGTCGTCAAAGGCGCGGACCATCATCATATTGCGCAGCATCAGCCGCAGTTGATAAGCATCAAGCCCCGGGTTCCAACTGCCCTTCGCTTGTCCATCATGATCAAGAACACGGACCAGGCCAAAAGCCAACGCTTGCATATTGGCTGGGGCCGACGCCTCATCGGGCTTGGCGATCATATCGACAGGCGGCACGACAATGTCGCTGAAATCCGCCTCATCACCGGGGCGAAATTTGGGCTCGGGAATATGCAGGCGCAACGACCCCGAATTGGACTTTTTGTTTGTCATCGCTTCCTCTCCAGTCGGCCAAGAACCGACGGCGAATCACATGTCAATGTTGTCCGCTTTTGTTATTTTATTTCAATCATTCATTTAGGTCAACAACCCTGTCCTATACTGCTACAGGAGCCGAAATGTGCGCTTGCGGCGCATAGTCAAGTACTTCAAAATCTTCAATTTCATAGCCGAAAATGCTATCGGGTTTCCGCAGTAAATGTAGTTTTGGAGCACCAACTGGCGCGCGCGCCAACTGCTGTTCAACCAACTCCGCATGGTTCAGATAGAGGTGAACGTCCCCACCCTGCCAGATCAGTTCACCCGGTTCATAACCAGTTTGCTGCGCCAACATACGGATCAGCATCGCGGCCGAAAATATGTTGAAGCCAAAGCCCAGCCCCAGATCGCAACTGCGCTGAAACAACAGCCCGCTCAACACTCCATCGGCAACATGAAACTGATAGGTTTTATGGCACGGCGGCAGCGCCATCTGGTCTAGCTCTGCAACATTCCAGCCCTCAAAAATATGCCGCCGCGACGCTGGATTATTCGTAACGCTCTCGACGAGCAATTCAATCTGGTTGATTCCCTTTGCCGCGCGCCTGTACAGCCCCTGCCCGGCGTCTTCATATCGCGGCCAGTTCACCCATTGCGCGCCATATACCGGCCCCAGATCGCCCCATTTTTCCGCAAAATTGATGTCATCGATGATGCGCTGCTCGAAATCATCCTGCGCAATCTCCTCGCCCGTCTCGCGCCGATACCGATCAAGCGGCCAATCGGTCCATATCCGGACTTTTTGTTTCAGCAACGAACGAATATTGGTGTCACCAGTCAGGAACCATAGCATCTCGCGCGCCGCAGTTTTCCAGAAAATCCGTTTCGTGGTTAACAGCGGAATGGCATTATCCGACAAATCAAACCGCATCTGCGCGCCGAACAGCGATTTCGTGCCGACACCTGTCCTGTCGTTCTGCACTGTCCCCTCAGTCCAAATCCGTTGCATCAGGTCCAGATATTGCTGTTCATAATGCATTACGGATCGGACTTTCTCAAAACGATTCTCTTAGAAATAGGCTACGCAGGCGCAAAGCTAAGCGCAACTGATACCAGAGCCACATTCGCAACTGCACGTCGCGCAATCCAGTGCATTGCCCCGGCCACTTCCAAATGTAAAAAATCTTACCGGAAATTGGCAAACGGTTAACCATTCCTTGAGGTTAGATAACTAGGCGAGTCATATGCAGGCACGCATTGTCATTGTGGATGATCGCGCCACCAATCTGCGGATATATGCGCAGTTCGTGGCGATGATGGGTCCGGAGTTCAGCTCCAAGTGCTTTCAAAGCGCGACGGAAGCGCTAGCGTGGCTAGAATCCGAGACTGCCGAGCTTCTCATCGTCGACTATCGCATGCCCGGAATGAACGGTGCAGAGTTTATTCGGCGTGTGCGCGAACTCGGAGCAGGTGGCGGAGCACCCGCCATTATTATTACCGCACGGCAGGATCGTGAATGCAGAATCAGCGCGCTTGACGCTGGAGCGACCGACTTTCTGCAAAGCCCCGTAACCGATACCGAGTTCCGAGAGCGCGCCTTGCTTTTAATCAACCAGCATCGCAAAAGTCGGGAATTGGAAGAAATTGCAACCGGGCAAAACGCATCGGTTGCTAACCGGCGGACCAACCTGCCGGCGGCAAAATCCATGCTCGAACAGATTATCGACACCACACCGATCATGATCAATGCGACCGACCGGAACGGGAAGTTCCTGTTCATGAACAATTACCAATCGGCATTGTTCAAAAAAGATCCGGACTCGCTGGTCGGCAAGTCGGTGTATGACTATCTATCCCCGGCGCTCGCTGATCGGGAACAGCGGCGCAACGGCGTGATTATCGAAACCGGCAATTCGATCCCCAATTACGAAGAGCTCTATATCAGCGACGGTGTATCGCTGACATTTCACTGCAATAAATCGCCTTTGCAGAACATGGATGGGCAAGTTATCGGCGTTCTGACCTCTGCGGTCGATATCACCGCGCGCAAATATGCCGAGGAACACCGCGCGCATCTGGCCTTGCATGATATACTGACCGGTCTGCCAAACAGGGCGCTACTTTCGGAAAATGTCCGTACGACCATCGCAGACTGTCAGAAAAATGGTGGGTCGGCGGCGCTTTTGTTGGTCGATTTGGACAGGTTCAAAGTCATCAACGACACGCGAGGCCACCAAGCCGGCGATGTGTTATTGCGCTCGGTTGCCGAACGGATTAGCGCGCACTTAAACCCATCATGTTTTGCAGCACGTATTGGTGGTGATGAGTTTGCGATCATATTGCGCGGAATTTCGGGCGTGGAAGAAGCCGCTGCGGAGTGCATGCAATTGCTCACGCAGATTAGTCAGCCCTATTTGGTCGATGATTCCGAACAGTTGATCGGTGCCAGCATCGGCGTCGCGATGATCCCCGACGACGGCGCGTCATCGGATGAACTGCTGCGCTTAGCCGATCTTTCTATGTATGAAGCAAAAGCGAATGGCCGCAACAGGTTCTGCTTTTTCTCATCAGAATTGAACCGCGTTGCCCAGCATAACGCAGAGGTCGAGGCCGACCTGCGTATTGCATTGGAAAACGATCAATTCGTGCTTGAATATCAACCAATTATCGACGCTGTTACCAGCGAATATTGCGGGCTAGAGGCATTGTTGCGGTGGAATCATCCCGTGCGCGGGCGCTTGATGCCAAGCGAGTTTATCAAAGTGGCGAATGATTCAGGGCTGATCAACCGGATCGGGTTGTGGGTCATCGACGCAGTTTGTCAGCAAATCGCAACATGCCGTCATGATCGTATTGCTTTGCCGCATATCGCCGTCAACGTCTCCCCGCGCCAGTTTCAATCCCCTAGCCTGTGCGATGAAATCATTGGCTTTATGGCCGAACATGGCGTCGCGCCAGGCCAGTTGACGGTTGAAATTACCGAAGAATTATTGATCGATCAAAGCGCGAACCTTCAGGCACAGCTCGAAAAATTGCGTTCACACGGCATCGATATTTCCATCGACGATTTCGGCACCGGCTACTCATCGCTACAATATCTACGCGATTTGCCCGCTAAACGGCTAAAAATTGATCAAACATTCATCGCCCGGATTGAACATTCCACTGCCGACAGAGCTATCATTTCTACTATTGCACATCTGGCACATGCTTTGGGCATGCGGGTTGTTGCAGAAGGCGTGGAAACCGAAGGCCAACGAGCCCTGTTGCACGCTGCGGGCTGTGATGAACTGCAAGGCTTCCTTTTTGGCAGATCATTGCGCATTGACCAAATTTACGCGCTCTTTGCAGACGGCCCTGCCCGGTTTCAAAAGGTCGGATGATGAAGATTAACCCCTTTCGAAAAGCGGATCGGGCAGCTGAGGCTGCTGCCCCTGTTCATGAGCTAGAGATGGCAACGAACCGTTTGATTCTTGGCGTTGCGGCGTGGGCTGCGAGCTATTTTCTAAACGCTGAATATTTCATCCTGCTTGCGTTTGCTTGCTATCAAACTGTCAATCTGGCGCTCTATTTGTTGATACGCACCAAAAAGCTTAAGAAAGAGGCCTATTTCCTTATCGGGATTATCGTCGATAGCATCATGGCGTCATCGATCCTGCTATATTCACCCGAGGCGACATCGTTCGTATATCCGTTGTTCCTGTGGATGACGTTGGGAACGGGATTTCGCCTTGGCCTAAAATGGCTCGGTATTGCATCGATTTTTTCGACTGCAACGTTTGGCATACCGGTGTTGATGACCGAATATTGGCAGCAGAATGCGGCATTGGGATACAGCCTGACTGCAGCATTGCTGATTATACCTGCATATTGTTCCAAACTGATCCGAAAATTGTCGCAAGCCAAGGAACAGGCCGAAGCGGCAAACCGTGCCAAAAGCTATTTTCTTGCCAGCGTAAGCCACGAACTGCGCACGCCGTTGAATGCCATTATCGGCTACGGCAATCACCTCAAGCAACTCGAAATGCCAAAAAATCAACACGATATGATCGATGTCAGTGTAAAGGCGGGCGAACATCTTTTGCACTTGATTGATCAATTGATCCAAATTGCCCGCAACGACAGTGGCTCAGCGGATATCCAGCATAAGCCCGTGAAGGCGACCGAACTTCTGGCTGAAATCCGGGATATCATGCAGGTCAGAGTTGCCGAAAAATCGTTAACGATTCAACTCCATGCAGAGCCATTAAGCGACACGTTGGTCAACGCCCCTGTTGATATTGTGCGCAACATCCTTCTCAATCTGGTCGGGAATGCTATCAAATTTACCGAATCTGGTGGCATTACTATTTCTAGCAAACTGCAGGAAAATGGCGAGAATACTGTACTTTCACTGATCATATCGGACACCGGCATCGGTATTGCGGACAGCGCATTGAAACGGATTTTTGAACCATTTCAGCAAGCCGATGAAACTGTTCTCAATCGTTTTGGCGGAACCGGGCTGGGGCTTGCTATCTGCCGTCAATCGCTCAACCAGATTGGCGGCTCGATTTCCGTCGAAAGCGAACTTGGCCGTGGCACGCAATTTTTTGTGACAATTCCCGTTGGACGGATCGCCGAAAACGCTACCACGATTGAGGCCGATCCAGCTCTTGAACCAGCGGTTAAGCTATTAGCGTTGGGCCAATTCGATAGTAGCCTTTTGGCCAAAGCGCAGGCTGCCGGGAATTATCATGTCCGCAGCGTCGCTTGCCATACGCGCCAAGAATTACTGGCGGCGATTGATCAGGTCACTCTTTCTGACTATCGAATAGCCATTCTTGACAAAAATCTGGCCAATCTGTTTGCACCCGACGATGCTCTGTGGCAAAAATTTTCTGCCGCCAAGGTGGCGCCGGTGTTGGTTGCCAATGCCGAAGAAATCGACCTCGAAGACGTCGAGCTACGTGCAGCATTTGCAACGGTGCTTCCCGCAATACCGCAATTTGACGAAGTCCGGAGCGCGATCAGGATCGGCTGTTCCTTTGCAGGCAGCAAAACGATTGCGGGTTCTACAAACAGCGAAATGCCAAAAACCTATGCACCGCGAAAAGTGCTTGTCGCGGACGACAACCGGACCAACCGGAATATTCTTGCAGCCATATTAGAAACGGCCGGGCATGAAGTGGTGCTCGTTTGCGATGGCGATGAGACGCTCGAAGCGTTGGAGATGGACCATTACGATATTCTGCTTCTCGATGTGAACATGCCCCGGCTTGATGGTATATCGGCCTGCAAAATGTGGCGACAAATCGAAGGTGGCCGCCAGCATCTACCAATCGTCGGCGTCACCGCCGATGCAACCACAGAAACCGAAGTCCGTTGTCTAAATGCCGGGATGGACCTGCGCCTGACTAAGCCGGTCAACGCAAAGCTACTGCTCGCAACCATCGATAGCTGTTGCGAAAGCAATGGCCAGAGCGCCCAACTTCCATCGCACGTTGACGATCCGCTTGGTACCGTTGTGCCGCTGAAAGCAGCAACTGATCAAACGGCGCAGTCCGCAATTGATGTGGCACAGATCGACTATTTACTTACCATCGGCGACCACGATTTTTTAGACGATATGATCGGTAGTTTTGTCAGTGATGCTGTAGAATCCGTGGAAACGATGCAGCAATCGTTGATCGATCATGACCTAAATCAATTCCGTTTCGCAGCGCATGCATTGAAAAGCTGTTCCAACAATATTGGTGCGATCGCCCTCGCCGCGTTGTGCGGAAAGCTTGAGAAAATTACGGAAGCGGACTTCAACACGAAAGCGCGTCAGCATCATGCGACTGTCAAAAACGCATTTAAAAATGCAGAAGCCGATCTTCGGCAGTTCGCTTCAGCGGTGGTCAAACAACCTGTTTCAAGCTCCGGTTGATCCGCCGCTCTTGCGCATCGGCGAGCCGCTCCATTTTGCGGACATCGGCCTCAGTCAGCGTCATAGCTGTTTCAGCCCAGATGTTGGTAATTCTAAGCAACTCATCAAGTTCGATGGGGTCTGACGCACGGCGTGCCAGATAGACCGCGCGTTCGGCGGCAAATCGCTGACGGTGTTTTGTGCAATATTCCACAATGGCGGCCTCGCCCGCACCGTCTTCAACCAAAATGTCGACGATGCCCATCGCGTATAGTTCTTCGGCAGTGTGAATTTTACCTTCCAATATGAACTTTTCGGCCATTTTGCGACCAACGCGTCGCGAGAGAAAGCTGTAAGCACCCATGCCGGGGAACAAGTTAAAGATAATTTCAGGCAATCCCAAACGCGCGCTTTTTTCGGCAACTAATACATCGAACGCCAGCGCATGTTCAAAGCCACCGCCGAGTGCATCGCCCTGAACAAGCGCGAAGGTGATGATGGGCGCACCAAATGCATTCCAATTGGCATGCTGCATTCTCACGCATGTCTCTGCATATTTGCGCATCGCGGGCAAATCACGCTGGCGAATGCTTTCGGCGAAATGGCGCAGGTCGCCGCCGAGATTATAGACCCCGGGGGTTTTGGAACCACAGACAAAATAGCGCAAATCGTCAGGTCCGCCATTTGCCGCGAAAGCGTAGTTATCAGTCACCCAGTCCTGAACATCCTGCACCTCGGCTCCAAGGCTATAGGTATAGCTCGGCCTGCCCTTCTGGTTCATGAAGCACCAGAAAATCTGGTCTTGCTTGTCATGCCGGACGATGATTTCATTGTACTGGCGGCCAACGATCGGAACACCTAGTTGATTAACGCTACCAAATTGTCCGCTTGGGCGGCGGGCATTGGTCGTAAATGTATCGTTTAACACGCGGGTATGGATAGCCATATCACCCTCTTACGAAGCAGAATTTCCTAGCCACCCCAACCGGAAACATCGCGATAGCAGAAAATGCATGGTATCAACGGACAAAATGTTACTCGCCACGCAACTGTTTCAAAACAGGGCAGTTAAGGCTTGAAATCCTTAAGTAAAATTTACCATGAAATTTGGTAAACTCTGGTAAATTTTAGCTTCGACAACGGATTTCCGATGTCTGTTAACCAATTTCAAATGCCTTTGAGCATTTTGGGTCAGTCGGCGATCGCAGGGATCGGCGCGATAACCGGCACATGCCTCCAATGTTTTAGCAACTGGATTAAGTTTGCGGCCGAAAGCCCTATAGTAGCGGTGTTCCTAAGCGGATGAATATTAACCCTGTCCGCTTCGGTCAAGCGCGCATCAACGACAACGGTGACCTTGCCTGCCAAATCGGCGATCGCGGCAAGCGGCGTAACCGATCCTGGTGCAACACCAAGCAACCGCATCATATCGTCCGCTTTGCCAAAGCTCACACGTTTGCTACCGATAGCCTGTGGCAGCGTTTTCAAATCGACCCGCATATCGGCTGGCACTGTGACCAGCCAGAATTGTCCGCCTGCATCCTTCAGAAACAGGTTTTTTGTGTGCGCGCCGGGAATGTCGCTTTCAAGCTTTGAATTTTCCTCGACCGTATAAACGGCTTCGTGTTCGACAAGCTCGAAAGCGATTTCCAGTAACGCAATATCAGCAAAGAGCCGCGACTCGTTGGCGTTCAACCCCGGTGCATCGCGCAAACTTTGTTCCCTGCAGGATCGCGAAGATAGGCCAGATACAGCTTCATTCCATTGCTTTCACGCCAACCAGGAGGATCTTCGAGCGTTGTGCCACCATTGGCTAGCCCCGCCGCATGCCATGCGTCGATTTCCTCTGGGGATTTTGCGGCAAATCCGATTGTGCTGCCATTGGCGCAGCTCGCTGGATTGCCATCAATCGGAATGCTGATGGAGAAGATGCCGCCAGACGTGAACCAGAATACACGGCCTTTCGGATCTGCGCCGCCTGCTTTGTGCCCAAGTGCGCCCAAGGTCGCATCGTAAAATGCGGTTGATGCAGCAATGTCATTCGCACCCAACATGATATGACTGTACATTGATCACTCTCCTTTTTCGTTATTCAGTAAACCACAACGCTGCGGATGCTCTCACCCGCATGCATCAAATCAAATCCTTTGTTGATCTCATCAAGCGTCAAAACATGCGTGATCATCGGGTCGATTTGGATGGTACCATCCATATACAGGTCAACGATCTTTGGCACATCGGTGCGCCCCTTTGCCCCGCCAAACGCCGTGCCGCGCCAATTGCGACCCGTAACGAGTTGGAACGGACGCGTGCTGATTTCTTTGCCTGCTTCGGCCACACCGATGATGATGCTGGTTCCCCAACCGCGATGACAAGCCTCCAGCGCTTGCCGCATCACCGTTGTGTTGCCGGTGCAATCGAACGTATATTCCGCTCCGCCATCCGTAAGGGCGACGAGATGCGCGACGATATCGCCGTCCACATCGTTTGGATTGACGAAGTGCGTCATCCCAAATTTCTTGCCCCATTCTTCGCGATCGGGGTTGATATCGACGCCGATAATCATGCCTGCCCCGGCCATTCTGGCCCCTTGCAAGACGTTCAGACCGATGCCGCCAAGGCCAAAGACGATTACATTATCGCCCGGTTGAACCTTTGCGGTATTAGTCACAGCGCCAACGCCAGTGGTGACGCCGCAACCGATGTAGCAGCTCGATTGAAACGGCGCATCTTCACGGATTTTTGCAACCGCAATTTCGGGCAGAACGGTGAAGTTGGAAAAGGTTGAGCAACCCATATAGTGGTAGATTGGCTGGCCCTTATACGAAAAGCGCGTTGTTCCATCAGGCATGACGCCCTTGCCTTGGGTCGCGCGTATGGCGGTGCAGAGGTTGGATTTACCCGACAGGCAGGTTTTGCACTTTCCGCATTCGGGGGTGTAAAGCGGGATCACATGATCTCCGGGTTTGACGCTGGTTACGCCAGCACCAACCTCGCGCACAATGCCTGCGCCTTCATGGCCCAATATGCTGGGGAAAAGTCCCTCGCTGTCGAGGCCATCGAGCGTGTACGCATCGGTGTGGCAGATACCCGTCGCCATGATCTCAACCAACACTTCACCAGCCTTTGGTCCCTCCAGATCGAGTTCAACAATCTCCAGTGGCTTTTTAGCTTCAAAGGCAACGGCAGCACGCGTCTTCATTTTTTTCATTCCTTCGTGGGATCAAAACGTCTTTTCGCGTTGACCGAAAATCCCGACCTTTATCAAGCATCAAAATCAGCAAATGACCAAATCATCAAGCCTTCATCACCTTTGCTAATACGGGCTTTGCTACCTACGGGCTCAGTCTTCCCGTCAGTCAGAAACGCGATCATAGGCGCGTCACTGGCTGGCACACTGGCCAATACGCGCTTGTTCTGCGGTGTTCGGGCGATCACTGTTCCCACGCGCACGGAACCATCGCGCTTGTAGAACACTGTGTAAGTCTCAACCGTTGCCAGCCCCTGATATTCGCCATCAACCTCGGGCACATCTGCACGACGGGCCGTGGCTTCGTCGTTGCAATCGAAATCATGGGGGAAAACTGCGTTCCTCTGAGGCTCACTAGAAATCACAATCGCGTGATTGTGCGTCGCATAGCCGCCATTGGCAAAGAGCAACGCTGTTCCTTTATCACGCCTCAATTTGTCCACCATTGAGGCAAGGGCATGGCTCATGTAATTACCAATCGGGCCGCCGCCAAAAGTAAGCCCGCCAAAGGCTGTAATCGGACGATTGACGGGCAAGTCAATTACCCGCCGCGCCATTTTTGGAATGCACGGGAAGCAGGAATACAGCTCAACATCGGTAAGGTCTGCCGGCGTCAGGCCGTTGCGGAGCAATGCCTGTTCCAGCGTCACGTCAATCGCCGCCGAATGCGCGTATTGATCGCGCTTGAGCAAATTATGCGGGGTATGCGCTGCCGCTCCCATGCCGACATGGACAATGTGGTCCTCAGAAATTCCGGCGGCCCGGGCGCGAGCAAGGCTGGTCACGATGAAAGCTGCGCCTTGGTTAACGCTTGAATTGGCGACCATTCGTTTCTGATAGGGAAAGGTTATCGGGCGGTTATCGGCATCGGGCGTGATGATCGCCTCAGCATCAGCCGCAGCCTGAATCCACGCATTGGGATTTCTCGCCGCGACACGCGACATCCCTGCCCAAATTTCGCCGGACTCGGCTTGCGCCTCGGCAAGGGACTGTCCCCAAGCCGCACGCGTTGCATTTTCATACAGTGGATAGACATCGGTGGGCGCCACCAACCCATATTGCGAAAGATGCTCGATGGATCCAGCTAACGCTGTAATATGTTCAAGTGCTTTCGGCGATGCAGCATCGCGCAGAAAATCTGGCTTGGCCCCATCGGCACGTGCGGCTGCCTTTCGCTGCCCCGATGTCCGCAGCGCCTCGCCACCGATGATCGCGGCAACGCCGATCTCTCCAGCGCCGATGCGGTTGGCTGCTTCGTTTAGCAATTGAGTCGGGCTTTCTCCGGTCGCGTAGGGCGTCTGTTCGAGATACGCAGGGGAAATGCCGAAATGATCGGCCAATAGCTGCGAACAATCTCCCAACTCTCGAAAGCTGATCTGCGCAACGACGGCTACACTATCCAGTTGCCCTATCCACCCACCGCCAGCATCGGCATCCGCTTTGGTCAAAGCTTGAACCATCAACTCCAACGAGTCATGCACACATTCGCGGTCATTCACCTGACCGACGCCAATGATTACGGGGATAAGATTTTCGTCTGCCATAGCCTCATGTGACTAAAATGCAGTGCGGGCGCAAGCCCATTTAATCGCGTGATTAAATGGCGGAGAGATAGGGATTCGAACCCTAGGTACCGTCACCGGCACGCCGCATTTCGAGTGCGGTGCTTTCGACCACTCAGCCATCTCTCCGCATGTCAAAAGGGCTGGTCATTGCCGGTGAACTGGCGTGCCCATTTGGCAGAGCGCGGCCATTAGCGAATGTTTTCAGCTTTGCCAAGCGCAAGGTTGAACACAACGTCAATCGCGCCGATATAGTGACGATGACTGCGAATCTTAACATGCCTATCACCGCCGAAGCCCGTTTTGCCATTGGCGAAGTGGTGCGCCACCGCATCTTTGATTTCCGCGGGGTCATTTTCGATATAGATCCGGTTTTTGCGAATAGCGAGGAATGGTATCAGTCAATCCCTGAGCATGTTCGCCCCAAAAAGGATCAACCCTTTTACCACCTGTTCGCCGAAAATGCCGAAAGCAGCTATATTGCCTATGTCAGCCAGCAGAACTTGGTCGATGATGCAGAGCAAGGCCCGGTAAACCATCCAGCGATTGGTGGTTATTTCGAGAGCTGGCAGGATAAGCGCTATCCGTTGAAGCGCAATATGCGACAGTGATAACGCTCTAAGGTTTCATCTCGCTAATCCACTGCTCCAGCAATTCCGCGCCTTCGCGGTGCACAGTAGAGCGGCCCAGCTCTGGCATGGCAATCCCCGGATCAGTGCTTTTGAGGCGATAGATCAGGATAGAGCGTTCGGGGCGACCGGGCTCGATCACGAAATCCAAATTGCCACTTCCTCTGCCTGCTGCGACCGGGCGTTTGCCGATGCCCATCGCAGTTTCACCGCCAATCTTGTCGTCAAAAAATAGTCCTGAGTTGCTGGCGGAACCAGTTGGTCGGTGGCAGTGTCCGCAATTGATACGCAGATAGGCCAAAGCGCGTTTTTCGACGCTACCCGATTTCGGGTCATTCCAGACGGCATCCGCAAACAGGGCGTTCGCAGGGAATGTGGCGCGTTTGGCCAAGCGTTCCTTGTCAGCAACGCTGTTGAAAATCATATTTGGCCAGTTCGGTCCAATAGGTTCGATGACACCATTGCGCGAATGGCATTGCTTGCACTGGTTTTTATTCGGAACACCGTAGCTGATTGCCTGGTCGTTTTCGCTTGAATGACGGATCGTTGCCGCCACCCTGGCGCCGCCAAGCTTAAGTTCAGCGTCCGATCCGTCGGCGCGCCAGACATAGGGCAAAGCTACCCAGCCATCAGCACGGTGCAGTAACACGCGCGTTTCGATGATACTCAATTTTCCCGTAGTATCAGGATAGCCAAAGCTTTTGACCAGAGCCGTTCCAACAGGAAATTTGACACGCCCGCCAGCCTCGATCGACAGCCTGCCATCTGTGGGAAGATAGATGAACCGCTGTTTCTCGGTATAATCTGAAAACAACGGCGTCCCCAATTTATAGGCGGTCAGCGCCGCGCTAGGCCGGTCAGCGCCGCCTTTGAAAAAACCGAATACTGATAATAACGGCGGATTTTCGCTCGCCAATATAGCCACATCCGACACTGCGCCAGAAGGAACCGCAGCACCGCTGCGGGCAAACAACGCAAGCGCAAGGCAGGCAAAGGCCGCCAGCAACGCGCGCATTATCGGACTACTGCCTCCATGCTATCCGGCAACACCACTTTCGGCAATTCGCTGACTGTTTCGGTCGAAGCCAGCAACATCGTCGGCTGCGCCGTTTCAGGCGAGGCTTTCAAATCGGTGAGGCCGAGCGACAGTGCCGGAACCAGATCGCCGATATAGGGCTTTGCCGCGTCGCCGCCTGCACCATCCCAAAATATTGGTGGAAAGGAACCACCCAAGGCCGCCGCGAGCTGAGCGCCACCGGGTATTTTCGGGTCCCATCCGGCTCTGTCATGTTGATTACCCCAGATCGCTACACCTTTGGCAATCGGATCATATTTGGGATCATCGAACGGATAGCGGTAACCAAGAACCATGACATTTGCGGTGCCGTTGTTGCCCAACATATTGTCAAACACATGAATGTCGCGGTTGGCCATGACCATCACGCCGGTTCCGGTCGGGACATTGGCCACAATATTGCCCTTTGGCGCGAAATTGGGAGTCATGTTATCGACGACGACATTTTCAAAAATGCGCACATTGTGCCCGCCCATTTGCGGCAGATTGGGTAGATCAAAGACGAGAATGCCGCCCGTGTTTTTCGTAGCCAGATTGTCATGCACATCGGCGTTGTAACTGTTTTCAATCTCGATCCCGGCAACATTTTCAAGCGCCAGCGAATTACGAACAATAATGTTGTCCGATTGGCCAACATAAATCCCCGCATCCGACGCGCCGCGCACCATCACATTGTCGATCAGCACATTTTTGCTTTCGACCGGATAGATGCCATAGGCGCCGTTGGTTTCTTTCGGCCCGCCGGTCCATTCGACGCGCAGCTTGTAATAGACGATGCGGTCGGCACCTTTGGATTTGATGCCATCGCCTTTGCTATTTTCAACGGCGAAATCGCGCAAAACCACATCGTCAGAGGTCACCAACAACCCTTCGCCTGCGCCAAGCTGTCCTGTGAAGTCAAGAATGGACTTGCCCGCGCCCTTACCCTTCACGGTCACCTTGGCGACATCCAAGGACAGGCCGTCCGTCAGCGCAAAACGCCCCTCACCCAGCTGGACCGTATCGCCAGGTTCGGCGAGGATCAAAGCCTCTTGCAGCTTTGCCTGCGCATCGGCGCTTGCCTCAACGGCAATCGTTTTTGCCTCAATCGGTGCGGAAAGCAGTGCTATTACCGCAGCTGTTGTGATCAATCTCATCCTCATAGCGTGGAGGATGCCCGATGAATGCGCGCTTGCCAAGAGGGATTGCCAAAAGAGGAGCATGCGGACGGAACCTGTGAACAAGTTGATAACGCGGAAAGGCGATATGTCGTTGAACGGAATGGTTTCATCGTTGAACTGTGTGAGGAGTAATCGCCGGAATGCTTCGGCCGACGACAGTGTTTTGGCACATACTCGCCGAAAAATTGACACGATATCCATGCAAGGAACAATACAAGAACAATGGCTAAAAGTCAAGGTTCTGCGTGGCTGCAAACTCTCAACAGCAAAGATTTCCTCATAAAACGACGGTGGTCAAACTTAGGGCGCGTCGCTCATTATCCACTCAACGCCAGCATCGGCATGGATTTCCGCACTGTCATAAATCGGCAGAATGTTGGCTTTTGTATCGACAATCATGCCCAGTTCGGTGCAGCCCAGCACGACGGCATCGGCGCCGTCCTTATCAATTTCTGTGATCAGCGTTTTGAGCGTGCGTTCGGAATTGCGCACCGCCTGCCCAGCCATCAGTTCGTCATAAATAATCCGGTCAAGCTCATCGACGTCATCCGCCTCCCATGGCAGCAAGGTAATGCCGTGTTTCACAAGCCGTTGGCGATACCAGTTTTCAGCCATCACATTGCGCGTGCCGATCAATGCCGCTGACTTTACGCCGTCTGCTTTCATTTTCAGTCCGACGGCATCGGCGATGTGGATGACTTGCACCGACACCGCGTCGGCGACCTTGGCATGCACCTTATGCATACTGTTCGCGCCGATCAGGATCGCTGTCGCACCGCCATCTTCCAGTCGCTTAGCCGAAGTCACCAGCGCCTCGGCAACATGATCCCAATCCTGTTCGCTGGTCGCGCGCGCCAGATCGCAGAAGTTCAGATTATCGATCATCATCGGCGCACTGCATAGCCCATCGGACCTGCGCGCGACTTGTTTGTTGATCCGGCGATAGTAAAATTCGGTGGAATACCAGCTCATTCCTCCAATCAGCCCCAATTTACGCATATTTATTCCCTGACTAGAATTCCGTCAATCAAAACAAAACCGTAGTGCTGAGCCTGTCGAAGCACGCCTTAAGGTTTACGCAACGCTTAGAGGCGCCCTTCGACAGGCTCAGGGCTACGGTTTTATTGTAATTGAACCATGTTAGGGAACCAATAGAACGAACCGGCTCAGTGCTGCAAGGCCTTGACGATATCGTCCACCATCTTCTTGGCATCGGCCAGCAACATCATCGTCTGGTCCATATAGAACACGTCATTATCGACGCCGGCATAGCCTACGCCGCCCATGCTGCGCTTAATGAAGAACACAGTTTTTGCCTTTTCCACATCGAACACGGGCATTCCGTAAATGGGGGACGTCTTGTCAGTTTTTGCCGCAGGGTTCACAACGTCGTTCGCGCCGATGATGAACGCAACATCGGTTTGCGCAAATTCGCTGTTGATATCTTCCAGCTCAAATACTTCGTCATAGGGCACGTTTGCTTCAGCAAGCAGCACGTTCATATGGCCGGGCATACGGCCAGCAACGGGGTGGATAGCGTATTTCACCTTCACGCCTTCGCGTTTCAACACATCGGCCATTTCGCGCAAAGCATGTTGTGCCTGTGCCACTGCCATGCCGTAACCAGGGACGATGATAACGCTTTCGGCTTGCTTCATCATATAGGCTGCGTCTTCGGCAGAGCCGCGTTTCCAAGGGCGCTGCTCCTTGGCTTCGCCGCCTTCGGATGCGACCGCACCAAATCCGCCAGCGATGACTGAGATAAAGCTGCGGTTCATTGCTTTGCACATGATGTACGATAGGATTGCCCCGGACGAGCCGACCAATGCGCCGGTGATAATCATCGCGCTGTTATGTAGCGTAAAACCCATCGCGGCGGCAGCCCAGCCCGAATAGCTGTTCAGCATCGAAACCACGACCGGCATATCCGCGCCGCCAATGGGGATGATGAGCAGGAAGCCGATGATAAACGACAGAACGACAATCGTCCAAAACGCCCATTCCGCACCCGCCGTTGGCATGATCGCGAAATAGGCGGTCAGCCCGATGATCGCAGTCAATGTGCCAAGGTTAAGCACATGGCGACCGGGCAACATAATCGGCGAACCCGACATTTTGCCGGCAAGTTTCAGGAACGCGATGACCGAGCCGGAAAAGGTGATGGCGCCAATGGCGACGCCAAGGCCCAGTTCGATGCGGCTGACGGTAAGAAATTCGCCATTGGCGTCGAGAATGCCGAACGCTTCGGGATTCAAATAGGCTGCAACGCCTACTAGCACTGCGGCCAAGCCGACCAGCGAATGGAAGGCCGCGACCAGTTGCGGCATATCGGTCATGGCGATTTTGCGGGCAGTGACCAACCCAATCACCGCACCGATGCCGATTGCCCCGATAATCTGGCTAATGGTAACCCAGTCTAGATTGCTGCCACTTGTCGGCCCATCAAACGGACCGCCAATCAGAAATGGAGCGTGCGTAACCAACGTCGTCACCACCGCAATCAACATCCCGGCCATGCCGAAACGGTTGCCGCGCTGCGACGATGCCGGCGAGCTTAACCCGCGCAGCGCGAGGATGAAGAAGACGCCAGAAATCAGATAAGCCAACATGGCCAAAGGCTCACCAATTTCAATAGCCCCAACACGGGCTTGCTCGAAAACACCATTAGAACGGGTGGCTGGATCGCACACTCCCCCGTCGTTGGTTGGAAATGCACACGCCCATGCGGCAACCGGGAAAAATCCAACTACTCCAGCTATCGCGGTGAAAAAGCCGATGAATGCGGCTCTAGCTTTGGATGACTTGGTCACCGATCTAGTCGACGATGACCAATTCTTGGCATGCGCCCCCATCACTTGTCCTTCTTCTTGTACATAGCAAGCATCCGCGCCGTCACGGCAAAGCCGCCAAAAATGTTGATACTGGCCAGCACCACGCCAAGCAGCCCCAGCCACTTAGCTCCGGGAGCGCCAGAAGCCGCCGCCGCGATCAGCGCGCCGACAATAATGACGGAGGAGATTGCATTCGTCACCGCCATCAACGGCGTGTGCAATGCGGGGGTAACCGACCAGACGACGTAGTAGCCCACAAAACAGGCCAATACGAAGATGGAGAGGATGCTAATAAAATCCATTAGGGATGAACTCCTGAAAATCCTCCCCCATTGGGGGAGGTGGCAGCACGAAGGGCTGACGGAGGGGGCCTGTCGGCACATAGACGCACGATGGCATCAGCTGTGCCTTCGACGTCGCGAAGCACATCGGCTGCGGGTATGCGGATGATTTCGATGTCCATGTTTTTCAGAATTGCTTCCCTAACGGTATCGCGTGCAGGGTTTTCGCCCATATCATGGGCAATCCCGTCAATCTCGATACCAAGCCGCTTTTCGGCACAGTAAAAGTCTAAGGCAAACTCGCCCACAGGATGCTGTTTGCGAAACTTCACGCCCATTGGCTTGCCTCGAAGCAACCGCCACAGCAAAACTTCCGGTAGCGTCATTTCACGGCGCAGTTTACGCGCGCGTTTCAACGCCTCAGGGCTGTGGTCTTCCATTACAGCCCCCCTCCGTCAGCGCTACGCGCTGCCACCTCCCCCAATGGGGGAGGATTTTGGCAGTGATCTCCACTTCGATCACCCCAACAACCTCTCATTCACAACTTTGCCATCCTTTGTCAGACGAATGGCCGCTGTAATCTCATCATCATCGGGCAACACAGGTCGCCCCGCATCCTTGTCCCAAAAGGCGGAGAGGAAGTTGAACAGGTTGCGCGAAAACAGGGCCGATGTGTCTGCTGCGAGATGCGCGGGGGTGTTGGAATAGCCGATGATTTTAACGCCGTGTTTAATCACGACTTCATCGGGCTTTGAACCTTCAACATTGCCGCCTTGCGCGACCGCAAGGTCGAATATCACTGAGCCAGGCTTCATCGTTTTGATCTGCGCATCGGTCACCAATCGCGGCGCAGCGCGGCCGGGGATGAGCGCGGTGGTGATGACGATATCTTGCTTGGCGATGTGAGATGAGACGAGTTCAGCCTGCGCAGCTTTATATTCATCGGACATTTCGGTGGCATATCCACCCGCGCCTTCGCCCTCGATGCCTGCAACATTCTCAACGAACACTGCCTTGGCGCCAAGGCTTTCGATCTGTTCTTTGGTCGCCGAACGCACGTCAGTGGCCGACACAACACCGCCCAGACGCCGCGCCGTCGCGATGGCTTGCAGCCCCGCAACACCCACGCCCATAATGAAAATCTTTGCCGCACTCACGGTGCCTGCCGCGGTCATCATCATCGGAAATGCCCGGCCAAATGCGCCTGCGCTGTCTATCACGGCCTTATATCCGGACAAATTCGACTGCGACGACAGGATGTCAAAACCCTGCGCACGGGTGACACGCGGCATAAATTCCATCGCCAGCGCCTCAACACCTGCTTTGGCATATTCGTCGACCCGCTTACGCTGCCCGAACGGATCAAGCCCCGCAACGATCCATGCACCTTTAGCAACGTCCTTCAGCGCCTTTGCATCAGGCCCCTGCACGCTGAGCAAAATATCTGCGTCCTTGGAAACTGAAGCCGCTGTGCCCAAAGTTGCGCCAACTGCTTCATATTCAGCATCAGAAATCGAAGCAGAAAGCCCCGCACCTTTTTCTACCGATACAGCCGCACCCAGCCCGATGAATTTCTTCACTGTTTCCGGCGTGGCAGCAACACGGGTTTCGCCAGCGGCGGTTTCCTTTAGGACAGCGATTTTGGTCACGTTATGCGGCGCGGCTGGCGATGATTAAGACCACGATCAAGGTGGTGACCACCGCTGCGACTGTGCCCCATTTGAACATCTTTATGAAACCCGAATAGGAATCGTTTGCAGCATTCATATCCTGTTTTTCAGCCATTAGTGCCTCCGTAAAATCAGCTTAGATGGCGGCCTTAACCGTAAGCCAATCAATCCTCAAGCCTTTGGACCAGTTTACTGCTCCGGTCTGGCGATAGAATTTATCGCGGCATGCTTAATCGGCTCTTTACCACTTTTCGTTACGGCAATGTTTGATGTGCACTTTCATGGATGCTGAATGGCTGAAAAACTGATCCGTTCGCTGATGCTCGTTGATGATGAGCCAGCCCAATGCCGACTGGTTTCAGCGATTGCTGGCCGCGCCGGATGGCGCACGATTATCGCGCGCGACGCCGAAACCGCCATTGCGATGCTCGGCACGCAGGACGGCATGATGCTCGACGCAATCTTGATCGACCAATGGGTGCCCGGCGCGGACAGTGCGGCATTAATTGCAGAACTCAAGTCACGCCGCCCTGCGTTGCCAGTGCTGTTGTTGACCGCAGTCGGTTCAAACGACAGCGCGATTGAGGCGATGCGTGCAGGGGCCTCGGATTATATCATCAAGCCGGTCGCCGCCGAACGCCTGATCGCCGCTCTCAGCATCGCGGCCGACCACGCCAAGGATTTTGGCGAACTACAGCCACTTACCGAAAAAATCGCCCATCCCTTGGGTTTTGAAGAAATTATCGGCAGCGCGCCTGCTTTCCGCAGCGCGCTTGCCATCGCGGCAAAGGCCGCACGCAGCCGTGCGCCGGTTTTGATCGAAGGCGAAGGCGGCGTAGGCAAAGAAGTCGTGGCCGACGCCATCCACGCCGCATCACCACGCGTGCGCCAACCCTATTTGAAAATCAACTGCGGTGCGATTTCGCCCAACCTGCTCGATTCGGTATTGTTTGGGCATGAGAAAGACGCGTTTGCAGGGGCCTTTGACCGCCGCGTCGGGATTATCCAGCAAGCCGAAAACGGCACGGTGTTTCTTGATGAGATCGACCAGCTGCCGACCGAAACGCAGATACGGCTTGTACGCCTGCTCACCGAAAATGAAATCCAGCCCTTGGGATCGCCGCACAGCTATCGCATTGATGTGCGCGTCTTGTCGGCAAGCAACAGCGACCTTGCGGCAAAGTTGGAAAACGGCGCATTCCGCGAAGACCTGTATTACCGCATGAATGTCGTACAGCTCCGCATTCCGCCACTGCGCGAACGCACCAGCGACATCCCTGCCCTTGCCCGACATTTTCTGGGCCGCATGGCAACGCAACCGGGTCTGCGAAGCCTGGGCATCACCGATGAGGCGCTGTCGTTGCTAAAGGCCTATAACTGGCCGGGCAATGTCCGCCAGTTGCAAAGCGCTTTGTTCCGTGCCGCAGTGCTTTGTGATCGCGACGCGTTGACCCCCAATGAGTTCAAACAGATCGCCACCGCCGTGGGTGTCCGCACTGCTGACGTTAGCACCAGCAATGATGGCAACGGTATTGGCATCGACCTTTACGAAGACGACGGCAATTTGCGCCCGCTTGAGGAAATCGAGGCTGACGTCATACGCCTCGCAATCGGCCATTATCGCGGCCGCATGACCGAAGTGGCGCGGCGATTGGGGATCGGGCGGTCCACCTTGTATCGCAAACTGGCTGATCTCGGGATTGAGAGCAACGCTGCCTAGGCGCTCCTGCCGCTCAGTAAATTTGTGACCCAATATCCGGCAAGTGACGCCGATCCGGTCAAGACAGTGCCCCAGATGATGTCGAGCACCGTCACTTTAACGCTCCAGACCTTTAATGTGGCAAAGTTGGTCAGATCGTAAGTCATATAGCAGAAAAAGCCAAACAACGCGCCCCAGACCAATGCCGTCTGCCACTTGCCGCTTTGCAATGCAGGGCCGACCGCAAAGATCATCATGCCAAGAATATAGAGCAAATAAAAGATCACCGCAGGCCATAAACGAAAGCCGCCTTCATACATCATGCTGCCGATCTCGGGCTTATACAGCCGCGCATACATCGTCCGCAGCCAGACGCTGTCGATCAACGCGAACGAAATGCCGGTGGCGACGTAGGCGATGAGATATTTGGCAATCATGCTGCGCTCCTCTATTTAAAGGAGCGCAGCATCGGTCGCCTAGCTGCAGTCGTCAATGCAGCGTTTTGGCTTATTCGCCACCACCAAACGGAATACGTAGGCCAAGCGAGAAGATCGACTGCTTGCTTTTGGCATTCAAATCAGCAGGCAACAGGTCGAGTTTCATCTTAGTTGAACCTGCGTCGCGGTAATTATACTGACCGAAAACCTCAAAGCTCGGGCTGATTTTATAGGTCGCACCGGCCATCAGCTGCCAAGCAAAATTGGTGCTTTTGCCTTGGCCGATATCAATGTTGGATGGGCGATAGTCGAATTTCACCTTTTGCGCACCAATCCCGCCGCCGACATAGGGCTGGAAACTGCCGCCGCTGTTGAAATCATAATAGGCGTTGGCGAACAGGCCATAGCTTTGCTGCTTACCAATGCCGCTATCGACGACGGTGCCGACGGTCGAACCAACGGTTGCGCCGCGAGTAAGCACCGAAGCGTCAACTGCGCTGATGTCGGTGCCGCCAACCGAGACACCATTGTGGGTTTTTACGCCAGCGCGATTATAGTTAAATTCACCTTCGACACGAAAACCTCCGGCAAACCGATGACCTATCTGGGCAGAGATGTTATAGCCAGTGTCAAACTCGGTGGTCCAGGCGAGAGCTGTTGCTGCAGGGATCGCTGGATAAATTGGTGCTGCCGTAGTTGCGGGCACTGCGGCAGTAAATTCACCTTTGTTCTTTGAATCATTCGGCATCGTTCCGCCGACTGAAACGCCGACGTAGGTCTGTGCCTGAGCAGCACCAGACAGTGCCATTGCCGCCGCCGAAGCAACGAGAAACAGGGGGAGCTTTTTCATCTAAACATCCTTTTTGGTTTCAACACATTATCACTGTGTCACGGCATGCATCTTCGCCTTCCCCCTGTCAGGCGAGCTGGTATCCGCGTTCAGTACCGCGTTGATGGCAATGTCAGATGAGCCGAAAATGAATGGTATCGTCAGGAATGCCCATAGCCAAGACAGGCCGAGTCATAGATGCGACGAAACGATAATGTTCAGGCTGGCGCCGTCAGCGCCGCGTCGCGCAACCCGCGCCAGACGTGAATTGCCTGAACTGTTTCTGCCACGTCGTGCACCCGAATAATCTGCGCGCCTTGTTCGATTGCTTTCATCGCGAGGAACAGCGACCCGCCAAGGCGTGCCTCAACCGACGCCTCGTTCGACAACGCCCCGATCATCCGCTTACGGCTTGCGCCAAACAATATGGGGCAACCGATGCCGTGGAATAGCGACAGGTTGTTGATGATTGTCAGATTGTCCGACAAAGATTTGCCAAAGCCGATGCCCGGATCGATAACGATACGGTTGCGGTCGACACCTGCGGCCTCAACATCGGCCACGCGCGCCTCTAGCCAATCATAAACGTCAAACAACACATCGTCATAATCACCACCTTTATGCGGATCGCTTGATTGGCTAGGGGCGTGCATCAAGGCTACCGGGCCTGCACTTGTCACGGCAACCGCCAATGATCGATCATCATAAAGCAAAGCCGATACGTCGTTAATCATCGACGCACCGGCGGCGAGAGCAGCCTCCATCACGGAAGCTTTGCGCGTGTCGACAGAAATGGCGGCACCCGTTCGGGCCAGTCGTTCTATCGTTGGCGATATGCGCTGAATTTCGTCGCCTTCCCAGACAACGGGCGCGCCGGGACGCGTTGATTCACCACCTATGTCAAGGATTGCTGCCCCTGCGACAGAGAGTGCTACGCCAGCAGCCGTCGCTGCATCAGGATCATCGCCTAATTTGCCGCCATCGGAAAAACTGTCGGGCGTGAGATTCAAAATCCCCATCACCTGCGGTTGGTCTAGACGGATCGTCCGCGCACCCATTTGCAGTGGTCCGCGGGCGCTGATCAGATTAGCGAAAATTGGTTGGGCGGCATCGGGCAAAGCGTCGCACTCGGCCACCGGCACGATCGACCGTGTTTTGGCTGCGCCGTCGCGTTGAATTAACTCGACAGCGCAAAACCACAGCATAGTTCCAGCCAAACGCGCTGACGCTCCGTCATGCTGCTGCGGGCTGTCGATGAAATTTATCGGGCGGAGGTAGTATTTACTGGCCATCACCTACCCGTCACCCCGTGCAGGGAATTGATATAGTCGCTTCACCGAACCTAAGGCTCATTCGCTAGCAAATATGTCTGCCGCAACTCGTCGATGCTTTTCAGTTCACCGGTGCGGGTCTGATAATACCAAAAAGCCCAACCGTTGCAGCTCGGCGCGTTCTGCACCAACGATCCAATTTTGTGGATCGATCCGTATTTGTCGGTCCATTTCAGCGAACCATCGGCGCGGATAATCGCACCAAAACGGCGTTTTTTGTCGGTCAGCTGCGATCCAGGCCGGATATAGCCATTTTCAACCAGCTGGCCAAAAGACACGCGCGGTTGCGATTTGGGCGACTGCATCGTTGATAGCGAGGATTCATCCAGCGGCAACGCCATCTGGATACGCTCTTCTGCAACTTTGCAGTATGTAGCATCGCGCTCACAGCCGATCCAGCGGCGCTGCAAGCGCTTGGCGATGGCTCCGGTCGTGCCCGTTCCGAAAAACGGATCAAGGACAACATCGCCCGGATTGGTGCAGGCGAGCAAGATACGATAAAGCAGCGCCTCAGGCTTTTGTGTCGGATGCGCTTTGGTGCCGTTCAGTTTCAGTCGTTCCTTGCCGCCGCAAATCGGGATCGTCCAATCAGAACGCATTTGCAGTTCATCGTTCAGCGTCTTCATCGAACGATAATGAAATGTGTACTTCGCTTTCTCGCTAGTCGAGGCCCAGATCAAGGTTTCATGAGCGTTAGTAAACCGCGTGCCCTTGAAGTTAGGCATAGGGTTTGATTTGCGCCAGATGATGTCGTTCAGAATCCAGAAGCCTTCGTCCTGCAACGCTGCACCAACGCGGAAGATGTTGTGATAGCTGCCGATCACCCACAATGTGCCATCGGGTTTCAAAATGCGCCGCGCTTCGGCCAGCCATTCTGCGGTAAATTTGTCATAGGCCGCAAAGCTGTCAAACTTGTCCCAATCGTCAGTAACTGCGTCAACCTGACTGCCATCAGGACGGTGAAGATCGCCGCCGAGTTGCAGATTATAGGGCGGGTCAGCAAATACCATGTCGACGCACGCATCGGGCAGCGAACGCATCGCTTCGATGCAATCCATGCGCAATATGCTATCGAGCGGGAGCTTTGCTTGCGGTGCTGCGGCCGTTTTGGCGACAGTGTTCCTGGCCACTTTCGCAACCGGCTTAATCTTCTCTAAAACGCCCATCTGACCCCGCTTTACGCTCAAGCCGTTAAGAATGAGTCAGATTTGACTCGCCGTCAAGAAAGTTTTCCACAGGTGAAGTATCTGGATTCACAACATTTTGAGAGAACGAAAGGAGTCCGACACAATATATAGAGTCTATGGATTCCCGGGGGACTCAACCCCTAGTGGTGTCACCCGAAAGACTCACTGATGATATTTTACTATCCGTTACAGAAATTTCAGCTGCGCAACAGGCGCAAAGCTGCGGCGGTGGTGCGGCGTGGCTCCCAATTCGCGTAAAGCCTGTAAATGCTGCGCTGATCCATAGCCCTTATTCGACGCCCAGCCATAGCCGGGAAAGGCCAGATCATAGCCGCGCATCAACCGGTCGCGATGTTCCTTTGCGATAATGCTGGCTGCAGAAATGCACGGGTGGATCGCATCGCCGCCAATGAACGCCTTTGCGGTGTAACCCCATTTGGGCAAGCGGTTGCCATCGACCATCACCAGGCTCGGCTGGATACCCAAAGCGTCAACCGCACGCGCCATAGCCAACATGGTTGCCTGCAAAATATTGATGCTGTCTATTTCACCAACATCGGCCAAGCCAACCGCCCAACGACATCGGGCCTTAATTTCGGTTTCAAGCACGGCACGCCGCTTTGCGCTTAGCTTTTTGCTATCATCCAGCCCGTCGATGCCGCCGTCGCACAGCACGACCGCCGCCGCAACAACCGGCCCAGCCAACGGCCCACGCCCAGCTTCATCGACACCGACGATCATGCGGAATTCTCGTCACCAACATCCTCAGTCCAAAAATCTCGCACAGCCTGCTGTCCCAGCGGTCCATGGCCTTTACCGAGCCCAGGGGCCTCCAAAATTGCCAGGCGAACAAAACGGACTGCATCGGCGAACGCATCGCCGATATTCATCCCCTGCCCCATTCGGCATGCCAGCACACTCGCCATCGTGCAGCCCGTGCCGTGGGTGTCGTTGGTATCGAATTTCTTCCCCTCCAGTTCCCGCACCAGCCCTGTCGGCGACCAAAGTTGGTCATGAACCCTGTCGCCGCCGGCATGGCCGCCTTTTTCCAGCACATGACACCCAAAGCCCAGCACCGCATCTCGGCCGCCCAAAGCTTCTAACTCTGGCAGGTTAGGCGTCACGACAGAGGCAATCGCCATCAACCTTTCAAAGGCAGCGATAGTCGCGAGGTCGGCCAGCATCGATCCGCTGGTGGCGACCATCACCGGATCAAAAACAATCGGCACATCAAGATTTTGAAGTCTATCAGCAACGGCGTTTGCGGTTTGCGCGCTGCCGATCATGCCAATCTTGATTGCATCGGCGCCGATGTCACTCAACACGCTGTCGATCTGCGCAATCACGATTTCGGTTGGCACGGGATGAACAGCCTGAACGCCAACGGTATTCTGCGCAGTGATCGCCGTGACCGCTGTCATCGCATGCCCGCCGAGCATCGTCACCGTTTTAATGTCAGCCTGAATCCCGGCCCCGCCCCCGCTGTCAGAACCGGCAATGATAAGGATTCGTGCAGTCATGCGCCCTTATACTTACGCACAGTTGATGCAGGAAATTTTTCGAGCGATTTTTTTGATCGCGTCGGCCGGTCAAGCAATTCGCCGCCGCAATTGGGGCAACGGTCGTCCATCGCATCGCTGCACTCAGCACAAAATGTGCATTCGAACGAACAGATAAACGCGCCGCCCGCATCGGCAGGCAAGTCCGCGCCGCAGCGTTCGCAATCGGGGCGCATGTCAAGCATTACGCCGCTGCCTGTTTTACGGCATCGCAGATCCGGTCCACCACCGCCTCAACCTGAGCGGCATCATCGCCTTCGGCCATCACGCGAATTACAGGTTCCGTGCCAGACGGGCGAATGACTAAGCGACCACAGCTTGCCAGTTCGGCCTCGGCTTGCGCAATGACGGCTTTAACATTTTCGTTCTCCAACGGCTTGCCGCCAGAGAAACGAACGTTTTTCAAAAGCTGCGGCACAGGTTCAAACAGATGCAGCAACTCGCTCGCAGGCTTGCCCTGTTCGACCAGTTCAGCCAGCACTTGCAGAGCCGCAACCAATCCGTCGCCAGTCGTGGCGTGGTCGAGAAGGATCATATGTCCCGATTGTTCGCCGCCGACATTCATGCCTCTTTTGCGCATTTCTTCCAGCACATAGCGATCGCCAACTTTGGCGCGGATCAAGTCCAGATGTTGCGTCGCCAGATAACGTTCTAGCCCCAGGTTCGACATCACGGTGGCCACAATACCGTCGCCGCAAAGCAACCCGTTGCGGCTCATCGACACAGCAATCAACGCCATCAACTGATCGCCATCAACGACGCGGCCTTTTTCATCGACGACGATCAAGCGGTCGGCATCGCCGTCAAGCGCGATGCCAATATCGGCACCTGCGGCAACAACAGTTTCCTGCAAAGTCGCGACATGGGTGGAGCCGACCTTGTCGTTAATATTTTTGCCATTTGGATTGACGCCGATGGTGGTGACTTTCGCCCCCAATTCCCAAATCGCTGTGGGCGCAACCTGATAGCCTGCGCCATTGGCGCAATCTAGCACTACGTGCAGGCCATCGAAACGGATATGATCGGGCACCGATAGCTTTGCCGCATAAATATAGCGTCCACGCGCATCCTCGACCCGCCGCGCACGGCCAATATCATGCGATGGGGCAAGCTGCGCAGGCGCCTCGATCAGCGCTTCAATCGCCAGTTCATCCTTGTCGGACAATTTATAACCATCGGGGCCGAATAGTTTGATACCGTTATCTTCATATGGATTATGGCTGGCTGAGATCATCACGCCCAGATCGGCGCGCATCGATCGCGTCAGCATGGCAACCGCAGGCGTCGGGATTGGACCGAATTGGACAACGTCCATGCCGACACTGGTAAAGCCTGCAACCAAAGCATTCTCAATCATATAGCCCGAAAGCCGGGTATCTTTGCCGATAACCACGCGGTGCTTGTGGTCGCCGCGCAAGAAATGCGTCCCAGCGGCTTGGCCAACCTTCATCGCCATTTCTGCGGTCATCGCACCTTCGTTGGTCCGTCCACGAATTCCGTCGGTCCCGAAAAATTTGCGGCCCATTTGCTATCCCCCACTGATCTGCCGTGCCTTTAGCGCAGCATCGTTCAACCTTCAAAGACAGAATTACGATCAACGTAAAGTCTTGGCCCTTGTCAGCTCGCCGATGCGGTGCAACTGTAGGCCAAACAGAAGGACGATATTGAATGAAAAAGGCTTGGCTCATTCTAGCAGCACTGGTTGCGGGGTTGTTATTGGGGGCGTTCACCGGCAATACCGCACCGTTCCTGACACAATCGGCTGACCTGATCGGCACATGGTGGCTAAATGGATTGCGGATGACTGTAATCCCGCTGGTCGTTGCTTTGCTGGTGACGGGCATTGTGCAAACCGCCGATGCCGCAACGTCTGGCCGCACAGCGACGCGCTCTGTTGTGACGATGCTGTCGATCCTGATGCTGGTAACAATCATGGCCGCCATCGTCACACCGCTGCTGCTCGATATCTTCCCGACCCCCAATGGCTCTGGCTATCCCGGCGCGACCACAGCAGTTGATAACCCACCGCCCTTTATCGAATATCTGAAAGCGATCATTTCGCCCAATGTATTCGCCTCTGCGGCTAATGATGCGTTACTGCCACTGATCATTTTCACCATCGCCCTTGCCTTTGCGATCACGCGATTGGCGCCAGCCAAAAAGGAAGTTCTTTTGCGCTTCTTCGAGGCGTTCGGCGAGGCGATGATTGTGGTAATCGGCTGGGTGTTGTGGCTTGCGCCGCTCGGCGTGTTTGCTCTGGGCGTTACGCTGGGGATCGCGGCAGGTGTAGCGTCGTTTGCCAACCTTGCGCATTACGTCCTGATCGTCACGACTATCGGAACGATCATCATGCTTTCGGCCTATCCGGTCGCATTTTTCGGGGCAAAGTTTAAGCCGATGGCGTTCATTCGCGCAGCGATACCCGCGCAGTCGGTCGCCATTTCCACGCAAAGCTCGCTCGCGTCTTTGCCTGCGATGGTCGAGGGTTCAAAGCAACTCGGCGTTGGATCGCGCAGCACCGACATTGTTCTGCCCATGGCTGTGGCGATTTTTCGCGCAACCAGCCCGGCAATGAACTTGGCTGTTGCAATCTATGTTGCGCATTGGCTGAACATCGAACTGACGCCGCAGCAATTGGCGTTAGGCGTGGCGGTCGCGTTTATCACAACGTTGGGATCTGTCAGCCTACCCGGCACGATCAGCTTCATCGCTGCGGTCGCGCCGATTTGCATGGTCATGGGCATTCCCATCGAACCACTTGGTTTGCTTGTTGCGATTGAAACATTCCCCGATATTATGCGAACTCTCGGCAATGTCACGATGGATATCGCCGTCACAGGAACCGTTGCACGCGGCGAAGGAGATATGAAATGAACTACCGCAATTTGGGCCAATCGTTAAAAGTTTCCGCGATCGGCGTTGGCTGTATGCCTATGATAAAGGCGGGTAACATCGTCTACGGCGAAGAGGCCGATTTGGGCGAAGCAACCAAAACCATTCACCGCGCGATTGATCTTGGCATTAATTTTTTCGACACCGCGCAAATCTATGGCCCGTTTCAGAACGAAGAACTGTTGGGCGAAGCGATCAAAAGCAAACGCGAAGGACTGGTGATCGCGACCAAGTTTGGTTTCAAATTTGACGGCAATAAAATAGTCGGCGTCGATGGCTCGCCTGCCAATGCGCGTAGCTCAGTCGAGGGCTGCCTGACACGGCTTGGCATCGACTGCATCGACCTGTTTTACCAGCACCGCGTTGATCCCGGTGTGCCTATCGAAGAAACGGTCGGCGCAATGGCGGACCTGATAACAGAAGGCAAAATCAAACATATCGGCCTTTCCGAAGCTGGCCCCGAAACGCTCCGCCGCGCCGCTGCCGTCGCACCGATCAGCGCACTGCAAAGCGAATATTCATTGTGGGAACGCGAAGTGGAGGAGGACATTCTGCCAACCTGCCGTGAACTCGGCATCGGCTTTGTGCCCTACTCACCATTGGGGCGTGGTTTCCTGACCGGATCAATCCGCAGCCTTGAAGACTTGCCTGCCAATGATTGGCGGCGGAACGACCCGCGCTATCAGGGTGATAACTTTGCAGCGAACCTGAAAGTCGTCGATATCGTTGGCGAAGTTGCGGCAAAGCATAACGTATCCCATGCGCAAATCGCGCTGGCATGGTTGCTGGCTCAGGGCGATGACATTGTCCCCATCCCCGGCTTTAAGCGGCGTGTGACGATGGAGGATAGCGCCGGTTCGTCCGATGTGGCCTTGGATGCCGATGATTTAGCAAAGCTGAATGATGCTGCCCCGGTTGGCGCCACAGCAGGCCCGCGCTATAGTGAAATGGGAATGCGGATGGTGCGGCTATAGGACGCTAGAGCCAGCGAAAAATGCCTGCTCCATAGGCACCAAAGAAATTATGCGTCCAGGTTGCCGCCAGCCATAATGCGATTCCCGCCAACCAAAGCCGCCAACCAATGCGGCCCAATTGCGTCAATCGCGGCCAATAGCTGGTGCGTGCCTGCCAGCTGCGCCAGCCATCCCCCAGCGTCGCGAGTTTTTTCCGCTCTTGCGCCCATGACCCGACCAGCGCCAGAAAGATGATGCTGCCGACAAAGATCAAAATATCGGTGCGCGGCGCAACAAGAATGTGCGCAATGCCCCAAAGCGCAAAAGACCACATCATTGGATGACGGGTGACCAAGAACATTCCGCTGGGTGACTGCGCAGCCAATGTCCGGCTCGCATTCGCATCAGGATTTGGAAATGCCGGGTTCCGGATCAGGGACCCGCAGAAGAAAACGGCCGCAAGCAATGTCAGCAAACTCGCCGCCGCCCAGATAATGTCGGTCGCAGCCCACAGCATCGCGCCCGTTGGCGCTTGACGAAAAGACCAGATCATCCACACCAAGGTGGCGAGCGAGACTAGCGGATAGATAGCCCTAAAGCCCGCCGCGCCAAAGGCAGAGACCATTTTCGCACGCAATGGGTGGGACATCAGAAAATGGGTGCCAACGAACGCGGCGCATGCGGTAATCAGCGATGCATAGCCTTCCATGTGCGGCCTCCTTTGGCACTCCCCCGTTAGCGATCGCCCCTATCGATCATAGGCCTTTGGCAAATCACCTTCAACCGGGTTGCGATAGCGGTCGCGCAGACGATCCTGCCGGTTGGCAAGCGGCTGTTGAACACCATCGATAAACACCGTTGTTGCCGCGGCATAAAGCTCCAGCGGATCGCCATCCCAAATCACTACGTCGCCAGCTCGCCCGGTTTTCAAACTGCCATAACGATCACCCACGCCCATGATGTCCGCAGGAACAGAGCTGATTGTCGCAAACGCTTCGTCCCAGCTAAGGCCCGTTGCTCCCGGCACCTTTTGCAGGGACAACAGATTGCCCGCATATTGCGGCGTATAGCGCAGTTGGTGCGCATCGCGGTCATTGATCATGCCGATTGCAACTTTGACGCCAGCGTTCTTCATCCGCCCAATGTTTGACTGGGTTGCGCCCAGCATCTCGAATGTTGCGGGTAAATCGTTAAGCGCCGACGCGATCACAGGAACGCCCGCGCTTGCCAATTTATCAGCGACGCGCCAACCCTCACTGGCCCCGACAAAAACCATCTTAATCGAAGGATAGTCGCGCTTCAGTTCGAGCAAGCGCAGCATATCATTCGCCCCCTCGACATGAACCAGCAACCGCGTTTCACCACTCAGCACCGTTCGAAGCGCCTTGGCATCCTCGATTTTCAACAGATCATCGTCAAAGGCATCATTGCCGGTCGCATGTGCCTGAGCCTCGCGCAGCATCGCGCGGAAATGCAGATGGTTGCCTGCCCGGCTTCCGCCAGAATTGCCCGCTCCATCTTCGCCAAACTCGACGAACTGGAACGCGCGCGCTTTGGTCACTGGTTCGCTGTCCGCGCCCAGATCGGCGATAGCGCCCTGCCCTGCAAAGATGCTGCCCGCAGCCTCTGGCGCGACGACGGCGCGGGTGACGCCTGCCGAGCGGTTGACTGCGATGGGTGAACGAAACGGATCGATGGCAGGGGCTATGTCGATGGCGGCGGAAAAGCCGCTATTGCCGCCGCTCTTATCATTCGTGCCGTTGACGGCGTCCACTTCAGCAAGGCCAATACGGCTGAACCCGGCAAATATCCCCGGGGTGACCCATTTACCGCTGGCATCAATCATCCGCGCACCAGCGGGGACAGCAATGTCCTTTCCAGCAGCAACGATATTGCCATCGCGGATGATGACGGTTCCACCCTCAATTGGCGCAGAGCCATCGCCGATGATGACCTTGCCGCCAGTGATGGCGACAGTTTCGGCGTAAGCAGGGGCGGCGAATGCGACCAGCGCCGCAGCGGTGAGCAAAAGATGCTTCATTTCACATCTCCTTCACCCGGTTGGCCCAGCTCAAAGTCACTCACAGGCCTACGTTTAGGATCACTTGAATCAAACAATAAAGCGCCATCGACCCATACCTTTTCAGGCCGCGAATAGACGCTCAACGGATTGCCGTTCCACAAAACCACATCAGCCATTTTACCCGGCTTCAAACTACCGGTCATCGCCTCAATCCCAAGCGCCTTAGCCGGATTATATGTCATCCAGCGGATCGCATCAGCATCGGAAATCGTAAAGCCCATGCGCCGTCCGTTCGACAAAGCCTTGGCTGCTTCTTGGTTCAACCGCTGAATTTGGTTTTCGTCATCCGAATGGATAATCACACACGCGCCTGCGTTTTGAAGGATCGCCGCGTTTTCAGGGATCGCGTCATAGGCCTCCATCTTGAAACCCCACCAATCGGCCCACACTGCCGAGCAAACACCGTTTTCTTTCAGCAGGTCCGCGATCTTGTACGCCTCAACCGCGTGATGGAATGTCGAAACCTTATAGCCAAATTCCTTCGCCATATCGAGGACGATGGCCATTTCATCGGCGCGGTAGCAGTGGTTCTGGATTTTGATATCACCATCCAACACACCGGCCAGCGTTTCCATACCAATATCGCGGGTATATTCTTTGCCGCTATCACGCTTTTTCTTATATTCCTGCGCTTTGATCCATGTCTGGCGATTGACCGCCAGATTGCCCATGCGCGTGGAGGGCATCCGCCCCTTGCTGCCATAAACCCGTTTCGGATTTTCGCCGCACGCCATTTTCAGTCCATAAGGCGCACCGGGGAATTTCATCCCTTGCACTGTGCGAGAATAGACGTTTTTCAGCACAACGGAACGCCCGCCCATCAGGTTTGCCGAACCGGGCAGGATTTGCAGCGAAGTAACTCCGCCATTGGCTAGCGCACGGCTAAACCCAGGGTCTTGCGGCCAAACGCTATGTTCGACCCAGACCTCGGGCGTGGTTGGCGATGTCGCTTCATTGCCATCATCATGCGCATCGACCGAAGGGGTTGGATAGGCCCCGAGATGCGAGTGAATATCGATGATGCCGGGGGTGACAAACTTGCCAGTGCCGTCGATAGTGATCGCATCTGCCGGAATATCCGCGTCGGTCATCGCGCCGCCGATGGAAGTTACTTTGCCATCGGAGAAAAAGACAGTGCCGTTGTCCACCTTGCCGCCTTCGCCATCAAAAATGGTGACGTTGCGCAACACGGTCGGCGCGCCCGGATAGGCTTTATAGGTCGAAGCATAGGGCGCATCTGCTTTTTTGGCAGGTTTAGAAGCTGGTTCCGCAGAGACGGTTTTGGGCGCCTCTGCGGTATTGGAACAAGCGACCAGCGCAAGGGGGGCCGCCAACAGCGACCAGCGGATACGGTTGTTCATTGTTAAGCCGCCTTGTCCGCGTCAGGTGCTGCATCTTCTAATGTATCGAGATGCATCCAGCGTTTTACGATGGGTGAGAGTAACAGAACGGCGACGCCGACTCCAATCGAGATGTAGCCGAACGTCTCGTAGACATCGAACAGCCCCTGTTTGGTCATCTGTCCACCTTCGCCGCCAGTAGCCTCCCCGATCTTTCCTGCAAGAAAATTGCCGACGGCCGTCATGTAAAACCATGCGCCCATAATCAGTGACGCAAGGAAGCTCGGAGCAAGCCTATTCATCGCCGACAGTCCAACAGGCGACAAGCACAACTCCGCCATCGTGGCGACCATGTAATAGGCGAACACAAGAACAACCGGCGTCATCACAGCAATGCCGATGGCTTCACCGCCCCACACCAAGATAAGATTAGCCAGTCCCATCAACACCAACGCAATTGCGAATTTGACCGGCGCTGAGGGATCTTTCCCTTTTCGACCCAAATATTGCCAAACGCCTGCGAACAATGGCGCGAGCAATATGATATATATAGGATTAATAGACTGGAAGATTGAAGCAGGCACTCCCGCACGATCAACGTAGCGGTCTGTGAACAAGTTCATCGATCCACCCGCTTGTTCAAACAACGACCAGAAAATCGGATTGAGGCTGATGAGAAACAGGATTGCAAACATCCGCTCGCGTGGCTCTTTTGGAAGCTTAAAGCTCTCATAAAGTACGTAACCTAGAAGGCTCACGCCACTGACAATCAACAGAGTTTGGATGGCTTCACGATATTGCAACAGCGCCCAAATCACCGCAACAGATGCAACACCAACCATATAAAGAGCGACTTCTTTGGAACGAGCCAATTGGAGTGGGGCTTCACCGTTGCCCTTAAGCGACGCCTTGCCCAAAACGAAGACCACCAAGCCAAGAAGCATGCCGATGCCTGCAAGACCAAATCCATAGGACCAACCTATGGTTTCACCTAAATACCCAACGGTAATCCCGCCAAGCGCAGCGCCCACGTTAATTCCCATATAGAAAATTGTATAAGCGCCATCGCGCCGAATATCGGTCAGCGGATACAGCTGACCAACCATCACAGAGATGTTGGCTTTCAAAAAGCCTGACCCAACAACAATGAATGCCAAGGCTGCCCAGAAAACATTGATAGTAGAATCGTTTTGCCCACCAGTGCCCTCAACGGCCATCAACAAGTGGCCGATGGCAAGCAAAACGCCCCCAAACAAAACGGCCTTTCGCTGACCAATGAAGCGATCCGCTATGTAGCCGCCGAGAACTGGCGTAATATATACTAAGGCAAGATAGGACGCATAAATCCCTTGGCCTTCACCGTCTCCAAACAACCAGTGTTTTGTGAGATAAAACACCAAAATACCCCGCATACCGTAGAACGAAAAACGCTCCCACATTTCGGCGAAAAACAGCATGTAGAGGCCTTTAGGGTGGCCTGCGAATTCAGGTTCTTTCTGAACCGCAATCCTCGCTCCAATCGCAAGAAAAACGACCAAAACGGCAACTGCAATCGCCGCGATCCAGTCTTTCTCGGCCCAAAGAGCCATCGATTTCATTCCGCCCACGCGAACCCCACTTTCCATATTTTCTATTTGCGGCTCTCCCCGAGCCAGATGGTGTCGAACCTAACGAAAAAATTACGGCTGTGAAGAATTTTGTTGCGTGACAGGGCGGTTTTCGACGAACGGTTGGGGATATGTTTAACGATAGCTCGTCACTCACCAATTATCTTGCTACCCGCCGATCGGGAAAGCCGCGTGAAATGGTCGCGCCCGGGCCGGATGAAGCGGCGCTGGATACCATCCTGCGCCTCGCCATGCGGACACCCGATCATGGCAAGCTGTTCCCTTGGCGGTTTGTGAAGATTGCGGATCGGCTGACCTTTGCGGAACTGTGCAAACAGGCATTTCTCACCGCAAATCCCGATGCGCGGCCTACCCAAATAGAGGCCGCTGTCGCCCCTGCCCTGATGGCACCCACGCTGGTGGTGTTACTCCACGCGCCACAGGAGAGCACCAAAATTCCCGAATGGGAGCAGCAGTTAAGTACCGGCGCAGTTGCGATGAACCTGCTACATGCAGCGTCTGCGCATGGCTTTGTCGCTAGCTGGATCACCGGCTGGGCGACATACGATCAGACGATTACAGCCACGCTTTGCCAAGGCCGTGAGCGCATTGCCGGACTGTTTTTCATTGGCAGCCCAGCTCAGCCCCTCGAAGAACGCCCACGGCCCGATTTCGATACGGTGGTGCGGACGTATCCTTAAGCCTAATCGCACCGGGACTTTAGCGCCGGGGCTTTAGCACTGGGACTGTCCCCTTGGGGACTGTCCCTTCTGGCCGTCACGCTCAAACTCAAAAAGGGACAGTCCCCAAGGGGACAGTCCCCCGCGCATCGATCAAACAGTGGTTGAATTGCTCACCCTTGACGCGCGCTACTGTATTATGGCAGTAAGGTGGTAATGAAAAACGACAGCCAGCCCGTCTACCTAAAATTGCGCCACACAATCGCGGCGGCCATATTGGATGGTGAATTTGTCGAGGGACAAATGCTCCCCTCGGTGCGCGCCTTTGCGGCGCAACAGGGGGCAAACCCGTTGACGGTGGCCAAGGCGTATCAGCTATTTCAGGATTCAGGCTTGGTCGAAGTTAAACGCGGCGTCGGCCTGTTTGTTGCACTCGGCGCGGTCGCCAAGCTGCGCAATACCGAACACGACCATTTCATGAACAACATCTGGCCGGTGGTGAAGGCACAGATGTTGCGTGCCGGGATTAACCCTACCGAGTTGCTCGAAAAAGCCTAGGTTTTCTTCAGCGCTTTCCGCGCCGCCGCATAGTCTTTCTCGATTTCCTTGTTACCAGGCGCAAGCTTATTGGCTTTGCGCAACAGGTTATACGCCCCCTGTTTGTCTTTTCCCGATTTCAGCAAAACCTGCCCATACACTTGTGTGGTCATGACGTTGGCGGGATGGACGCGATAGGCAAGCCGCGCCTCGCGCACAGCATCATCCCATTTCTTTGCCCCGGCATAGGCTCGCGCAATGTTGGCGTTTAGAATGGCATCATTATAGCCCAGCCGAACGCGTGCGCGCTGCAACCACGAAATCGCTTCCGGCCACTGTCCTCGATCCAGCAAATCAAAGGCCCACAGCCGCTGTCCGGCCAGACTGTCTGGATTGTAGTTCAAAAAATCGCTGATCGTTTTGCTGGCAGCGGCGTTATTACCTGCTCTGCGATAGGCCGAAACAAGACGCAGCATCGTCGGACTGGCAAACGCGATTTTGCGCGCGCGTTCATAGGCGGCAATTGCGCCGTTGACGTTACCCGCCGCGATTTCGACATCGCCCGAGACCAATTGCGCCGCCACAACGCCATCGTTGCCGTCGAGTAGTCGATTGGCCTGAATGCGCGCCGTTGCGGTATCACCGCCAGCCAATAACAGCCGGATATAGGGGATCACTGCATTGGCGTTGCGCGGCGACCGCTGTGCCTCCGACGCTGCTCCTGCAAGCGACTGGCGTTCAAGCAAAGGCTTGGAAACAGCAACATTGGGATAAACCCCGCGATCAAGCCGCCCGGCCGCAGCTTTGCGTTCACCCAGCGCCTCTAATATCCGCGCACCCAGCAAAACGGTATAGGCATCGGCATCGGGCCGGTCGACAATCGGGGCGATCGCATCCCAAGCATCCTGGTGCGCGCCCGCCTTATGCAAGGTGCGAGCAAGCAAGGTGCGAACTTTCAGGTTCGATGGTTGCATCTCGACCAGCTTTTCGAAATGGTCGACTGCAATGTTCCAATTGCCTGCTTCATATTCGACAATCGCCGACAGCAACCGCGGCCCCGGCAGATCACCAAAATTGCCACCGAGGCGCGGGATCAAGCGGCGCGCCAGATCATAATTGCCTGCGCGCGCGGCGATCACCGATTGCATATAAAAAGCGCGCGCGTTGTTGCTATCAAGCGAGATGATTTTGCGTGCTTGTTTTAGCATATCGGCATAGCGCCCCGCCTCGCCCAACGTTGCGCCATATTCTTCAAGCACCGGAACATCATTCGGGCTAACCTGCAACGCCCGTTCAAACCAAGGCAATGCGGCAATCACACCAAATTGCGACCGCACCAACCGCCCGCGCAGCTCCAACGCACGCAGATTATTAGGGTCCAGTTTCAGCGCATAGTCCGCCGCATCAATCGCTCCGCCCTGATTGGCGATCACGAGCCGGAAACGGGCAATTTCTGTCCATAGCTTGCTGTCCTTCGGAGTCAGCTTTAACGCGCGGTTGAGCGCTTGCTCCGCTGCAATGGTATCCCCCATGTCGATATAGACGCGACTCAATATCCGGTCGGCATAGGGCCGGTTTTTGGTGGCGATAGCTTTGCTGGAAAGCAAATTGCGCGCATGTTCAAGGTCACCGAGCAACCAATGAGCATGGCCCAACAAATGCGCGGTTTCCGCCTCGGGAACGCCCAAGGACGTTGCTTTATCAAGCGCAGCACGCGCAGCGACCGGATCAAACAACTCCAAAGCGACTTCGGCTTGCGCGACAAACGCCTGCCCCCAGCGGCCATCCTGCGCCGTGGCGTTCATCAATTCGACGCGGGCCGACCGGTAATCGAGAGATGCGCGGAACGCGATGGCACGGTCATAAGCAGCTTTGGCGTCGCTATCGGGCTTATAGGCCGATGACGCGCTCGCGGTGGCCGCAATCAACGCGACGCAAACGAGCCGCCTAAGGCCAAAAAGGGAATTGCGCCGGACTGCGACCATCAGACATGCATTTCATACTGTTTCAGCAAGTCATAAAGCGTCGGGCGGCTGATGCCGAGCAGTTTTGCAGCATTAGAGATATTCCCCTCGGTCCGCGCAATCGCCCGACCAATCGCTTTGCGGTCAGCAACCTCACGCGCAGCTTTCAGGTTCAGCAACCGATCCTCATCATCGGGCGTATCAAACTGCAAATCGTCGACGGTGATGAACTTGGTATCCGCCATAATCACCGCACGTTTTACGCGGTTTTCCAGTTCGCGGACATTGCCCGGCCAGCCCCATTGATCGATTGCCGTCAGCGCCGCCGAGGCAAAGCCTTTGATCGACGGATTCATCTCCCGGGCAAAGCGCGTAAGGAAATGCTTGGCGAGCAACACCGCGTCACCGCTGCGTTCCGATAGTTTCGGAATGGCAATCGTCACCTCGGCAAGCCGGTAATACAAATCCTCACGGAACGTCTGGTCCGAAATCATCTGGTTCAAATTCTGATGCGTTGCGGCAACGATGCGGACATCGACCGGAATCGTTTTTCGTCCACCGATCCGTTCGATCACGCGTTCCTGCAAAAACCTCAACAGCTTAACCTGCAATGGCATCGGGATATCGCCAACCTCATCAAGGAACAAGGTGCCGCCATGCGCCAGTTCGATCTTACCTTCGGTGGTTTTAATCGCGCCGGTAAACGCGCCTTTTTCATGACCAAACAGTTCTGACTCAAGCAAGTTTTCCGGGATCGCGCCGCAGTTGATCGCAACGAACGGTTTCGATTTACGCGAACTGGCATCGTGAAGCCCGCGCGCCATCAATTCCTTGCCCGTACCGCTTGCCCCCAACAGCATCACCGACACGTTGGTGTTCGCAACACGTTCAACGGTGCGTGCGGCTTTTAGCATTTCGGGCGAAGCGGTCACCAGACTGCCAAACAGCAATTCGCCACTGCTATCGGGTTGTTGCAGCTTTTTATTCGCCATTTCGAGATCGCGGACGTGAAAGGCGCGTTTGACGATCAAGTGCAGCTCGTCAATATCGACAGGCTTTTGGTAAAAATCCCAAGCGCCGGCGGAAATCGCATGCAGAGCGCTTTCCTTAGCATTGTGACCAGATGCGACGATAATTTTGGTGTCGGGTTTCAACCGCAACATTTCATCCAAGGTGGCAAAACCCTCGGTCGTTCCATCGGGATCAGGTGGCAGGCCGAGGTCGAGCGTCACCACATCGGGTTCCTCTAGCCGCATCATCGCGATTGCCTCGGCACGGTTCGACGCGCAAAAAACCTCAAAGTCCTCGTAAGACCATTTCAGCTGGCGTTGCAGGCCTTGATCATCCTCGACGATCAACAATTTCCTTTTTTTGTCGCTCATCTCAGGCCGCCTCGTCCCATGCGTTGCCGGTGCTGCCGGTCTGTTGATCGATTTCTTCGCGTGTTGCTGCGGGCAGCAGAACCGTCATCCGAGTGCCTTTACCGACGCGGCTATCAGCGCGAAGATTGCCACCGATCGATTGGGCCAGCGCGCGCGCTTCATACGCGCCGATGCCGAACCCGCCCTCTTTAGTGGATTCGAACGGTTTAAATAGCTGATTAGCTACGAAAGTTTCG
>JAYUOS010000039.1:0-7090 GCA_043760725.1 Sphingomonadales bacterium
TCGCGGATGGACAGGTGTCCGAGTGGTTTAAGGAACTGGTCTTGAAAACCAGCGAGGGTGTAAGCTCTCCGTGGGTTCGAATCCCACCCTGTCCGCCAATTTATTTTTCCGGCTGCAGTTTTGCGCCGGATGTAACATTGTCGCCAAAAGCCGCCGTGATCGAATCGACAACCGACTGAATTTCTTCGGTGGCATATTGCTCTGCATCGGCTTTTTTGGACTTAAAGCCGATCTCTGCCCGAACGATCAGGTCGAAATAGGTTTTGCGCGTTTCGACGCACGCAGCCGCAACTTGCTCATTGAATTCGGATCCAGATTTCTTTGCTTCAACAGCTTCATTGTGCTCTTTCACAAGACAGTTGTTTAGCGCTTTGCGGGCGTCATCCTGCGGATCACCCTTCATCGCGGCCATATTCAGCGCCATGGCCAACGCCAGTCCAGTCAATATCATCGTTTTGCTCCCCAGCATTTTGCTAACGTCTATTATGCCGCGCATCTTACCACATATAGCGACAATGCAGCAATATTGCAGTGTGCCGCTGAATTGATCCTGAATTTACCGCGCTATCGAACCTGTTTACCACCTTTTACAACGGCGTCGACGGATGCCAGCTCGTCCACATTTTTGAACGGGTCCCCGTCGACCGCAATGATATCGGCAAAACGGCCCACCTCAATCGCCCCGACATCCTGTTCGCGGCCCAATGCCTGTGCAGCGTTGCGGGTGGCGGCTTGAATCGCCTCGAGTGGGGTCATGCCATATTCAACCATCGTCTTGAACTGTTTGCCAACGTCACCGTGCGGCATCACGCCGGCGTCCGAACCGAACACCATTTTAACGCCAGCCTTGTGCGCTTTGCGGAAGTTATCGCGTTGTATCTGAGCAATTTCACGGTCTTTCCTCAAATTGTCCTCGAGCACACCGTTCTTGGCACCCTCTGCCTGCGTATAATCGGTGTTGTAAATATCCATCGAAAACCAAACGGGGCGAACGCGTGCCACAGCCAACTTGATTCCTTCATCATCGACCAAAGAGGCATGTTCGATGGTATCAACCCCCGCCTTGATCGCGGCTTTGATCCCGTCTCCGCCATGCGCATGCGCCGCAACGCGGATGCCCCATTGGTGCGCCTCGTCCGCAATCACGCGCATATGTTCTTCGGATAATTGCTGCTGGCCCGGTTCTGTATTGCGGGAAAATACGCCGCCAGTGGCGCAAATTTTGATGACTTCTGCGCCATATTTGCGCTGACGGCGCACCTGATAGCGTAATTCGTCGGCGCTGTCGGCAATCCCCTCGACCTTTGCGTCCTTTTCCATGCTTGGCGGCAAAAACGTGGAGTCGCAATGGCCGCCGGTCGCGCCAATGGCATAGCCGGCGGGCACGATTCGCGGTCCGACTGCGTATCCGTTATCGATCGCCTGTTTCAGCCCGATATCGTTGCGGTTAGTCGAGCCGACGTTGCGGATTGTCGTGAAACCCGCGTTCAACATCGCCTGCGCATTGCCGACCGCTACCATTCCCCAGAAACTATCAGTGAACTCCAATCCCCGATAACCACCAATATCGGCGGGACTATCCAGATGAACATGCATGTCGATAAGGCCCGGCAAAAGCGTTCGGTCGCCAAGGTCGATATGCTTTGTATCGCTGCTCCATCGCACGACCCGTGAATCTGCGATGCCGGTAATGCGACCTTCGGCGTCAACAAAAATGGCGGGATATTCGACTATTTTTCCGGTCATCACATCCAGCATTCGCGCGCCGGTTATGACAGTGTTTTCAGCATAAGCAGGGGCCGAAAGTGTCACCAAAATCGCCACACAGCCAAAGCCGATTTGCCGCAGATTTCTGCCTAACTTTACAGTGAAACGCATGTCTTCAACTCCAACAAAATGGCCTGAGTGTTTAGATGCCAAAATTGATGTGTGTAGGACAGTAAAATCAGCAGTGCTTCATCCGCTAACGGGTCGGACATAGAGCTTTGTGACGATTGGAAACTCTGCCGCTACCGTTGCTTCGATATCGCGGACAATGCGTTCAACATCGGCGGCGCTGATCGTATCGTCAAAATCGGCGCTGATCACAGATACCACTTGGTCGGGCGAATGGTGGATGGTCAACACATCAATCACGCGCTGCACACCAACATGCGCTTCTGCGGAACGCCGGATGGCATCGACCAGCTCGGGATCGGCACTTTCGCCGATCAGAAGCCCCTTAGCCTCGATGATCAACAAGATCGCAACCGCCGCCAAGACCAACCCGATCGCTACCGATGCCAAGCCGTCCCAAACCGGATTGCCGGTCAGGTGGCTTAAGAAAATGCCGATCCCTGCCAAAATAAGCCCCGCTATCGCCCCGCCGTTTTCCAGCAAGACGATGATCGTCGGCGCGTCTTTTGAGGCACGGATTGCTTGCAACAAGGATCGCTTGCCGCGTGAAAGGTTGAACGCCTTCAACGCTTCCCATGTCGACCAACCTTCAAGCACAAAGGCCACGCCGAGCACAATATAAGCAACCAGCGGGTCGGTGCCTTTTTCGGGGTGCAGGATATGCAATATACCCTCGTAAATCGCGATGCCCGCACCCAGCGAAAACACCAAGATCGCAACAACAAAACTCCAGAAATAGAGCTCTCGCCCATAGCCCAGTGGATGGATATTATCGGCGGGTTTCTGTGCACGTTTGGTGCCATAAAGCAGCAGCACATGATTTGTGCTATCGACCAGACTGTGCACGCCTTCGGTCAGCATTGCAGACGAACCGGTGATGCCTGCAGCAATAAATTTAGCGATGGCAATGCCAACATTAGCGGCCAGCGCCGTGATAATTACCCGTGTGGAACCGCCTGCCATAGGTTCACCTAGACCTATGTTGATTTACGGTTACGGATATAACCCAGCGCCAATGGCAAGAAGCCCAACGCCAATCCACCAACCCCGACCAGCATCGTCAACTGGTCAAACTCCAACGCGCCATAGACACCGATAAAGATCATAAACGCGGTCGCAAGCCCGGGCCAAACTACGTGAGTTAGCGCGTCTGTAAGGCTGCCCTTCAACTTGCCGCGATAATACCAAATGCTCGCAAGCCCAGCCAGACTCATGTAAAAGCAAATCTGCAATCCGATTGCAAGAATCGAGCTTTCGAGGATTTTGCTGACCGTCGGCAAATAGGACGACATGAACAGCAACGCCAAACCCATCGCCCAGATACCAACCGTCGCAAACCACGGCGTCTGCCATTCGGGATGTATCTTTGCCCAATTGGGGTGAAACATCTTAGCGCGAGACATCGAAAACATGCTGCGCGTGAAGCACAATATCTGCGTTTCGATTGTCCCGATGGTGCTGAGGATGGTCGATAGCACCGCCAAATAGCCCCATGGGTGCGGGAACAGCTTTTCGGCAATGGCATAAAGAACATTGGTATTGGCGGCCTCAATCTCAGCATCAGTCAGAACGATCAGGACAACGATCATCATGATGATAAAGAACAGGATCAGATTGACCATCGCCCAAAAAGCGCCGCGCCCTGCGGGTTGCGGCGTGCCGTCAACGGTTTCCTCGCCCAGGTTCATCGTGACGTCCCAGCCCCAATAGAAAAACACAGCGACCAGCGCACCGGTGGCAAATGTTGCAGGGGTGAACGCAAAGGGCGACACCCATTCCCAGCTAGGCATATGCGCAGGAGTTGCGCCATATTCGATGAAAGCCGCGATAATCAGCGCAAAGATGATGACGGTTTCGATGATGGTGAAGACAATCTGCGCATAGCTTGCCTGCTTAATGCCCTTAAGCACCACGGCAGAAATAAGTGTCAGCCAAACAGCAGCGGTGAAGGTGACCCAGCCGGTGCTTTCGACCTTGTCGGGAGAAAGGATCAACAGCGTCGATGTTGCCGCCGGGATCGTTGCCGACACCATGAAAACCACCGAGGCAACAATCAGCCCCCAGCCAGCAAAAAAGCCCCATGTCGGGCCAAATACTTGCTTGACCCAGGCAAAGCTCGCCCCGGCATCCGGCGACATTTTGTTGAGATTAACAAACGCGAGCATCATACCGAACATGATAAGGCCGCAATACAGGATGCTACCCACTGAGAGCACACCAACCGCCGCAACAATCGCCGCTGTGGTTACCGCGATGCTATAAGCAGGCGCTGTGCCCGCGATCCCCATGATCGCCGATTCAACGACCCCAATCGCGCCTTTTGCTAATCCCTTATCTTCCGACATTTTGCAGCTTCCCTCTTCTCCGAGTCGGTAGAGTGGGCTTTGAGGGGAAAGATGCAAGCGCAAAGGGTTGGAAGACCCGTTATATTACAGCGGCCACGCTACCTACATATGGATCATTTTGCCATATGCGCCCAGCACAGACTCATGCATCATCTCGCTCAACGTCGGATGCGGGAAAACGGTATTCATAAAGTCGATCTCGACCAGCTCCGCCGTTTTACCGATGGTGTAGCCTTGGATCAACTCGGTAACCTCTGCGCCAACCATATGTGCGCCTAGCAATTCGCCGGTTTTGGCGTCGAATATGGTTTTGATGAAGCCCTCTGCTTCGCCCAGTGCGATTGCCTTGCCGTTGCCGAGGAACGGGAAGTTGCCGACTTTGATTTCGTAACCAGCGTCTTTGGCTTTCGCCTCGGTCATGCCGACGCTGGCGACTTGCGGGTGGCAGTATGTGCAGCCCGGAATGTTCAGCGGGTCCATCGCATGCGGATGGCCGCCGTTGATCGCCTCCACCGCGATCACGCCTTCATGGCTCGCCTTGTGCGCCAACCAAGGCGGCGCGGTGACGTCGCCGATGGCCCAGATACCCGGCACATTGGTGCGGCACATCGGGTCTGTGTCGATATGGCCCGTGGTGGTTTTGATGCCGAGTTCTTCGAGGCCGATATTCTCTGTGTTCGGCACTATGCCGATGGCGACGATGCAATGCGAAAATTCGCCGTTGACGACTTTGCCGTCCTTGCCCTTGATCGCGGCAGAAACACCAGTCGCGCTGGCTTTCAGGCTTTCGACCCCTGCCCCGGTCATGATTGTCATGCCCTGCTTTTTCAGCGCCTTTTCAAGGAAAGCCGAAACATCAGCGTCCTCCACCGGCACAACGCGGTCGAGCATTTCAACCACAGTCACGTCCGCGCCCATATCATTGTAGAAACTGGCAAATTCGATGCCGATTGCGCCCGATCCAATGACCAGCAGCTTTGTCGGCATTTCAGCGGGAACCATTGCATGACGATAGGTCCAGATGCGCCCCCCAGGTTTATGGCCATCGGCAGGCGCAAAGGGCAGATCGCGGGCGCGGGCGCCAGTGGCAACGATGATGTTCTTGGCGGTCAGTTCCTCGGTTTTGCCATCTTTCGTAACAGTCAGCTTGTTCGCGGCGGTTAGCTTGCCTTCGCCCATATGGACGGTGATCTTGTTCTTTTTCATCAGATGCGTGACGCCCTGATTCAGCTGCTTGGCGATACCGCGTGACCGTTTGACCACCGCGTCGATATCCGCACTGATATTGGCTGCCGCCAGCCCATAATCGCCAGCATGTTGCATATAATGGAATATCTCCGCCGAACGCAGCAACGCTTTGGTCGGAATACACCCCCAGTTGAGGCATATGCCACCAAGATTTTCCCGCTCAACAATCGCGGTTTTCAGCCCAAGTTGCGCGGCGCGGATAGCAGCAACATAGCCACCGGGGCCGGAACCGAGGACGATCAGGTCGTAGTTAGTAGACATGGGATTCACTTTCAAACCCCTCTCCCCTCGCGGGAGAGGGAGGGAGCTGCGAAGCAGCGGAAGGGAGAGGGGGTGCGTGCAGCGCGTGCCAAATCGCTTCGGTCACACCATCGCTGTTGCTCAAAACGTCATTGTTCCAAAACCGCAGCACAGTGAAGCCTTGTCGTTTGAGATAAGCATCGCGCCGCTCATCATATTCGCTTTCGGCATGTTGCGAGCCGTCCGCTTCGATAATCAATCGGTGATCGAAGTTGATAAAATCCACGATGTACGAATCGATAATGACCTGACGTCTGAATTTGAAACCAGTTAGCCGTTTGGCCCGGAGAATGGCCCACACTCGTTGCTTCGCCTCGGTCGGATTGGCGCGCATCCATTTTGCGCGGGCGAGGAGATCGGACCTCGAAGGCACACCCCCTCTCCCTCCCACCGCTTCGCGGCGGGCCCCTCCCTCTCCCGCAAGGGGAGAGGGGTTAGGCGGTAACATAGCCATCGGGGCTGATGCTATGGATAATCAGGTAGTAGTTAGACATAGCTATCCTGCTACCAATTCTACATATTTTGATGAAACCCAACCTGAAAGACATGGGCCAGTATATGAACGCCGCGTCGCAACAGCGGACGTAACTCCACAGCGTGCTGTCCACTTACCGCTGCCGTCATAGACGATGCCAGACCAAGCGCCGTCAGCCGTTTCTTCACACAAATAGACTTCTGTGTTTGGACCAATTTTGTCTGTTCGTTTTGCCTTAAGACTTGGCCCAGCCTTCACAGCCAAAAAATTGTCCCCTTTCGGGTTGAGTCCAACCACGACAGAATTCCCTCCGCACGCATCTAACATGACTTCGCCACCAATTTTAACCGGTCGTGATAGAGCATCGATAGAACGATTTTGAACACCTTGTGTTACTTCGATCGCTTTCGATCTAATGCTGGTTGGAGGCTGCTCATTTCTAACAGTGAGAGGCGTTTCAACGTCCGCAGTAGTCCTGCCAAGCAAAAACATCAGCGCCCCAACCAAAACGATGACCAAGACAACAAGAAATACCAGCAAGCGGTTCACGTTAAGCCACCAACCCCAAAGGCTTCTCCACCAGTTCCTTGAACACCTTCATCAACATCGCGCCATCCGCGCCGTCAATTGCGCGGTGGTCGAAGGAACCCGTTGCGCTCATCACCGTGGCAATCGCCAGCGCGTCATCTACCACATAGGGCCGCTTTTCACCTGCACCGATGGCCAAAATCATCGCTTGTGGCGGGTTGATGACGGCGTCGAATTGTTTGATGCCCATCATGCCCATGTTGCTGATCGACGCGGTGCCGCCCTGGAATTCATGCGG
>JAYUOS010000040.1:0-7088 GCA_043760725.1 Sphingomonadales bacterium
ATGGCTGGTTGGCGCGGTGGACAAAAATGAGATCAATCTGATCCTGCGTCGCCGCAAAGCTACGCCTGCCACCGAAGGATAAATTATGCGCGTCGTCTCTGGCATCCAACCCACAGGGAACCTCCATCTCGGTAACTATCTGGGGGCGATCCGCAATTGGGTGCGGATGCAGGATGATATGGCGACGACCGGCGGCGAATGCTTGTTTTTCCTCGCCGATCTCCACGCCATATCCCTGCCGCATGATCCCGCCGAGCTGACCGCCAACACCCGCGAGATGGCGGCGGCGTTGATCGCCTGCGGTATCGACACCGACAAATCGATCCTGTTCAACCAGACGCAAGTTCCTGCGCACAGCCAGCTGCAATGGCTGCTGACCGGCACCGCGCGCATGGGCTGGCTGAACCGGATGACACAGTGGAAGGATAAAGCGGGCAAGAACCGCGAAGGCGCCTCGATCGCTTTGTTCACCTATCCGGTGCTGCAAGCCGCCGATGTTTTGCTGTATCAGGCAACGCATGTGCCGGTGGGCGATGACCAGAAACAGCATCTGGAACTGGCCCGCGACATCGCGCAAAAATTCAACAATGATTTCGGGGGTGGGGAGGAAATTTTCACTCTGCCAGAACCGATCATTCCGCCCGAGGCGGCGCGGATTATGTCGTTGCGCGATGGCGCAGCAAAGATGAGCAAGTCCGACCTATCGGACCTCAGCCGGATCAACCTGACCGATGATGCCGACGCGATCATGCAGAAAATCCGCAAAGCCAAATCCGACGCAGAACCGCTGCCGAGCGAGAAAGCTGGCCTAGCCGGACGGCCCGAGGCCGAAAATCTGGTGAGCATTTATGCCGCGATGGCGGGGGTCAGCGTCGATGCGGTGCTCCGCCAATTTGGCGGCCAAGGCTTTGGCGCGTTCAAGCCTGCGTTGGGCGAATTGCTTGTGACAAAACTCGCGCCGATTGCGGTGCGGTTCAATGCGTTGCGCGAGGACACCGCGGCGATTGACGCGGCGTTGCGAAGCGGTGCGGAAAAGGCTGCCACATTGGCGCAGCCGACGCTCGATCGCGCCTATAAAGCCCTAGGCCTGCTGCGCTAACGATAAGTTATATGACGGGTTAGCCCCCCATTTTCATTAAACCACCGTTCAGCCGCTTTTTGATACCGTTTGCCGACGAATCGCCTTATAGGAGGCGCTTGGAGAAACGATCATGACCCGCATCCGCACCGCAGCCAAATTGCTCGCACCGTTCGCTTTGTTGTCTCTGGCAGCTTGTGCCGCGACGCCCTTTCGCGCCGATGTCTCGCGTTTTCAAGCTTTGCCTGCGCCGCAGGGTCAGACCTTTACCGTCAAAGCCGCTGATCCGGCGAAGCAAGGCGGGCTGGAATTTGCGCAATATGCCGGGCTGGTCGGTGCCGAGATGCAGCGCGTAGGCTATATGCCCGCCGCCAATGGCGCGCCTGCCGACCTGACCGTAACGCTCGATTATGTTGTCGACGAAGGCAAAGAACGCACTGTTGCCGAGCGCGATCCATTTTACGATCCGTATTGGGGCTTTGGCCGTTACGGCGGATTTTATTCGCGGCCATATGTCGTGCGCACGCGCCACGGCTATCGCTATATTCAGGGGTGGAGCGATCCGTTTCTGTTTGGCGGCGCAGGCTTTGGCGGCGGCTATGATGTTCGCAGCTTCACCGTCTTCACCAGCGGTATCGACATGAAAATCGAACGCAGCGGTAGCGGCGAGCGCTTGTTCGAAGGCAAAGCCGAGGCCAAGTCGCGATCAAACAAGCTGCCTTATCTTGTGCCTAACCTGGTCGAGGCGATGTTTACCGGCTTCCCCGGCAACAGCGGTGAGACGGTCCGAATCTCGGTCGCGCCTGAGAAGAAATAGGCTTCCGACTAAACCCCGCAGTTAAGGTCGGACTTGCCAAAGCTGCGGCCTTCTCCGGCGGTTGTACCGATTCCGGCGTAGATTTCCGTGTTGGCGAACTGCCCATCGCGACCGATTTTGTACCCGGCGGCTTTGAACGCTGCGAGGACTTTGTCGGGCGCATCGGCAAAATACAGTGACTGCGATTCATAATGCTGCGCGATGCCGGTGATCGATACGCCGTTGAATGATCGTTCCAGCCGTTGAAAATAGGATTTGCCTTCGAACCCGATCAGCGCCTTATCCCGGGCCGCGTCGCTTGGAAAATCGGTCATATCGATGGCTTTATAGGCGGCCTTCGATTTTGCCATCAGCTTGGCGAATTCGGTTTCCAACTCGCCGCCAAAATCACAGTTCGCAGGATTAAAGCTGAACGCAATCGGTTTCCCTTTTACCAAAGTCAGCGCCACGATCCGCGCCCCGTCCGCGATATAGCCGACACCACCCCGTTTCAGCTTGATCTCGATATAGTCATTGCCGGTTAGGCCAAACAAAGTCAGCGGGGTGCCCACTTTAACCGTGTCGATTGGCGCTGAACTTGCATTGGGTTCAGCATAAATCTGCATCGGTTTATCCGTGATCCAGACTTTGTCGCCCAACGCCTTGATAATTTTCGGCGGCTCGGTTTCCGACAGATTGGAGGCTGCAATGAAACCTTTATCGCCAACCAATTTCAGCCATTGGGTTTCCCCGTCATTACCTGTGACCAGAACGCCAGATGCAGCCTGCCCGCGCAATAACTTGCCCAAAATAATGGTATCTACTGTGGTCGCTTTTTCGCGGATATTGGCATCGGCTACGGCAAAGAACGGAAGCTGAATAATTTCAGCGGCTTCGGCCTTCGCTTTGGTCGGCACAGCGTCCCGCTCGCCAATATCGTCACGAAGGAAGATGACATAATAAAGCGCGAGCAAAAGCAGGACAAAAAACACGCCGCCGATGAGCAACCATTTTGGGCTTTGGCGGCCTGTTTCCTGGGCAACAACGGGCATGGAATCGTCGGAAACGGGCTGCCCGCAATCGCCACAAAACCGCACATCGTCGTTCAGTGATGCTCCGCATTGGATGCAGAATTTCGTCAACGCCCGTCTCCCGAATCCTATTGGGGGTTGGGATAGGCTGTGACGCTATCGAAAGATAGCGAAGCTTATGCTTCCAACTGACGGAGCAGAGCGCGGACGTCGTTATCCATGTCATTATCCATCCGGCGCAAGTCTTCAACAAGGCGCACGGCATGGATAACCGTCGAATGATCACGTCCACCAAATTTACGGCCGATTTCAGGATAGCTACGCGGCGTCATGACTTTGGCAATATACATCGCAACCTGACGCGGACGCACAACCGCGCGAGCACGGCGTTTTGACGACATTTCGCTGCGGTCGATACGGTAATATTCACAGACCGCGCGTTGGATTTCGTCGATCGTGATCCGGCGACGGCATGCGCTTAGAATGTCTTTCAACTGCTCCTCTGCCAATGTCCGTGTGATCGGCTTTCCGGTTAGCTGCGAAAAGGCGATAAGTTTGTTCAAACCGCCTTCGAGTTCGCGGACGTTGCGGCTGATTGTGCGTGCCAGAAACTCGATAACATCATCGCCGACCTGTGTTTCGGGCATTTTGGCAAGACGCTGGACCAAGATAGCACGGCGCAGTTCCAAATCGGCAGGTTGAATATCGGCCACTAGTCCCATCGACAGACGCGAAAGAATGCGTTGATCAACGCCATCCAAAGCTTGCGGAGCACGGTCGGCAGCAACAACCAACCGCTTGCTAGCGCCAAGGATCGCATCGATGGTGTGGAGGAATTCTTCTTGCGTCGACACTTTGCCGATGATGAACTGGATGTCGTCGATCATCAGGATATCAACCGCGCGCAGCCGCGCTTTAAACTCCATTACTTCTTTGCGGCGCATGGCAGAGACGAACTCCATCATGAACTTTTCTGCCGACATATACAGGATCTGCGCGTTCGGATTGACCTGGGCATAAGCATGGCCAATGGCGTGCATCAAATGGGTTTTGCCTTGGCCTGTGGCAGCTTGCAGATAGAGCGGGTTGAACAACGGGCGATCAACGGCCGCAACCCGTTCGGCAGCCGTTACCGCCAGCACATTGGTTTGTCCGCGAACGAAATTCGCAAAAGTCAGCCGAGGGTCAAGCGGAGGGCGCACCGGAAGTGCTTCTATGATGTGCGTTGCAGCAGCGCGCTCAGGAACGCCGCTTGCTTGCAGCATTTCGACGCGAGCTGCTCCCGGCTTTGAACGGATCTTTAACTGACGCACGGCCGGGTTCACCGAAACCCATGCTAGGCGGATCCGATCCGCATAGTGATCTGAAATCCAGCTTGCCGAAAAATCGGAAGGCGTGAGCAATTCCAGCGTGCCGGTCAGTTCGCAAAAATCGCCGAGCATAATCGCGCGAATCCACTGTCCGTAAATTTGGGAACCAAGATCGCGGCGCAATCGCGATGCAACATCTTGCCAGTCTGATTCGAATACAGCCGTCACCCCATCGGCTTCATCCGATGCCAATATTTTCAGCGCCACGCTTTTCACCCCTTTCACCCCACCAGTCCTGCGCTGCCCATTTTTTGTCCTTTCGATGCCGTCACTTGAGGCAAATCTATCGTTACGTCCAAAAGCTCAGAAGCCGCTGGCACGTATGTGATTGCTTATTGTGTAAGGCAGCTGAGACAGGGTCACACGCCGCTAGAAAGTATGTTCTAGCGCCCATAAACTGAGTCGGGCAAGAGGGGCGACTGTCAAAAAACTGAAATAAACCGGCTTGACTCGATGGAAGCCAAGCAATTGCGTAAAATAAATTTTAAACACCTGATTTGCTGAAATTTCTTGTGGAAAGCCTGTGCGCAACTCGTCCGAATCGCAGGGAATCCGGCAGTTGCAAAATGCGCAATTAAACACAAAAAAGACCCGCTGGATACCAGCGGGTCTTCTGTTGTCTTTGTGCGCTAAACTGAAGTCACGTAACCGCGCCTCAGCCAGCAAATCACGCCAAAGCGGCAACCCGCTTGGTCAGGCGGCTGAATTTGCGTGACGCCATATTCTTATGCAGCACACCTTTCGAAACGCCGCGCGCCAATTCCGGCTGCGCTGCTGCAAGAGCAACGGTTGCTGCGCCCTTATCGCCAGCGTCCAGCGCTGCCTCAACCTTTTTGACAAAGGTACGGATGCGGCTGACGCGTGCGCCATTGATTTCGGCACGACGGTCATTGCGACGGATGCGTTTGCGTGCTTGCGGCGTATTGGCCATGTGTGTCCTCAATTAAAACAGATAGTTACAGGAGCGCAAAGAACGCGCTTTCCCGCTGAAGCGCAGCCCTTACCCAGACCCTACAGATTCGTCAACCGCGAAAATCCGCCATTTTGGCTGAAACTTAGCGCTGGCACTTAGCGCAATAGAATGTCGAACGCCCCGAATCGACGCGGCGTAGGACGGTTGCCCCGCATTGGCACTCTTGCCCCTCGCGACCATACACCCGCCAGTCTTTAGCAAAATAGCCGAGTTCCCCGTCAGGCGCTGCAAAATCGCGCAACGTTGAACCGCCAGCGACTATAGCGGCTGACAGCACATCCTTGATCGCAACGACGAGTTTCTCAAGCCGAGGTTTAGTGATTTTGCCAGCCGCAATGACCGGCGAAATTCCCGCCATATGCAGCGCCTCACATACATAGATGTTGCCAAGGCCCGCAACGATAGATTGGTTCAGCAGCATCGCCTTAATCGGCGCGGCACGGCCCTTGATCTTCGCCTGCAATACACCTGCGTCAAAATCATCCGACAAAGGCTCCGGCCCCATCGACACAAAATGCCGGAATGTTGCTAGCTTATCTGTGTCGACTATATCGAGCGAGCCAAAGCGGCGATGGTCATTGAGCGCAACCACCCGGCCAGACGCCGTTTCCAAAACAAAATGGTCGTGCTTTTCAATCTCCACCGGATCAACACGCCAGCGGCCCGACATGCCGAGATGAAAGATCAGCACATCGTCACGGTCGGTATAGATCAGTCCATATTTTGCACGACGGCCAAGGCTAATCACGCGGGCGCCAGTAAGCCGCTGACGCAGATCCACAGGCATCGGCCGGCGCAGATCAGCGCGGCGGGGTTCAGCGCGGGCGATAACCTCACCGTCGAGAACGGCACGCAGACCAGCAACAGTGGTTTCAACTTCGGGTAACTCTGGCATTCATTCTCTTTGTTACTTTGTGGCTTTGTGTGAAACAAAATATTCTCGCATAAAGCCACGAAGCCGCAAAAAAACCAGCGGAACCTATTTCTCGATCTTGAAACTGTAAGGAATATACAAAAATACCTCTGTGTTGCTCACCTGTTGCCACGCAACGTCGCGATCTAAACCGACCACTTCCACGCCATATTCCGGACCATAAAAGCTGACCGCGTGCGTCGCCCCGGTCGCGATGCGTTTGTAGATTTCGTCGCGATATTGATCGGGGTTGATGATCGTTAGCGATAGCCCGCCTTGGGGAACGATAAGCGAGCGGCCGGTTGCAGGCACGCCTTTGATGAAGCCTGAAATCTTTTGCTGCGCATTGCTAATCGAGCCGTCGAGCTTGGTTTTAACCTTCAGTCGAATGACAGTGCTGCCGCCGTCATCCTCATAGGCCATTTGCCCCTCGTCATCATCATCATCATCGTCTTCATCTTCGTCAGCGTCTTTGACTTTGCCCGCCAGTTCGGGGAACTGATCCTGCCAGTTGGCGCGCGTAACCTCGACCAATTCCAACTGCCCTGTGACAAGGCTGAACCCCGCAGTCTTTGCGCGATCAATGGCGTCGAGCAGCATTGCCTGAACCTCACGGCGGCGCATATCTTCTTCGCGCGAATCCGAGACGATGTCGATGTTGCGCACTGCCGAATCGGCTTGACGTTTGAAGCCGATAACGGGCGGCGATGGTGGTGTGTAGATGGAGATCGGATCGAGCGATGACAGGCTGTTTCGGTTAATCCGCGTTCCGGTAACGACGACTTCGTTCATCCCTGCATCGTCCTGCGCGATTAACGGAGCGGCGAAAAGGGCGACGCCGCACAGGGCGGCTTTTGCAATAGCTTTCATAAAATCTCTCCGACCAAAATCACTTTGGAACAACGGTGTAGCGATAGGGGATATAGA
>JAYUOS010000041.1:0-7074 GCA_043760725.1 Sphingomonadales bacterium
GCATGGATATGGAGATGCTCAAGCGCCCGGTGAATGTCGGCTTTTCGGGCGGCGAGAAGAAGCGCAACGAGATGGTGCAGATGGGCATCATCGACCCCGCGCTCGCGATCCTCGATGAAACCGACAGCGGCCTCGATATCGACGCGCTGCGCGTGGTGGGTGACGGGATCAACCGCATCATGCGGCGGCCCGACAAGGCGGTGCTGCTGATCACGCATTACCAGCGCCTGCTCGATTATGTGAAGCCCGACTTCGTCCATGTGCTTGATGGTGGGCGGATTACACGGACTGGCGGTGCTGAATTGGCGCTTGAGCTTGAGCGTGACGGGTACAAGGAGCTGGCGGCATGAGCCTCGCCGTTCGCCCTGTTGTGCCCGAAGATGCGCCTGCGCTAGCGGATCTGCTCAACGGCGTCATCGCGCGCGGCGGGACGACAGCGCTGGAGGACGCTTTTACGCCTGAATCCTTGGCGCAGGCCTATTTGACCGGTCCCAATGTCCAAATCTGCCTTGTCGCTGTTGATGCAGAGACAGGCCGGATTGAGGGATTCCAGACGTTGGGTCGTTATCCAAACCTGCCCGATGACATCGGTGATATCGGCACATTCGCGCGCGTCGCGGGCGCGAAGCGTGGCGTGGGGTCTGCATTGTTTGCCGACACGGCCATACGCGCGCGGGCACTGGGCCTAGCCGCGATCAACGCGACAATCCGCGCCGATAATGTCGGCGGCATCGCTTTTTACACAAAGCAAGGCTTTGTCGACCATTCGGTTACCGCTGGCGTGCCGCTGAAAGACGGAACCCTGGTTGATCGCGTCCACAAACGTTTTGATCTTGCGCAACCTGAAGCCTGCAATGATGCGTACGCCGAAGGTCTGGTTCATGGTTGACACGCTGACCCTGCCTACCCGCCGTGATGAGGCATTTCGCTATTCGGATATCGATGCGCTGGCTCGGGCTTGGCCTTTGCCGTTGGCGGAGCATGTTGTTGTGCCTGCGGGCGGCGCGTTTGTGCGGACAATTGTTCAAGACGGCGGGAGCATTCATCAGCTCGACATAGCCATCGGCAAAAGCGCAACCGCCGCGATTCATGTCCTCAACATCGGCGGTGACTATGGGCGGGTGGAGTTGAATGTTACCTTGCACGAAGGTGCTGATTTTAAACTGGGCGCAGTGCAGATTGGCGGCGGTTCGCAGACGTTGGAAATCATCACCACTGTCACCCATGCCGAACCCAGAGCGACTTCATCGCAGATTGTGCGTTCTGTCTTAGCTGGCACAGCGACGGGAACCTATCTCGGCAAAGTCGCGGTGGCGCGTGATGCGCAGCTGACCGACTCGGTGCAATCGGTCAAGGCAATGCTGCTTGATCGCAGCGCCACCGCCAATGCCAAGCCCGAGCTCGAAATTTATGCCGACGACGTCAAATGCGCGCATGGTTGCGCGATTGGTGAATTGGACCCGATGGGGCTGTTCTATCTGCAAGCACGCGGCATTGCGCCTGCGGATGCGAAAAAGCTGATGCTGCAGGCGTTTGTTGCGGGCGTGTTTGAGGGTGCTGGGGACGAAGCGATGCTGACCGAGGCTGCGCTTAAGAAGTTGGGAGAATTGGTGTGAACGCCATCACCCCAACCGAACGCGCCGTTGCCCGGTGGGAGAACGAAGGCGGTTCTATTGCGCATAGCGTGCGCGATCAGTTTCCCGGACTTGCGGGCAACTGGCACTACCTCGACACCGGTGCGACCGCGCAAAAACCACAGGTTGTGCTTGACGTGATGATGCGCGCAGGCGGCGTGGATTACGCCACCGTCCATCGCGGCGTCTATGCGCGCTCGGCCAATATGACCATAGCGTTTGAAGCGGCGCGTGAACGCGCGGCGCGTTTCATCGGTGCTGCATCAGCCAACGAAATCGTCTTTGTGCGCGGCGCGACGGAGGCGATCAATCTGGTCGCGCAAAGCTGGGGTCCGGCGAATGTGAAGGCGGGCGACCGCATTATGCTCTCTCAGTTGGAGCATCACAGCAATATTGTGCCGTGGCAGATGTTGGCCGAGAAAGTCGGCGCGCATATCGATGTCTGTCCGCTAACCGAGGACGGCCTGATTGATTTGGATTGGCTGGAGGCGAACCTTACCAAGCGACACAAGCTAGTCGCGCTGGCCCACGTTTCCAATGTCCTTGGCTCGATCCTCGGTGTAAAACGCGCTGCAAAGGCAGCCCATGCGGTCGGCGCAAAGCTGCTGCTCGATGGTTGCCAAGCGGCGCCGCGTATGCGGCTCAACATGGCCGAACTTGGTTGTGATTTTTACGTGCTGTCGGGGCATAAGCTTTACGGCCCCACCGGCGTCGGTGTGCTGTGGGCGAGTGCAGAAACGCTCGACGCGATGCCCCCGTGGCAGGGCGGCGGCGCGATGATCGACCGGGTGACGTTTGAAAAGACCACCTACGCCCCCGCGCCGGGGCGGTTTGAGGCGGGAACGCCGATGATTATCGAAGTCATTGGACTGCATGCTGCGATTGATTTTGTCGATGCCATCGGTGTCGAGGCAATCTTTGCGCACGAAAGCGCTCTTGCCGCACAGACCCGCGAGGCGTTGCGCGGCATCAATTCGATCACGCTTTATGGTCCTGCGAAATCAGCGGGGATTGTTTCCTTTTCAATGGAAGGGGTGCATCCGCACGACATCGGCACCATATTGGATGAAGAAGGCGTCGCGATCCGTGCTGGCCATCACTGTTGCCAACCGCTGATGGACTATCTGGGCGTGCCCGCCACAGCGCGCGCGAGTTTTGGGATTTACAATGATGAAAGCGATGTCGCTGCGCTCGTGCGTGGGCTGGATCGCGTTCAAAGGATATTCGCCACATGACTGAACAAATTCGTGAAAATAGCATCAAGATCGAAGAAGTAGACAGCGTCGAAGCGCCGCCTAAGGCCCGCGTCGAAAGTGCTGTGGAAACCTTTGAACGCAAGAAGGATTATCTCGAAGGTTTCCTGGCGCATAAACCCGTCGCAGCCGTGGCTGAAGGTGACGAAGCTTTGCAAGACGCGATTATCGAGGCGATCAAAGAGATTTACGACCCCGAAATCCCGGTCAATATTTACGACCTCGGCCTGATTTACGGCGTTGAGGTCAACAATGGCCATGCGCTCGTCTCGATGACGTTGACGACCCCGCACTGCCCGGTTGCTGAGTCCATGCCGAGCGAAGTCGAACTACGCGTCGGCGCTGTGCCCGGCGTCGGCGATGCCGAGGTGGTGCTCGTTTGGGACCCGCCATGGGACCCGGCTAAGATGTCCGACGAGGCGCGGTTGGAATTGGGGATGCTATGACCACCGAAACCAAAACCCGCCGCGCATTGCCCGCCGCCGTCAACCTGACGCCCGCGTCAGAGGCACGCATCGCCGAGTTGATGGCCAAAGCCCCCGAGGGCGCCATAGGCGTTAAACTGTCAACCCCGCGCCGGGGCTGTTCCGGCCTTGCCTATTCGGTCGATTATGTGACTGAGGCGGTGGCGTTTGACGAGAAGATCGAAACCCCCGGCGGAGTGTTGTATATCGACGGCGGATCGGTGCTCTATCTGGTTGGTTCGACAATGGACTGGGTCGAGGATGAGTTCGCCGCAGGCTTTGTCTTCACCAACCCCAACGCCACGGGCAGTTGCGGATGCGGTGAAAGCTTTACCGTTTGAACATCGCAGGCTAAGCGCCGCCTTATGCAGCCTGAACTCTCCCACATCGAAACCTGGATCTTTGATCTCGACCTGACGCTTTATGGTCCTGAGCATAATATCATGGAGCAAGTGCGCGACAGGATCGCGCTGTTTGTCGAAGATTATTTCGATATTGACAGCGAAGCTGCACACAAAATCCGGCATGCCTATTGGAAAAGCTATGGCACGACGCTCGGCGGCCTCATGGCGGAACACGGCGTTGATTTGCACAAATATCTCGACTTCGTCCATGACGTGGACCTGTCGTTACTGAAACCTTGCGACCGGTTGCGGGCAGGGATCGAGGCGCTTCCAGGACGCAAGCTGATCTTCACCAACGCGGATGCGCCTTATGCAGAGCGGGTGCTGACCAAACGCGGGCTCGACGGGGTATTCGAAGGATTGTTCGATATCCACCAAATGGAGCATCGGCCAAAGCCCGAGTTGGAGAGCTATCAGGCGTTTTGTCGTACCTTTGACATCGACCCAACGACCGCTTTGTTTGTCGAGGATTCAGCGCACAATCTGGAACCGGCCAAGACGATGGGCATGACTACTGTCTGGATCAATCACGCGACCGACCCTGACAGCGGCGACACCACCCCGCATTTTGTCGATCACCAAATCACCGATGTTGCCGATTGGCTGCACAGCATTAAAGAACGGGAAGCAGCATGAGCACCTCATTACAGGCAGCAATCGAGGCCGCATGGGACGCCCGCGATACCCTGACGATCGCCACAAAGGGCGAAACCCGCGATGCGGTTGAGGCCGCGATTGAGGGCCTCGACAATGGCATTTTCCGCGTTGCCGAAAAACTGGACGGCAGCTGGACAGTCAACCAATGGCTGAAAAAGGCGGTGCTGTTGTCATTCCGCCTGAATGACAATGCGGTGGTCGATGGCGGTTCCGCCGGATCGCCAGCCTTTGACAAAGTGCCGAGCAAGTTCGCCGGATGGGGTGACAACCGTTTCCGCGAAGCCGGTTGCCGCGTTGTCCCCGGCGCAGTCGCACGGCGCGGCAGCTTTATCGCGCGCAACGTCGTGCTGATGCCAAGCTTCGTCAACATCGGTGCGCGCGTCGATGAAGGATCAATGGTCGATGCCTGGGCCACCGTCGGCAGCTGCGCCCAGATCGGCAAGAACGTCCATCTATCGGGCGGCGTCGGCATCGGCGGCGTGCTGGAGCCATTACAAGCTGGCCCCGTCATCATCGAGGACAATTGCTTCATCGGTGCGCGTTCGGAAGTGGTCGAAGGCGTAATCGTCGAGGAAGGCGCTGTGCTGGCGATGGGCGTATTCATCAGCTCTACCAGCAAGATCGTCGACCGCGAGACCGGCGAAGTCTTTGTCGGCCGCGTGCCAGCTTATTCGGTGGTCGTCCCGGGAACTTTGCCGGGCAAGCCATTGGCGGACGGATCGCCCGGGCCGAATTTGGCCTGTGCCGTTATCGTCAAACGCGTCGATGCGCAGACTAGGGCAAAGACGGCGATTAACGAGCTGCTTAGGGATTGAGGTCGTTATCCGAAGCCCCTCCTCTTTAGGGGAGGGGCAACGAGACTTGGCAGCTTGCTGCCTAGTCGCAGTGGGGTGGGGTTCGAGGCACAGAGCTAACTTTACAGCCCCCACCCCAACCCCTCCCCTGAAGGGGAGGGGCTTGAAAATAAGCCACTTGGCTTTCTACATCCCAAACACGCCAAAACCCGCAGCACTGCGTGAAAGGTCACACTAAGGTCTCACCTAAAAGGGTGACAAACGGAGTTAAAACACCCCCCCAAGTTTACCATGGCAGCCCCCGAAGTGTAAACTTAGCGGTGTTGGACACATATGTCTGGCCACAAAATTTCTGTGAATGAACGGACCTAACAATATCAAAGAACGTCAGAACAATATAGGAACATTAAACAATTGTCAAGGCTGCGCGCGATGGAAATTTCCAAAGCTGTAAAGTCAAATTACGACAACTTTTGCGACGTTTAGCAACGCTTTCGGATTTTCCAATAGCGGACATTCAGTGTTGATCGTCCGGCGACCATCAAAGATCGAACTGCCCGACTCTCGAGCATGAGCCCAAGGCAGCTGCCGCGCGTTAACCATGTTTGTGTGGGTGGGGTTGCGGGTGGGTGAAGCGGTCACCGCAACCGCCATAGGTGACGCTTGCTCTTTGCGATTGCGAATTGCAAAGTGCCGGTCATGAACTTTGCAAAGCGACTCTACTGGCTTGCGGCTATCTACGGCAGCGCTGTGTTGGTACTCGGGCTGTTCACGGAAGGACAGTTCAGCGCTTCCGTGCCACCTGCAATCACGCATCCCGAATTCTATTATGGTTTCCATGCCTCGGCGCTGGTCTGGCAGTTCGCTTTCATCCTGATCGCGCTTGATCCCCTGCGTTATCGTCCGCTAATGCTCGTCAGCGTCGCCGAAAAGGCGGCTTTCTTCATTCCATCCATGTGGCTCTGGCAGGCCGGGCGGCTCGCGCAGAGCGGGCCATTCTACGGTGCACTCATTGACGGCGTGCTGATGCTCCTCTTTGCCTCGGCTTGGGTGAGAACGGGGAAAGCAGCGGCGGGCGGTGGTTGAAGCCGAGGTTTCTTCACTTCGGTGACACATTCCGACAAGATTTCGGTCGTTCGTTCGCCGTGACCAGCTAGCGATAAGCAGACATAGCGGTCAGGTAAGATGTGCATTTTCGCACAGGCTGCGATCTGCTAGAGCTTCGATCACGCGACAATCCATTGACACCCCTCCTGCACAGGCCGCTTCGATACGGCGTAGTTCACCGCGAAGCTTTGTCAGGCTCTTGATCTTTTCGTCGATAGCGGTGCGCTGTACCTCAGCAATCCGGTGGACTTCAGCGCAAGGTTCTTCGGGGCGGTCGTTCATCTCCAACAGTGCGCGAATGTCCTCGATTGAAAAACCCAGTGACCGGGCATGCCGGATGAAGCTTAGACGACGTAGGTCGCGATTGCTGTATGTGCGTCGGCCCGAATCTGTTCGTGGCGCACTGACTAGCAGTCCGATCTGCTCGTAGAAACGGATTGTGGGCACCTTCGTATTTGTCAGCTTCGACACTTCGCCGATCATCATATCCAATCTCCGAAATAAGTGCTTGATCCTCTAGTTACTAGAGCATGTATGGACCTTGCAAGCAATATGGAGACTCGCGATGATCATGGCCCTGCTGACTTATTACACTCTTCTTCTGGCATCTGCCTTCGTCTGGCCAACATGGCGACTTTGGCGGCGTGAACGCATTAACGCCTTAGTTTTACCACGCGATGATACAGCCGAAGGCGTCATCGGTATCTGGTTCAAGGGATTGATTGCATCGGTTGCCGCCGTTCTTGCTTTGATCGCGCTTG